>CAKVOK010000068.1 GCA_934792465.1 uncultured Clostridia bacterium | reverse complement strand
ACTTGAACAATTACAAAATGCCGAAAAAATTAGTATATGAGTGCATTTTGTAATTGTTCAGCAGTCATTAAATAACAGTATAATCCGAATTGTTGGGTTCTTTGTCTGCGTTAATATCTTTCGATATAACTTTGCATCTCCATTCTTTTGGGTTTTGCATTTATCCTCTATTCCGGTCTGAAATCCAATTTCCGCAATATTCGCATTTGCCTGAAGTCCCGGCACGAAGCTTTGTCGTTCCGTTGCATTTTTCGCATACAACGTTGACAAAGCTTGTTTTGCTGCCCTCTCTTCCCGAAAGAAACACGCACGGCATACCCTGTTTTTGCAGAGTGCAGTCGCGGAACACACCCTTGCGGAAAAGCACCTCAAGCTCGGAAAGCACCTTAAACGGAGGCTTTCCGGCTTGCTTTGCCAGCTCCCCGACAGTAACCGTACCGTCATTGTCGCACATGAATATGGAATCGTAGCGGAGTGCAAGCCCTGCCATTCTGCCGTTTTTAATACCGTTTATCAAAAGCAGTGCAGACGGAATAATCATGACTATATTGGTAATCAAATTATCACGAAGCTTTTCGTTGTATCCTGTAACCCCCGAAATAATTCCAAAGAGAAAAACCGCCGTGAAGAATCCGCCTATAATCATTTGTATGTGCTTTTTCAATGTAAGCTTTGCAATTGCCGTTTTTGAAATATATGTTCCGCTGCCTGAAAATAATTTTTTATTTGTCCCCATTTTTACTGCCTCCGCAATATTATCATTCCCACTCCGACAGCGGCAAGCAGCAAACCTGCGATTATTCCGAAAATCGAGCCGCTGCGCACTCCTTTTTTGTTTTCAGCGGCAAACTCTTCCGCTGTCATAATTCCCTTAAAGGTTGTCACTGAATCAATGTCCTCGGCTTTTATAATGGTATCGCCCTTTTGTATGCCGAGAATTGTATATTTGAGCGGATCATCCGGCGAAACGATATCGTAGGATACTTTTTGAGATCCATATCCCGATGTTGAGTACAAACCTGTTGATTTTTTCGGCAGATATTTTTCTTTCGAAACGCAGTAGCGGCTTTCTTTTCCGCCCGAAAGCAGCTTCCAGCCCGCTTTAAGGCTTGACTCGTCATAGTTCCTAAATTCCGTAGTTCTTATAAGCGGATTAAGCAGCTTGCTTTCTACCTTAAACTCACCGAGCAAGGTAGGTGCGGCGAGCATGGTTGTCGTAAGTATCTCTGCATTGATTCCGAAATTCGCCTTTTCGCTGTAGTCGGTATTCTCCGGATGCCAGTCCCACACTTTTTCATCATCGCTGCCGCTATCCTGTTTATAAGTCCAAACAATTCTTTTCGCCGTTACCCCGGGAAGCTTGACGCCCGTTATGGGGTCCTGAAGCTGTTCGGCCGGTTTCAGCGTTCCCGAAACGACTACATGCTTTCCTTCATTTTCGGAAAGAATCTTTCCATCCTTGATTGTTACCGCAGACATTATTTTTTCTTGGGCTTTCGGGGCGGCAAACAGAGCTTTTACCGCAAGGGAGGCAAAGAGCAAGCCGCCTATAATCAGTATAACGCCGATTATTTTTTTCATGGCCTATTCCCCCGTTCTATCGCTTATTTAAGCTTATTCGCCTGATTTTGATATTCCTGCTGTATAAATTTCGCATCTTTATCGGTAAGAGCATTTACAACCTCGCCGAATGCTTCAAACTGCTCTTTTGTGCAGTGTGTCGCAACAGGCTTGCAGGCATATCCGCGCGTCATGCGGCCTAAGTTTTCGTTTTTCACAAGTCCGAGCATGACTTCATAAAGTTCATCTGTATTGAAATATGTTGCTTTTTCCCTCCATGCTGCATAATTCCGTTCGGATTTGGTTGTAAAGCTTGTCACAGCTGCCCATGCGGGAACCTTGTCGTTGCCAGGTGTGGTTTTAAAGTAGTCTATCGTAGCCCTGTATGCCGCTTCGCTTGTATTTTCGTGCGCCGGATAATCGTACCACAGCCAAACAAGTCCTCTTACGCCGCTTGAATGAAGGTCTGCGTCAGCCTCGTTTTTCAGCATTTCCGCAATGGGCGCAACCACCCTATCATCGCCGAGTCTGCCGGCATACTCATATGCCGCTTTCCGAACATCCTTATCCGAATCCTTCATCAGTTCGATTTCTGCGTCAACCGCTCCGTCAAGAGTTTTGTTCCATGAGCTTCCGAGAGCAGATGCCGCCTGTCTTCTTACAACTGCGTTTTCGTTCTTTGCCGCATCAAGCAGGAATTTGCCGATTTCCGCATCCTTGCCGCCCTCGTTGCCAAGAGCTCTTACCGCACATTTAATAACATACGGCTCTTTTTCGGTTTTAAGCAATTCCTTCGCCGACGCCATATGCGACTTCCCTACTCCCAGGAGCGTGCTGATATTTGAAAGAGCATAGCCTCTTACCTGCGGCGAATCGCTTTTAAGGAGAGGCTCTACAAATTCCTTCGCCGCAGGGAGCGCTGCCTTATTATCCCTAAGCTTTTTAATTGCTTTATTTGTTATGTTTTCATCAAGCTCAAGCTTATCGTTGATTTTTGCATATGAATATGTGGAAGCGAGATTTATAAATTCGTCCAAGGTTACGTTCTGCGGATCCTTGATAAATTCTTTAATCAAATCATCCTCGGTCATATTTGCATAGTCGAGCTTTTTTGTTTCCTGCTTTGTTTCCTGCTTTGTATCACCGTTTTTCCCGGTTTTGTCGCCTCCGCAAGCTGCGAGCGAAAATGTCATGCCGATTGCTAAAATTAATGCTAATACCTTTTTCATAATACTTAATTCCTCCTGATTATTTTATTGTTTATCGTTATCACCGAATATTTTGCTGTATTCCGGCGGTGAATGTCCGGAACAACCTTTTTTTGTTTTATAAAATTATGCCCACGCATCCTCTGCCGACGGAATCCGAATCCCGGAAAGAATACTGGAATACTCCCACAAATACCAGGAATCACCTTTTTGCCGAAGCTTTATCGGTCGCGGAGAGTCTGCACCGGCCGTTTTTAAAAACAACCGGAGGTATCCTTCCTCGATATCCTGCGGTCTGCTGTCCGCAATAACTTCGAGGGTAAGAGGAGTACTCGGAACATAGTTGTTTGCCGGAGTTGCACCGCCAAAATAAGCAAGCGGAAGATAGCTTTTTCCGCGCAAACGGTCTCTTAAAAACTGAATGTCATAATTGCTGAGCGGTCTCGGACCTCTCAGTGTATTAAGTGCGGCAACACCCGCATCGCTGTCTTTCAGATACAGTGCAAGTGCCAACAGGAACATTGCACAGGTATTTTCCGGCTTGGAAAGGTCATTCTGCGGCAGAGCAGAAAATTCTTCCGACGTTGTCGGAACAGATGAAATTGTCATCTTCATTGTTACTTGCTCCTTTTCTTATTCATTACATGGTTTTTGCTGTCGCAATTTTACTGTTTATCGTTATCATCAAATATGTCGCCGCATTCCGGGCAGAATTTCGGCGGATTTGTCGGATCCTTCGGTTCCCATCCGCATTTGTCGCACTTATAAAGCGGTGCGCCGGCAGGCTTTGGATTTCCGCAGTTTTGGCAGAATTTACCCTTGTTTACCGTGCCGCACGAGCAGGTCCAGCCGTCTGCCTGCGGCTGAGGTTTTCCGCAGTTCATGCAGAATTTTCCGGCATTGCCCGTCTGACCGCATTCACAGCTCCAGCCTGCCGCCTGCGGCTGCTGTGCCTGTTGTTGAGGCTGCTGCTGTTGCTGCTGTTGCTGCCCCATGGCGAAAAGATTTCCCGCATTCATACCACCGGCATTCTGTGCCATTGACATTCCGAAAAAGCCGCCCATTGCGCCCATGCCGCCTTCGTTTGCCGCCGCCGTCCTCATTGCGTCTGTCTGACCGCCGACAATACGTGCCGCCGCAATATTCGGATTTGTCGTCATGACGTTTTCCTCCCACTCGGTAATCTTCTTTCTCTGATCATCCGGGATAGATACGCCGTTAATGCTCACGGTGAAAAGCTCAATGCCCCGTTTTTCCTTCCATTCCGTTTTAAGCTCATCCGAAAGAGCCTTTGTAACCTCTTTGGTATGCGCCGGGATTTCGGAATACATTATTTTCATTGCCGAAATCTGCGCAAATGCCGGCCGGAGAGCATCCAAAAGCTCACTCTTCAGCATTTCGTCAATTTCCGAACGGTCGTAAACATATTCCACATTGCCCGTCACATTCGTATAAAACATAACCGGGTCGGCTATTTTATAGGAATAAACGCCGTTGCATCTTAAATCCACCGACAGCTTGTAGTTCATTGACTCATCTATTGTAACGCGGAAAGGAACCGGGGACGGAGTGCCGAACTTGTTGCCGGTAATTTCCTTTGTGTTAAAATAATAAACTCTCTGATCCTTACCCGGTTCACCGCCGAATGTGAATCGCTTGCCGACCTGCGCAAAGCTCTGCTTAATTGCGTCGCCCAAGTTGCCGCAGAAAATGCTCGGCTCCGTGGAAGTGTCGTAGACAAATTCGCCCGCCTCGGCACAAAATTCAACAATTTTGCCCGATTCCACGATAATCATGCTCTGCCCCTCGTTTACCGAGATGATAGAACCGTTTGAAATAATGTTGTCACTGCCCTTTGTGTTAGAGCTCCTTTTCCCGGTGCGCTTTTCTCCTTTTGCCACAAGCGTATTCGCATCTAAGCTTTCGCAATAGAAAAATTCTCTCCATTGGTCAGCCAAAACACCGCCAAGCGCCCCTACTCCCGCTTTTAAAAGTCCCATAATTCTGTTCTCCTCTCAAATCTTTTATTCTTTCAATAAGGGGTTTTAGCCCCGTCATTCAACGTTTTCAGCGGGAGATTGTATCACGCCGCTGAAAAAAATTAAGCGGAACCCGCCGCCTAAAGAGGCGGAGGACATCTTAATTTAGTTCAATAAGGGGCTTTAGCCCCGTCATTCAACGTTTTCAGCGGGAGATTGTATCCGCCGCTGAAAAAATTAAGCGGAACCCGCCGCCTAAAGAGGCGGAGGACAGCTTAATTTAGTTATACTCTGTTATATCCCATATATCAGGCGTACATATCAGCCTGCCGTTTTCATCCGTATCGAGTGTGATTCTGTGTCCGCCGTATATGGAGATATGAATTTCCACATCGTTTCCGCAGTTTATCGTATACGGCGTGCCGTCATATGCTTTCCGCAAATTTTTCTTATCGCCGTTTTGAATCAGTTCGTTTTCTTCACCGTACCGCGGAATAACAAGATACCATTTTTCACCGCCGTATTCAAAATGACCGATTGCCCTGCGCTTTTTCTCGGAAAGCTCCGAAAAAAGCTTTTCTATGCATTCATTTGCCGCATTTTTGCCGGTCTCGCCGTTTCCGAGATATACAACAGCCCAATAGGGTGTATCATCAATCTCATCAAACGGAAGAGTATTTGCGTATTCCGTACGATGCTCACTATCAACATACACCATACCCGGACCGTCCAGAATAAAAAGCTTTTTTTCCGGAGTCTTGCATCCGAAAAGACCGGCAATAAGCGTAAATATTGCAATTAATTTCATGAGCCTCACCTTAATCACCCTTTCGGCAGTCCAATTCTCATATCATAGCAGAGAATCCGTGAAATAAGTGTCGCCGCCTCGCTTCTTTTTACCTGTGAATCCGGATGATATGCCATATATTCATCGCTTCCCACAGCAATCCCCTTGTTGTAAAGGTCTAAAATTTCATAAGCAAACGGCGTTGTATCGTAAACATCCGGAATATCCGTAATCGGAACATCGTTTATAAAATATTGCTCCGTGTCGCACCGCGAAAACAAATATGCCATCTGTGCACGCGTTGCGTTTTGTTCCCAGTCGAAAATTATATAATCCTCAAGTATGGCATTATCATAGCAATAATCCACATAAACGTCATACCAGTTTGAGCCTGTCGGACTAAAGTCCGCTTCTTCGCCGTCGTAGCGGTTTTTGTTGTGAATGACAGCCGCAATCTTCGCTGCCTCCGCACACGTCAGCCCGGCATTCGGGTCGAATATCGTTTCGCTTTTGCCGTTTATTATGCCGAAGCTGTATGCCGTCTGCACATAAGGGTAATACCATGCATCCTCCGATATATCCGAAAACGGCAATTTGATATCTTCCAAATACTTGCTCCCCTTAAATCCGCAATCCTCGCAGTAAATCATATTTTCGCCGTATATATCTTTTTCTTCCATGCTTTCGGTAAGTGCACCGTGTATAAGCGAAAAACTAAAATTTCCGTCTCCCTTTGCGTCCGAAATTTTGTCATACATAACGTGCTCATCCGCCGTACACGGAATATCAAACCGGATAAAACCCGTCCCCGCAAATACATCGTTGTCAAGCACTATATCCTCCGAACACAATGCAACCTCCTGAAGCTTTGAGCAATTTGCAAACGCACGCTCGCCTATATTTTTAACGCTTGCGGCAATATACGCATAGTCGGCATTGCAGCCTTCAAAAGCATTTGTGTTTATAAGCTCTATTCCCTCCTCTACCGATACCGAGGTAATGTCGAGATCAAAGCATGCCATAACGCCTATTTCATTGATTTTTGTGCCGTCTATTTCGGACAGGAACGAAGCAATCTTATCACCGTAATAGGCGGTAATCACTCCGTCTTTTGTATATTCGTATACACCGTCCGATGATTTCAGAGTTTCCCAATTTGCACAAGCAACGGTGCAGTTTATAATCAGCAGTATTATTACCGATAAGGATACTTTTTTCATATCTGCCTCCTCCTGTTACTGTATTTTTGCTTCGGCTTCGTCCGCACGTCTTGTATAAACCGACATTCCGCCCGTTGCGGCATCATTTACGGCATTTATGCCTTCTTTAAGCTTTTCTCTGTCTTCTTCCGTTATAGCGTCTTCTCCCTTTGTTGCCGCCTTAAATGCCGTTCCGAATGCCGCCGCCATTCCGATTGCCGCCGCATCCTCTCTCTTTTCGGCCTTGCTCCTTCCGAATCCGAACAAGCCTCTTTCATCGTCGTGAATGCCGAAAATGTAGTCAAATTTTCTTTTTGCATTATGCGCATATTGCAAATCCGAACGATCCTTTTTGCTGAAACAGATTTTAAGCTCACGCTTGATATACGGATGCGGACGAAGTCCTTTTTTGTTGTCCGTATTTACCCCGTTCATATTTCCGCCCAAAAGCTTGATTTTCAGACCGCATTCTTTAAACTCCGGCTGCTTGCCCGGCTCGCTTGCCGGTGTTTCATCTATGTATTCTTCATAGCTTGCCACCTGATCGTAGCGGAAAAGCTCGTTCATTTTGCCTCTGCCCGTGTTGCTTCTGTGTTTAATCCGAAACATTCCCAAGTCATCGCAAAATTCAATGCCCATTTCCTTGAGCGACGAAGGGTATGTGTCTTTCTTTCCTTCTTTGGAATAGACCTCCTCAAAAAGTCTGTTCTGCCGTTTCATATATTCTATATGTCCCTTGACTTCGTCCCATGTCAGCTCGCTCAGCCTAATGTACTTTGAGCACAGATTTCCGCAATCGTCACATAAAAATTCCTTGTTCTTGATTTTTGAACGATGCATCATGCCACATTCCTTGCCGCATAACGCACAATTTTTTTTACCGAAAATATTTTTGAAAAAATCTCCGAATCCCATAATGTTTTCCTCCTTAAAATTTTGTTTTTAAAAGCTGCCGCCTCTTCCGCCGTGACTTCTTCCGGACGACGATGTATGGCTGCCGGAGTCAGACTTTTCTCTTTCTGTTTTTGTTACCGTACTGTACAGGAATATATCTCTTGAAAAATCAAGGTTCATACTGCCCGGTTTTATATAATTTGCGGCATTGTCCTCTTTAACGGCCGTTTTCATTTCGGCAAGCTTTTTATACATCATAAAATATGCAAGCAGAATAGGAAGAATACACGCCCCCGCTATTACGCACAGAATATATTTTGTGCTGTGCTGACTTTTGTTAAACGGCTTGCCCTCTGCCGCCATCTCCAAAAGCTTTTCGGTGCAGTCGGCATATATTTTAACCGCTGTGTAAAAGTCGTCCTCCTTCAAGGATGGCACAATCTTTTTTTCGAGATATTTAAGACCGTTTTCGTTAAATATCACCTCGCCGCTGCCGCAGACCGAAAAGTGATACTTTCTTTCGGCAGCCGCTATGTAAAAGAGAATACCGTCATAATCTTCGCCGTACCCATAGCCGTTATAATCATAAATATCGTCTGCGGAGCTTTGCGCATCAACCGCAGAGAGGCTTTTCTCCGAAACAAACGCAACGTCAAAGCTGTATTTTTCACGAATTTTTTCAAGCCTTTGCGAGAGCTCCGCTTTCTGCTCCCCTGTCAGATACCCTGCCTCGTCCAAAATCGGAGGCTGTTCAAATTCCGCACAGACAGGGAGTGCGGTCAAAAGCCAAAGAGCAGTTACCGTCAGCATAACAATTCTTTTCATCACACTCACCTCCCTATCGCAGCAGAAAATATGCTATGACCGCCGCAGCAGCATATGCCAAACCTGCAATTTTCCCGAAATACCGCCATTTTTTACCCTTGTCAACGGGATATTCGCCGACAACCTTGCCGGTCTGCCCGTTAACGGCAAATTTATATGTATTGTTCATGTATTGAATATTCAGCATCCATACAGGCAGCAGCGAATATCTTATTTTTCCGCCGGAAAAGCTGATTTTTGTGCTTTCGGGAATCACCGCCGCATAGCCGCTTGTAGTTTCCCTGAACACCGAAACGGTCGAAGTCTTAACTCGCTCGTTCGCTCTTTCTATGCTTTCCTCTGCCGTAACATCGTATTTGTCTGCCATATATCCGGAGAGATACGCACCGTTGAATTCAACAGCGTCATCGTATCTGAAGGGTTCAATCGCCTCCATATATGCATCGTCCGCTTTTTTCGAGCCGTCTACCGGAATGTTTGCAAATCCCACGCTGCCGCTTCTGAAAAGTCTGTAATTGTCTGTTTTGGTATAGTGATAATTTGCGTCGCTCCAGCTTGAAACTCTTTGCGCACTGTAGGTAATCGCCGCATTGCAGTCGCAGTCGAACATCCAAAACGGGACATAAACGCCTGCCATTTCTTCTATCTTCTTTCTGACTTTAAACGCATCCGGCAGAAACGGTGCATTTTTGAAATCCGCTTCAAATTTTGTCATTGCCGACTTCTTATCCACTTTGAACGGAATGATATAGTCGGGACGGAGCGTTCCCTCAAACCGGCTCTTGACAACCGCAGCATCGCCGCAATACGGGCAGACCGTGGAACCCATGGTGTCATCGCCCGTAATCTCCGCACCGCATGACGGACAGGTATAGCCCGTAAGCTCTATCTCATCGCCGCCTTCATAGCTTCTCGGCTCGTAATGTTCCCAGTCATATTTTGATTCACCCTGCATTTGTGCTCCGACATCGTCTATTTGACGCATGGCATCAAGCTCAAAATCATTTCCGCAGGAATCG
This sequence comes from uncultured Clostridia bacterium, assembly GCA_934792465.1. Lineage (GTDB taxonomy): Bacteria > Bacillota > Clostridia > RUG12999 > RUG12999 > CAKVOK01. Next base: position 5,587 of record CAKVOK010000068.1, on the reverse strand, counting down.
CAGTGCAGCGACTCATTTTGGAAAATCAGCGAAGCTCCGCAGCAGGGGCATTTATAGTTTTGTATTGTATCCATTCTGTTTCACTTCCTTTTTGCCCGGATGTTCCTGCCACTTATTTTCCGGCGGCAGGAATACCCGGACATTTTTAGGCTTAAGCCTCTGATTTGTTTCTGACAGCACCGACTATGTACAGAGCCGGAATAATCAAGCCTGTGATATAGCTCGTAATGTTAAAGCTGCTGCCCAAAACATTTGAAATAATATTTCCCGCAACGCTCAAAACCGCCACCAAAACACCCATAATCAAGCAGCTCTGTGCCTTTTCGGCGTTGTCGCAGTGTTTCACACCCATAATTCCGGCAATCAGCTGGAATATTGCGCTTGCCAGAATAAGAACACTTGCAAACACAAGCCCTGCGGCACTCGTTTCAAGAACTGCCGCCAAAGCACCCGCTCCTATTGTTGCAACAATGCCGCCGATGATACCGAATGCTGCGCTGATAATCATCAAAATCCCCGTGACCTTCAAAAAACTTTTTCCTTTCATAACGAACCTCCTTAAATTTTTTTATTTATATCCACATTTTAAAAATGGATAATACTCGTTTTTTTACTCTTACTGCGTTGTTTCATAACACAAGCTCATCAATGACTCTGCGGCAAAAACCGCATCGAACCCTACTTTTTAATATCATCAACCGTGAATGTACGGCACATAGGTTTCATGGTTTCGATACTTTCCAGCAAAAACAGCTTGCTGCCGGCGGATAACTGCATACCGTTCGGCATACTCACGGTATTATAGCCCTGTGCAAATTCTTGTGCTACGGCTTTCAGCCCGGATAATTTTCCGCTCTTATCATAGTTTGCAAAAGCAACCGTATATGTCCCGCTTTCCTCGCAGATGACAAAAACCGTTCTTCCGTCGTAGACTATGGAGTTCTCGTAAACCGGCGGCGTGTCGTCATACACATTCAAAATCAGCTTTTTGTTTGCGATATCCCACTCTTTTCCGTAGTTGCGCTCTGCTGTTACGGATAAGATAAAGCGTCCGGTTACCTCCGGGATGCCGCTTATTTTTCCGCTTTTCTCATCAAGCGCAAGTCCTGTCGGCAAAGAATAGCCCTTTTCGATACTCCAGTATATCTGCGCCTTCGGCTCCTTTGAATTTGTTTCAAGCTGTGCTTCATATTGTTTCCCCAGACTTCCGTGCGGAAGATAATTTGTTGTAATTGCAAACTCTTCAATCGGGTTTTCGTTTACCCGAAGAGTATATGTCTTGTAGGACGAGCCGTTTGCGTTGGTTGCCTTAACGGTAAATGTGAAGGTTCCCGCCACATTCGGTGTTCCGTACAAATTCAGCAAATTATCAGCCTTATATATATGCAGCCAGTTCGGTCGTTCCGGCTCCGTGTCATCATTCTCGCTTGTAACAATATCGAATTTTAAACCGTCGGTCGGAGTACCCTCCGTTTTGATATCCACATCATAATATATGCGCGTTGTTGCTTCACGAAGACTGTCCGGCACTATATTCGGCGTCCTGAAATCCGTTTCGCAGTGTGTGCAAAAGCCTTCGGCGCCGATAATATGCTCATCTGTGATATTTCCCTCCCTATTGGAGTAGAAAATCGTTTTGTGCGCTTCCTTGTTGCTCGAATCGGTATGGCAGCAATAGCGGGTATTCTTATATACATTTCGTGTACCTATAATATCGGGATATGTTTGCGGTATCTTTCCTTCCTCTTGAGGAATCGGCAAATCCTGTTTCCAACGCAAACCATACCACGAGCCCATTTTATATGCCGGCTCTCCGCTTGCAAAAACAGAGGTTGCAACACTGTAGCACTCAATCATATTTATATTTGCACCGGCAAGAGCGTTGTTCTCATCACAGGGAAATACATCATTGTCGTTATAGCACTTTTTTACGGTGTAACTTGGGTATTGCCCCATGAAATACTTTACTATGCCTGCAATCGGATATGCAATCGCCGTTTCTCCGCCTTTCCCGTTTAAAGTAACATTTCCGGCGGTATAGCTCGATTCCAATGTGCAGCCGCCCCAATCAATCTGTCCGACAAGCCCTACGGCAACCATAGTCGCCGCAACTTCGCTTCTGTTTGCACAATATTGAATTCCGGTCCCTTCTCTCGCCTGATATACAATTCCGGCAGCGCCGCTTGCACGAACCTTTCCGAAATTGACGCAGCCTGCAATAATGCCGCCGTCGCAGCCTGCCGTGCTGCCGCCGCCCGAATTTCCGACGATACCGCCCGCATGACCGCTTGTTTCGGTTGGGGATACAAAGGCTTCGTTGCCGTAAACCTCGCCGTAGTTCCGGCAATTTTCAAGCGATACATGTGCCCGAGCATAGGTGTTTGTTCTGCCGCCGGTCAGATTTCCGGCGATTCCGCCGGCATAATTATCGCTGATAACCGTACCGTAGTTTTCGCAGTTTTCCGCTTTTCCCGCCATACAACCGACAATGCCGCCGACCATACCCACTCTTGACGCACTGCTGTCGAATGGAACATAACTGCTTTTTCCGGCAACTGTCGCACGGTTTATGCAGTTTTCGAGCGTATCGATACTCATTGCCGTTGCGGCAACTCCGCCCGTAGAGCCGCTCTCTCCGCATTCATAACCGAGAATAAGGGAGTTTTCTCCTATCGTAAGATTTTTCACATAACCGCTGTATTTGTTATTCGCATTTATGTCGCCGATAAGTCCGAAAAATCCTGCATAGCCTATATTTTTATCGTTCACGTAAACACCGTTTACGGTGTGGCCGTTTCCGTCAAAGGTTCCGACATATGCCATTCCCCCATTGCCGATCGGCGTCCACTTATTTAGTTCAAACAGTGTTTCGCCGTCATCGGGAGCACCGAGCGTCGTGCCGTTCAGCCCGGATCCGAGATGAAAGCTTTCCTCGCCTTTTGCAGCGGTTATTTTACCCGTTTCGCTGTTATATGCAAAGGATACGCCCGGATTTAAGTCGATATCCGCCGCAAGGCGTGCGTTAACTTTATCATTTATATTGCTTCTTCCGTTTACAAAGCCGGAAAACCAATATAAATCCTCAGGACTGTCCAAAAGATAATATCCGTCCGCATCAAGCGGCGGTGTTTCCGCCGCCTCGCCGTCCGCAAACGCCGAGAGCGGCAGAACCGTTAATGCCATAATGCCGACAAGCCAAAAGGACAGCAATTTTCTTTTTATATTCACAAAAGTTCCTCCTCATCAATTATTTGGTTATTTTCAATTTTTCCGGAGATGAGAGTGGTTTTATCTTCTCATGACTGTCAAATATAAATGCCCTAATCTCATCCGCACCCGAAATATTCAATCCAATCTTGTCGAGAGAACTGTCGAGTATCGGATCCGCCTTGCTCAGATTGCATTTTTTTACGTCTGCAAGCCGTCCGTTTTTATAGCTGCCGACCAAAACCGCCGCCTCAAGACCGCAGTTCGAAGCATAGATGCGATAACTCTCTTTTTCGCCGTACAGCCGCAAAATCGGTTTGTCGGAAATTACATACTTTTCTGCCGGCAATAGCGGTTTTATCATATTATTATAGCTGAATATAAATGCCCTAATCTCATCCGCATCCGAAACATTAAGCTCAATGTCGCTTATGGGAATGTCGAGTATCGGACGCTCTGATTTGCGGATAAATTCTCTTTTTATGTCAATCATCCGTCCGTTTTTATAGCTTGCTACCCAAACCCATGCGGAAAGTCCGCCGTTTGATGCGTATAGGCGATATTCGCCGGCTTGAGCGCTCAGCCGCAAGGCAGGTTCGGGTTCAAGCTTCGGAATTACGACTTTCTCTTCATATAAGCATACGGAGCAGACGTGACGGCCGATTCCCTCCTCGGTCAGAGTCGGTTTTTTTGGAAATACCATCTGATTGTAGCGGTGCGGCGACATGCGGAGCGTATTGGAACACTCGTCACTCTCACACTTCAGCCAGTGATTGTTTTCATCATGCGTATAAGAGCTGTTTGCAAAAGAGCATACATGCGTCAGCGATGCTATAGATGCGGTCTGCTCGTTCCAGCAGCCGGCCTGAGTACAAACACGTTTCTTAAGACCCGGTGCAGATGTTGTCGGTGCCGTAACGGTCACCCAGTCGCTGTATGTATGGCGAACGTAGGAGTTGTCGGAGCGTCTGCAGGTCTCATCGGAGCAGGTATTCCAGTGCGCAATGCTGTCATGCGCCACCACGGTGAAGTTGTGCGTATGCGGTGCGGCAAGCTTGGGAATTGTCTTGGTTTGCCTTGTTAAGCCGCAGTCTGCGCAGTAATAGGTCTGCTCGCCCTCTGCCTCCGTAGTCGGCTCCTTGGTTGTTTTCCAATAACCCGGCGTGTGCGACTGCAAATAAAATTCTTCGTGACAGTTTTGGCACAGTACCATATGTCTGTCTGTCCAATTCTTTGTATATATATAATCATTTCTGTAATAATAAGACGAGGTGTCGTGCTGCGGAGTAATGCAAATCGGCTTGGACTGCACCGTACCGCCGTCGCCCGTGACAACGCAGGCAAACATGAATTCATCCTCATATCGTAAAACCTCGCCGCACATTGCGTCATACAGCCCAACGGTCAGTGTATCGGTTTTTGTGCCCGCATGACCGTTTGCGGGGTCATCCGTTATTTCACTGATATTAGATAACTTAACATTTCCGTTGGAATCGTAATAAGCTCTGTACCACTGATAGGTAAGATTATTGCCTCGTGCCTTGACCGAAAGCTTTACGAAGTTGTCATCACGTCCGTGCCGATAGGTCGGCTTTAGGTCGGTCGTCTGCCAGGTGATGCGCACGGGGCGGACTCTTCCGCAGGAAACGCAGGCATCGCCGTGGCGCCAGTCGTGTGCGCCGATATTCACTCGCTTGCCGCCGTCGGGGCAATCAGAATTGGAGCAAATCTTCCAGTGCTGCGTTTCGTTCATCTGCCACTCATCCGTTTCGTGCGGCAGGTTGATAAAGAACCGCACGTCGCTGTTGTAGTATGCCTCATAATTTCCAAGCTCGTTATGTGCGCGCAGGATAAATTCATATCTGCCGCACTGACCGTACAAGTGCTTGAACAGACGCTGGCACTCCGGCTCCTGTAAATCCAAAATAACGCTGTCTTTTGTGTATGTTACCAGCTGCTGGGCATACATATTCCAATACGGCGTGCTCTGCCGCGGATTTATCTTCATGCCCGTTTCGGGGTCGATAATCGACATTTTTACATTATCGCCGCTTACCAGCGTATAGGGAATCACCAGCTTTTCGCCGAGCGTTGCCGTAAATTCATCTGCGGCGTAATATTTTGCTCTGCCGTTTATATAAGTAAGGTAGTCCCATTCAAGCTCTTTGCCGCCGACCGTACCGATTGCCGGCGTGGCGATTTTCTGATATTCGCATCCGTCAGAGCAGCAGGCATAGAAGTTCAGCGAAAAATCGTGTTTTACCTTTGTGTTGGTTTTCGTGTCGCCGCAAAGGCTGCATTGCCTCCAGTGGTGCGTTGTATCATAAGCAAGTACTTCACTGCCTTCACACGTTCCGTTTACGCAGGCAGACGAAACCGA
>CAKVOK010000067.1 GCA_934792465.1 uncultured Clostridia bacterium | reverse complement strand
GATATGGGAAAAACGTGGAATGAGTGTGAAGGCGAACCGGAAAACTTAATTTCTTCGCGTTTTTCATGGTCTTATAATTTTTCCTCTGACAGAGTTAAACCAGACGTCTTCTATGGATATTCAGATGGTAAGTTCTATGTTAGTACAGATGGTGCAGTAAGTTTTGAACAAAAAATAAGTAATTTGCCTGTATATAATAGATCATTTGTCAGGGCAGTGCCGTATATGGAAGGTAATGTTTGGGTGGCTTTGGGTTTTGATGGAATTTATACTTCAAGTGATTACGGAACTACAATGACAAAACTACCGGGTGTCACAAGGGCTTATATGATAGCATTTGGAAAACCGGCAACGGGAAGAATAAATCCAACTGCGTTTTTGTACGGTGAAGTAAAAGGAGAGACCGGTATTTTCATGTCTGTTGATATGGGGAATAGTTGGGTCAGAATCAACGATGACGAGCATATGATTGGTGATGAACCAACATGTATAGGTGCGGACAGACAGGAATTTGGTGTAGTTTACATAGGTACTAATGGGCGAGGCTTTTCATATGGAAGACCAAATTCTAATTTAAACATTGAAGGTGCAGAAATTACAATTTCCGATAATGAAAAAGTTGAAGATAAAATAAAAACGCAGGATGATAAAGTAAGGGTATTTATAGATGGAAATATTATTTTCTTCGATTCTGAGCCTGAATTCTCTTCAGATAGAGTAATGGTTCCGGTGCGGAAAATTGTTGAAACTATAGGAGCGGAAGTTGACTGGTTAGAAAACAGTCAGGCAGCTATAATCAAGTATTCCGATATTGACATTTATATGCCTATAAACGCAAATTGGTTTTTTGTTAATAATGAAAAGCATTATACAGATGTGAGTTCTTATTTGAAAAATGGGCGTGTGTATATACCCTTAAGAAGTATCTTTGAAAAATTAGGTTGTACAGTTTCCTGGGATAATGATAATAGATGTGTTTGGATTGAAAATAAAGGAAGAATAAAATGATGAAAAAAAATAGAACATTAAAAACTGTTAAAAAACATTATGCACTATATTTAATGCTAGTTTTACCTGCATTATATTTTATAATTTTTAAGTATGTGCCAATGATAGGTACGTTACTTGCATTTAGAAAATATACTGTTGTATGTCCATTTTTAGGTGAAAAGTGGATGGGATTGCATTACTTTAAATTATTTTTATCAGAGCCGAATTTCTATAATATTTTAAAGAATACGGTTATTTTAAGTATTGAAGTATTGTGTATATCATTTCCAATACCAATAGTCTTTGCACTATTACTAAATGAATTAAGATACAACAAATTCAAAAAAGTTGTTCAAACAGTATCATATTTACCTCACTTTATCTCTATAGTTGTTGTTGTAGGATTTGCTTCGCAAATATTATCGCCTACAAATGGAATTTTGAATATGGTTCGGGTAAAAATGGGGATGGAAACGATAAACTATATGGCGAAACCTGAATGTTTTAGACCTATCTATATAATTACAGATATATGGCAGAATATGGGATGGAATGCTATTATGTATATAGCTGCATTATCTGGTGTGGACATACAATTATATGAAGCTGCAAAAGTAGATGGAGCCAGAAAATTTCAACAGATGTTAAATATTACTATTCCAGGCATAATGCCTACAATTGTTATAACATTTATTTTGGCTGTTGGTAATATGTTATCTATTGGTTATGAGAAGGTTTTGCTTTTGATGAATAGTCTTAATCGAGATACAGCAGATGTAATTGGTACATATGTATATAGAAGAGGTATCGTTGATGGGAGTTATAGTTATTCCACAGCTGTAAGCCTGTTTATGTCTGTAATCAGCTTATTCTTGATAACTATTACAAATAAAATTAGTGCAAAAGTAACTGAAGAATCTTTATGGTGATAAGGGAGGTGTTTGGTAATATGAAATTGCATGGGACTGATAAATCATTAGATATTTTTAATATGACTTTGATGATTTTGATATTAATAGTGATAGGATATCCGTTTCTTAATGTTTTATCGTTGTCGTTTAGTTCGGAAAACTATATTCTATCAGGACAGGTAAATCTTTTGCCTAAAGGATTCACATTATCTGCCTATAAAACTATAATAAATCATCCATCTTTTTTGCGGGGTTATTTAAATACGATTGTTTATACTGCGGTACAAGTGATAATTTCGTTGGTGTTAACTTCGCTAACAGCTTATCCGCTTTCAAAAAGTGATTTGCCGGGAATTCCGTTTTTAAAAAAAGCGGTTATGTTCACAATGTTGTTTTCGGGTGGAATGATACAGATGTTTTTGTTGGTAAAAGCATTGAATTTGTATAATACAGTTTGGGCGGTTACATTGCCGGGGGCTGTTGCACCATTTAATGTTATGATTATGATGACGTATTTTAAGTCTTTACCAAAAGAATTAAATGAGGCTGCAGAAATTGATGGATTGGGAGAGTTTGGGACTTTTTTAAGAATAGTTCTTCCTTTATCAAAACCAATTATCGCAACAATGGTATTGTTTTTTATGGTTGGACAATGGAATAACTGGTTTGGTCCATTAATTTACTTCAGGGATAATGATAAATATCCTGTCATTCTGTTGTTAAGGAATATGTTGTTTAATGCACAGCAGATAGCAACAAATTCTAATATGGCAGAAGAATTGTTAAAAAATCAAGAAAGCACCGGTGAAGCAATAAAATATTCAACGATCGTGTTGACGCTTGCACCATTTATGTGTATTTACCCGTTTATGCAAAAATACTTTGCGCAGGGTATGATGATTGGTTCAGTAAAAGGCTAATAATTGGAAAAAGAATTTGCGAAAGGAAGATTATTATGAAAAAAATAAGTAAAAGTTTAGTTATCATATTAACTATGATAATGTTGGTTTTAAGTTTTGGTGGATGTGCAGAAAAATCAGATGATGGAGCTATGAAAGTGAGCATCTTATTTTCTGATAATGCCGGTTCACCGTATAATGCGAATTGGGCATTAATAAAAGAAGTAGAAAAGTTAAAAAATGTTAAACTTGATGTTCAGGTTGTACCTGCATCGGATTATGCAGCAAAAAAAAGTATTGTTATGCAATCAGGAGAAATTCCGGATTTGTTGACAAATACATGGGCAAATCAAGTACATCAGTATGCTCAACAAGGATTATTGTTGCCTGTAAGTGATTATATTGACAAAATGCCAAATTTTAAGAAATATCTAGAATATATTGATGATGAGGCGGCCATTGATGATATTTGTGAGGCTGACGGAAAATTTTATGTATTACCTGCATTTGAAAAACATCCGGTTGGAACAAATGCATTTGCAATAAGAAAAGATATTTTTGATCAAAATAATATTAAGGTTCCGGAAACTTATGATGAGTTGTTTGATGCTTTAGTTGAATTGAAGAAAATTTATCCGGATTCTTTAGGTATTGGAGATTTATATAATGGCAAGTTGTTAATGTCTTTTGTTGCATCAAGCTTTGGAACTAAAGGCGGATATTCACTGCCGTTTGGATACTCATATAATTATGATACAAAAGAATGGTATTTTGCACCAACCAGCGAACAGTATAAGACATTACTCGGCTATATGAATAAGTTATATAATGCAGGTTGTATTGATCCTGAAGGATTTACACAAGATAGTGCGTTATTTAAGCAGAAAGTTTTGACAAATAAATATTTTGTTGTCCCTGTTTTTGGTTATGGTAGTTGTGTGGACTACAATAAAGAACTTAAAGAAGCAGGTTTTGAGAATGCTAATTTTGAATTGATTTATCCTATGGCAGGACCAGAGGGTATAAGGAAAGGAAAGCCGACCAGTAAGTATGGTGGTGGTTTGGCAATTTCTTCAATGGTTGCTAAACGTAAGGATTTCGATAAATTTTTGGAATTTATTGATTGGTTGTATTATAGTAAAGAGGCTGCAATTCTTACAACTGCAGGAATTGAAGGTGTTACATATACAAAATCAGGCGATGAATATATTTTCAATGAAGATATAATTACTGTAGCCAACAAAAATGGAACAAAGTCACTTTCTAAAGATTTTGGTGTAGGGATAAATGGCATAAAAACCTTGACTGATTATAAACCGGAATCTGTGGAACGAAGCTTGGTAGAAAAAAAGGAACTTGAATTCAAACAAAATATGATAGATCAGAACTGGGTTGACAAAGATGATCCGGGCTTGAAATTTTCAGAAGAACAAAATGAGAAAGTACAGTTGCTTTACACCGGATTAAATGATTATACCGAATCTATGATTGTGAAATTTATTTATGGAGAAGAATCATTCGATAATTGGTGTAGCCGCTCACAAAAAATGAGAAAAACTCACACGGAAAATGAAAAAAGACCGTTTAAGTTGCAAAAATTTTAATGCAATTTAAACGGTCTTTTAAAATATTTAAATGGTAATTTAAATCTACTTATTTATTTGCTTGATAATCTGATTAATATACACAGTTGCTCCGGCGCAAAGTATACCTTGCGTAATACCGGAAAACACAATACTATTAATATCAATATTGGTATCGGCTGCGGTGCAGATATACATTGTAGACAGCGCAATGCCGATAAATCCGAGCAGCAACGGTATTATATTATCGTTTAAAAACTTTGATTTTTTAATAGCTGTACCGATTAAATACAGCACCGGGACGAGAACAAGCAGTTCCGGTTTTATCGTTGAAATTAATAATTCACTCATATTTTTTCTATCCTTTCTTTTATTTTTGCCTTTACCTCCCACCATTCCTGCGGATTGTCGCAGTAATATTTGTGACACCATTTACCGGTTATATCATTATGAAGATATACATCTTGCTCCGTTAAGCAGTACGAACGACACAAATCTGTACACAAGTCTATCAATACCTGTTTTTGACGCTCCGTAGGTTTTGCGCTTGCGTCGTAATGGCACATTTCAATGCCGATTAAAAAGCTGTTCGGATATGCGTTTTTGCCCCATTTTTTTCGGACAAAGTTCGTATATTTTTTTGCCCCGACATGATATGCAATCTCATTGTACGGAATTATATGTAATATGTCGCCGTTTAGGTCGATTATATCGTGGCAGCTTCCGTCTTTCTTTATTGCGGAATTTTTGATAAAATTATTACGCACCGTAGCAGCTTTGCCGCCGGCAGCACATACATAATGTACCACTATGCCCTTGACGGCTTTCAGCGGTTTGCCGGGTCTGTTGTAACAATATGGCATTAATGCCGATTTATACATCTAAATCACTCCTTTTTTAATCAGCCGTTTAATATAGTTATCTCCTTTTTCACCTGTTGTAATTGTGTATTCTGTCTTATTCGGTTCGTGAACCTCCTGCACCTCCGTTATTGTCAATTCTTTCGATATATCCTTGCCAAAAGCATTTATCTCTACAGTGACAACATCTCCCAAATTATAATCAGTACCATAAACCAGATTGCTTTTAAATTCAACGTTTTCACTCGCATTAACTGCATTCGAAAGACAGTTTATCACTTTCCTTTCCTCTCCCCACAAAAGCGGCTCACTTGTGGTGTTTTTGTTAAATGTCATATCGTTATATGCAACCTCATTGTGTGTTATTTTGTTGCCGTCGAACGCATTGCTCTTGTATCTGCCCATGTACCACCTTCCGCCGGTCATATAAGTGTATACCGCATTGTCATACTTGCTGCAAAAATCCTCCGCATATGTAAAATCAATAATATTTCCGTATTTTGTTGAGAAAATGAGAGATGTCTTTTGCTGTGCCAAGATATCACACATTATTTCATCATTTTCAATGTAAAACTTATATCCCGCACCATACGCTTCGTATGCTTTTTTCAGCCATTCCGATTTTCGGTATAGCTTTCCAAATTCCGCAATTGTTATTTCCGTCTCGGAGTCAGCCAACCGATTTACTTTAACCGCAGCTATACCGGATACCAAACCTCCCATATAACTCCCGATTTTTACTTTTTTTCCGTCATAGTTCTCATCGTAATTAGTATAACGCCGAGCGGTAAGTCCGTTAAGGTCATAGCCGCTGATAATAATCTCTTTCGGGGTCTGTTTCCGGCTTAAAATAAAGCCAAAATTATTATTAAATTGTATAATATTATATTTTTCTATCAAATCATAAACCACACCGTATAAAGGCATATGTATTTCAAAACTGCCGTAATCGGCAAATTTGCTGTGCCATTGCACGGAAGATGTATTTGTGATATACCCCATAAATTTAATATCTTTATTCCAAACCTTAATCATATTTACACCCCTATGTACTTTTGGCTATACATGACATCGTATGTAACAACGATTTTTATGACAACATTAGATATACTTTCCAAGCTGCTCGACCCGTTTTTAACAAATTCAACAACATTACCGGAGTAATCAACATAATTGCTGCCGGAATTAATTAAAAGCTTATCAAATGCAATGAGATACTTATTTAAATTACCGTTTAAAGAGGACACAACAGTCATGTCATCGGAATCTATAGTTATAACCTCACCGTCATGCGGAATATACCGCAGTTTGACAATACCGGTGTCAACACCCTGTATATTTGTTTTGGTGCTGAGTGAGATATAATTATCATCAGTCATAACAGCAATATATTTGTCTATCCTGTCGGCAGCAAATGAATTGCCGTCGGAATCCGTGACCGTAAATGCGATTGCAGTCCTAAACGGCACATTCTCTTTAAGCTTGGAAGCAAACGTTCTGCTGCTCAATCCTTTAATGTGGTGTTCATACGTTTTTCCGCACCAAAAGAATTTTGGCAGTATTAATGATATACTAAATTCTTGGCACAATCCCTCCGGCGGCGACAGCATAACCGAGCCTATGCAATCAGCGTGGTATTCCAACTTATCAATCATATATACCACGGTATCAAGCGTTTTGCCGTCAAATGCATTTATCAATTCCGCACGAAGCCGAGGCAGCTCATCGGCATTGTCGGCGCAAATAGTAGCGCTGATTTTTACACGCCGGGAATTATAACTAAGATTAGTATATATAGCTCCGTCACGCTCCAAAACTTTTGTTTCCTGCATATCGACATCAATCTCGTTAGGCTCAACACTGTTCAAAACATAATATTCGCTGTCGCTCGAAATTTCAACACCTCTGAATTGTATACTCTGCATATTGCCTCCTATCTGCTTGCCGCTTCAGCAGCCTCGATACCCTCTATCGCCGCCCGTTTTTGTGCTGACGGGCTGTTAATATCACCGTAAAAGTTTTGATTTACCGTTATGCCCGTAATATCGTCCCTGCCGTCGCCGTTGCTGTCGCTCGTTATGCCGTGCGTTAAGCTGTTTAAATCCGTCCCAAGTCCCTCTGAAAAGCGTTTTATGCACAGCTTCCCGGTTTCAAAAAAGTAATCCGGAGTGTTGTCAAGCATATCTTTTATACCGCTGTTCCAGCTGTTTTGCAGCTCCGCAATATCCGAGCTGTAAAGCTTCTGTGCTATGCTCCCGGATAAAAATTCATACTCGTTATAATCGTAGATATAACCGTTTAAATCATCATCGGAAAGCTTCAAAAGCTCGTTTCCGAATTTGACAGCTTCATCAATACTCATATCACGAATTTCTTTGAAAATGCCTTGCGGGATATTACGGTGTTTTAATTGTGTTAAAATGCTTTTATAATTACGTATTTGCGCTATTTTATCTTTAAAATTTGTTAAGCTGTATTTTGTATATGACACGCTTGAGCCGTCAGTTCCGCCGCCTTGAATCGTAACCGTAGACGACGAAAACAAACCACCCGAAAACTCTTTTAATTTTGAGCGCATGGCAGAAATGCCGCTGATTATAGCGTTTTGTTTTTCTTTGGTCTTGGAAATTATTTCGTTGTAATCACTTTCTATAAGCTTCGCAAGCTCATTCATATGCTTTTGGCGTTCCGCTTTCAAAACACTGAAAGCCTCGGCTTGAAGCTCTTCGATTTTATCGTTATTTTCTTTTATGAGTTCAGCTTTTTGGTCGGCTGTCAAGGCGGTATCCTTTACTATATCGGAATTAAAATCAGCATACATTTTGGCACGCTCTTTCAGAGCTTGTGCTTCATCTTCCGCCGAAATATCCTCGTATTTGCTCCGGACATTATACAGCCGTTCATCTTCCTTTATTACATCATCTATATACGACTTATATTCTTTCAGTCGGCTGTCATTGTCGGCTTTCGCACTTTTTGCCGGACTGCTTTTTGTTCCGGATTTGCTCTTTTCTTTGCTTCCGCCGCTGCCGCCGGAGCTGCTGCCTGTTGTAATCGGTTTTTCTTCCGGTGACAATTGCAAAACCTCATTTTGATACTTATTCAGTTCTTTCGTCCACGAAAGCAGGTCTTTCTCGGCTTGTTTCTTTGTTTTGGAAGCCTTAAGGTATTCAGGATTATCTTTTGAGGGTATTTCATATTCTACACCTTGAAAGTGCATTACACGTGATAGTTTCTTTGGCTCTTTTTTCATAATATCATTTGCGTCAGCTATGGTTTTTGCCGCTGTATTTATTTTTTCTTCGTATGCTGCCGCCATGGCTTTTGCTGTGGTAAGCCGTATATATGCATTTGTCAGCTCAATTACGGAGCTTCGTTGATTATTCAATCTGCCTGTTTCGCTGTCGATATTAAGGCATAAATCCGGTATGATTTCGTTAAGGCTCGCAACGACCGAGGACATTTCCTCTTTTGCCGCTGCCGTTTCCTCTGTGCTTAATTTGTCGCTGCCGAGCTGGTCGTCAAGCTCGAACAAGCGGTTGCGCAGCGTTTTCACCTGTTCTGCCGCTGCCATGTCGCTGTTTTTCCTGTCATTTATCGACTTAATATTTTCCTTATAGGTTTCATTTAATTTCTCCGCTGATTCTATGGCACTGTCAGTTGCTTTTGTATATGCTATAATGCCGCCGACAACCGCCGCAAGCAGCGATATAATCACCATATACGGATTTGCATTCAAAACAGCGTTAAACATAGATTGTTTTACAATCTGCTTATCTTTTGCCACCGCTTCGGCGTATTCCGCCGCCGTCAGTTTAATCGTTGCGCCTGTTTCGAGGTTTGTACATACGACAGTTTTTCCGCGGATAATATTAAGCATTGCCGCCACAACAGCATATGCTTTTGCCGCTGTTGTTATTGTTGCAAATGTCGTTTTATACACAACAAAAGCCGAAGCTCCGGCGATAACAATATCCTTGCACTTATACAGCCACTCAACAAGCGATATTATTGTTTTTATAATATTTGCAATATCCTCGCCTATGTCTTTCGCAACTGCTTCAAGCTCGCCGTTATCGGACATTTTTTCGATTTCCTCCATTAAGTCGTTAAACTCGGCTTTTATATAGTTGAAAGCCTCGTCGCCGACCTGACGTGCGAATATATTAACATTGTCCGACATAGTGGACATCATGCCCGCAAAGGTCTGTGACTGTTTCGCCATCATGCCGAAGAATTTACCGCCCTGTCCGGTTAATTCCGCCATAGAATTATTAATTTCTTCAATGCCGATTTTGCCGTCGGTTATCATTTCAAACAATTTATCTTTGCCGACATCAAGCTGTTTTGAAAGCGATTCTATAATCGGGATTCCGGCTTCGGTGAACATATTAAGCTCTTCGAGTGATACTTTGCCCTTTGCAAGCATTTTGCCGTATGCCGCCGTGATACGGTCAAGCTTTGCGGCATTACCCATTGATAAGTCGCCGAGCTGATTTAAACGGGTCATAATATCCTCTTCGGCTGTTCCGAACGCAAGCAGCTGATTTGTTGCTTTTGTTAAATCAGACAGTTCAAACGGGGTTTTTGCACCCATGACATCAAGGTTTTTAATCATTTTTTCGGCTTTTTCCGTATTGCCGAGCAATACTTCCATAGATGTCAGTGTCTGCTCGTAATCCGCATTACTGCCGATTAATGCCTCATACAGTTTCTTGCCCGTATATCCGGCGATAATGCCTTTGATAACACCGAAAGCTTTTTTAATACTTTCGGCTTCGCTTTGCGCCGTCTGCGATACTTGTTTATAGCTTTGTTTGATTTTATCGTTTGATTTTTCGATGTCACTGTTGGCTTTTTTAACAGTATCCTTTGTTTTGTCAGCTGCTTCGCCCACACTTTTTATATCACTGACAGCTTCCTTTTTCCCCTGTGCCTTTATTTTGACAAGCACGCTGCCTAAGTCAATCTGCATTTTTCCCACCTCCGAACACACGTTTTAAACCGCTCAAATCGGTATTTTTCTTTTTGAGCCGCTCACAGTCTGCCAAATACTTGCGTCCCTCTTCGGTTTCTTTCATCGCCGACACCACAGCCGTTTTCAATATATAGAAAAATAAATCTATATTCATACCCATGACTTCCGCATAACTTAATCGGCTGTAATCAATGACAATTTTAATCGGCTGCATAAAATCAGCCGGAGCGGTTTTCTTTTCGCCCGGCTTTGAGGGTATTACAAACTCTTTGTTATTTAGCAGTTTACACATAAAAGCGTCATAACCGGCTATTATCAGTAATTTCATTTTGTGCGGAAGCTTGCCGACGTATTTCATACCGATTTTATCATGATAAATATTTGTATTTAAAATATCCTTTACAAGCAAAGAAACAGCTTCGGGAGCTGCTTCTTTACTGTCTTTAAAAATCTGCATTTTTATAAACATTTTAACGGACGGTTTATGCAATTTAAACACCGTTTTATTGTCGGTTTTAAGCTTTAAAATCTCATCTGTATATATTCCGGCATCAGCATACATTTATTGCCCCTCGCTCGTCGGCAATTCGGCGTATTGACTTATCTCCACAAGCACGCCGCCGTTTTGTTTGTCTGCCTCAAATACCGTATCTACCACACTCTCATTCTCGGGGTCGAATTTAAGCGTCCAGCCGGACGTGTTACAGCCTTTCATCGTAACTGCCACAAAGCCAAAATCCTGCTCATTCGACACAAACACAATAGCATACTGCTTTACAGACTTTTTGCCGCCGATTGTTATTTTTTTGTTGGTTGAATCATACGCTGCACCGACTGTGATTTTTTCCATATTCGGAAGTGCCCACGTCAGCACACCGGATTTCAGCGTCACCTCTTCGTCCGTTATAAATACCTTGCGTACAACTTTTTCATCATTAAGCACACGCTTGAGCGTAGGCTTGTAATTGAGTTCCGCACCGCCCTGTATATCACCCACGCAATTCCCGGCGGTGCTTAATATCGTAGCCAATGCAGGTATTGCACCGCTTACAAGCTCCGCAATATACAGCTTTCCGCTCCCTAAAAGGATGTTTTCCTCTTTTATTTCATTTACTGCCATTATTTATCCCTCCTGTAAATTACATCATAATATAATATTTTGTGTGTTGTTCCCGTTGCCAAGTCAACAGCATTTCCGCCGCCGTTCTGCCGCACCGTCAGTATGCTCGGCGTAAGCGCATTATCAGCTGTTGTAACAATCGTATCGTTTATTTTGTTTTTCATATCTTCCGCACGCACAAGCGCCGCCTCGTTTGTCCCGGTGCAGATGATATGCAGTTTCAGCCGTGCGGCAGATTTTATCCCGTCGCACGATACATCGGTAAATTCATACGCCACTCCGTCACGCTTTGCGGACGACAGTGCCGTAAATTCGTATTTATACTTTGTTTTTTTGCGTAACAGCGTTATTATTTCAGCAATCATATTTACTCCCCAAGCTGATTTTCAAAGACTTTGATTATACCCTCGTGATTATCTTCCACGGCTACTTCTAAAAAAGGCACGGCTTTTTGTCCCTCGGTTGTATAATACTTGCCGTCGGCAGTGCGGTACGTCCACGGTGTTTGTCTGCCGTTTCCGTTCCTTGCATAGATACCCGTACCCTCATGCACATACCCGGCATACTCGGTATTTGCGCCGACCGTACAGGTGTCGTCCTCGACCTCATAATCAATGCTCCGGTGCAGCTGCCCGTCGTGATATGCACCCATACCCTCTTTTGTGCAGTTTTGCTTTGCGGCTTTTTTGACTATTATCCCGGCGGCGGTTAAGCCTTTTTCCACAGCTTCCGGCAAAAGCTTTGTACAGAGGTTATCAATATTTTTTTGAAGTTCGGCAGTGTCTATAACAATCACTCCGCCGCCTCCATAAATATTTGATAATACCGCCGTGTTTTTTGCACATAATTCACTCTGTTTTTCTTGCCGCCGTATTTTATATACATACCTTTTTCGATTTCCGGATACGCAGTTAAACCCACCAAATCATATTTAACGGCGTCAATGCCGTTGTTATAGCTGCCGATACTCCGCTGCGTTATACATATTTTAATATCGGCAATAACACGTTCCCGCTCCGGTGCGCCGAACGTATCATCAGGCGGCGGAAGTATTTTTATTACCTCCGCCGTTATCATGCTGCGATTAATCATATAAATTTCGCCGCCTTATGCTGCCGAAGCTGTTTTAAAATCTGTTCCGGATAGTCTGTAAGATATGTATAGCTTCCGCCGCTGTAGTTTTCTGACTGTAATCCCTCCGCTCCGAGTTGGTTATATTTAATCACAGCCATTTGCACGATTATATTTTCAAGCTTTTTAATATCATCACAACCGCTGTAATCCACAGCCTCGGACGTTGCCATATCAAGCAGTGTATTGAGTGTATCATCATAATCGTTTGTTGCACCGCCGTTTAGCCCGAAAATCAGCGTTTTCAATTTTTGAAGCATATTTCAGCCTCCGTTTATGCGACCGTCACCGTTGCATATGACGCAACCTGCCCCGGCTTCTGCGCTATAACAAGTACTCTGTCGCCTGCGGCAAGGTCTTTTTCTGCCGTTACCGTATATGCCGAGCTTGCTGCCGCAGTTTCCGCCAAAAACGTATCATTGAGATATACACGCACATTTGCGCCTGTTGTTGCCGCTCCGGTAATGGTTTTTTGTGCTTTTGCAGCCGTAATTGTCGTTGTTGTCGTTGCCGCAGCAGCGATACGTACAACACTGCTCTCTTTTGTCAGAGCAGTGATAGCTACTTTACGCATATATATTATACTCTTACGGAGGTTCGGTTCTCTTTCCTGTTCCGTTTCCGAAGCCTTTTTCAAAAACAGTGTAACCGCTTCTTTCTTTGAAATAATAACTTCACCTTTGGGTATTACATTACTGCTCACCACAGGGACTCCCGCAACGTGTCCGATATACCCGGTACGGACATAGCCCTCAACATATTTTAAGTCGTCTTTAAGGTTTTTGCGGAGTGTGGCAAGATATTCCGGATTTATCAATGCCGTCAGTCCCGCCGCACCGTCCTCACCAAAGAGAGCGACAGCGTCAACAAAATCATCAAACGACAACGAGCTTGTTGTAACGTTTTTGGTATATGCTTTTTCGTATTCCGCAATCGCTTCCGCAGTCCATGCATTAACAGACGTTTCCACCATGCCTTTAAGTCCGGTATCTACTACGAGGCTGTCCTTTCGTGCCTGCTCGTCAAAATACGTAAATCTGCCCTGTTTTGTTTTGACCGTGTATTTTCGCATTGTACCCGTAACTTCCACGTCTTGTGTGTTTCCTTCACCCATGGCAACGTCCTGAAAATTACCCTCGACCGAACGAGTGTAAATTTCCACGTCGTCACCCTCGGCAGATTCGAGCGAGTGGTCTACTGTGAGATAGTTGTTGATGTCAAGCTTTGTTTTTAAAATACTCTCGTATTTATTTTGTATAACCTTATTTTCGTATACATAATGTGGCATTTAAATTCCTCCTTTAAATCAGTTTTTCATACAGCGACGGATTTTCGTTGAAAATCTGCTGCTGTTCCGCTATGGAAAGCGCCGCAAATTCTTCTTTTGTCATGCCCGAAGTATCAACGCTCGGTGCGCTCGGTTTGCTTCCGGCAATACGCTTTTTGACCTGCTCATCAACGCTGTTTTTGATTATGTTTTCAATAACGTTGATTTTTTTAATGATTTCCTCATCGTTGTCACTCGTAACGACAACATCAACCAAATTAGCGTCAAGTCCTCGGTTTGCGAGTACCTTTGCAATTTCGCCCTTTTTGGCTTCGATTTTGTATTTCGAATTTTCCGCTTCGAGGGTTTTGATTTTGTCCTCGTTTTCGGCGGCTTTGCGTTCGTCCTCGTCCATACTCTCAAGGCTCTTTTGGTGTTCCAGTTTGCCGAGTATTTGGTTCACCAGCGTTTCGTCACGTTTGTTCAGCAGAGTTTCAAGTGTTTCAGCCGTCAAAACTTCCGGTTTTGTTCCGCCGTCCGGGGTTGCCGGTGTCGGTGTTGTTCCTGTGTTTTCCATGTTTTTCTCTCCTTTTTAAAATTTTTGTATAAAAAAAGCGGCTATATTAATTATAGCTCACATTTTTACATATTTTGATTTTCATCAATCATTTCCTCCGGGATTTCAATATCGTATACTGTGTATCCTTTGATAATCTTCTCCTGAGTGTCGGTGTATTTAACGGTGATATACTGCGTTGCTTCGTCATATTCGGGCATTACTGCCGTGTCATCAAGAGGCTTGTATCCGAACTCTTTCAGCTGTTCGTCCGTAGGGTTGCTTATAACCTTAACGAGCTTATTTCCTATGTATCGTTTGAGTATTTCCCCGTTATATCCCTGTATTTCGTTTTCGTTTATAAATAAATACATAATTTCATCTCCTAATTTAAATATTTTATGTCAATTGCGGATGGTGCGACCGCCGTATCTGCCGTTATGTTGTTCTCGCCCTTGTACAGCTGCAATTCGGGTAAACCGTCAGCCTTGTAACTTATGCTTTCGCCGTCTTTAAGCTGTGCATTATGATACACATTCGTTGTGTCGGGCACTCGGTACGGTTCGTAGTCTGTGGCGGTGCTGCCGAGTTCCAACATAGGTCTAAATACAAGGTTGTTGACTGTTGCACCTGCATTAATTACAATGCTAATATTCGTAATTGACGATTGAACCGTAATTTTTGAACCTGTCCTAAAGTCATAATTTGACCAACCTCCATCAAATTTAGGTTGTAAAGAATATGTGTTGGGATTGCCACCGGCAGGACACCCGCTTAAATAATATGTTCCACTGCCAATAAATCCATCGGTATTACGTGCAACGCTAAAACTTGCAGTTGCCGTTGCAGTGCCGTTTACTGTAATACTTCCGTCACCGTTGTCCGTAAAAGTGACACCGTTTGTTGTTTTTGTGGTATTGGCATATGGATAAGGTATGAGATTTTTACCCTTATTCACAAGCGGAATTTTATATCCGTATGGCTCATAATCCGTGGCGGTATTGCCGAGCTCGAGCATTGGTCTAAATACAAGGTTGTTGACAATTGTATTAGGTTTGATTATAATGGCAATTTGTACAATTGATGATTGTACATTAATTAGCTTGCCTGCCCCTATGTCATAGTTAGAGGACTGCCAAACACCGTCAACGTTACTTTGTATCATATACGATGTTAAGCTTCCACCACTTGGACAACCGCTTAAATAATATGTTCCGTTGCCAATAATACCGTTAGTATCATATGCAATAGTAAAACCTGCTCCTATCTCGGCTGTAGTTGTACCGTTTACTGTAATACTTCCGTCACCGTTGTCCGTAAATGTAATACCATTTACAGTTTTTGTTGTTTCATAATACGGATACGGCAACAAATTTTTCGTTTTATCACCTACACCGTATACGGTATATTTCTCATATTCCGTAGCCGTATTGCCGAGCTCGAGCATTGGTTTATAT
>CAKVOK010000066.1 GCA_934792465.1 uncultured Clostridia bacterium | reverse complement strand
GATAACAATAAATCTACCTTGAAACCTGCGTCCGCAGACGCAATATTTATTTTATAGATTTATTCTTTCAAGACCGTGAACGGTCGAAGAAAGCAATAAAAACAACCTTATAAGGAAAGCGCTAGCTTTCTGTTATTTAATTGTACGTTTTTATTATACCATAAAAGCAATATAATTTCAAGTGATACAAAATAATTTAATATTAATGTAATAAAATTTATTAAAAAAATGCGAGGGACTGTTATTTTCTGCAGCCCCATCGCATTTTTTTAAAATTTATATAATCCCTGTTTTGTAAATTCGGCAATTGCGGATTTAACGGTGTCCAAATCCTCTCTGTAAGTCACGCCGTACCACTTGTCCGGTGTGCTGAGCATTTTAACCTTTTCCTTGCCTGCCTTTATAAGGCTGTCGATAACCGTGGGCAGGAAATATTCGCTCTTGATGTTGTCGGCGTTGTTTTTCAAAAATTCCGAAAGACCGTCTTCAAGGTATCCGAATATGCTCGGATTCAGTCCGAAAAGGTTCATGGAAACAAGCGTATCTTCGGGAAGCTGAATCTTTTTGCCGTTATCATCATTGTATGTACCGTCGCTGTTTATGCTTGTTATTTCCGTTACGGTTTTGAGATAGCCGTTTTCAGTGTGGCATACGCCTCTCGAAACAGTTCCGTTTTCCGTTACGGTTTTCATAAGCTCAAATGCGACCATAGCGTATTCGTCCGAATTTTTCAGATGCTCGTTTACGATTTTATATCCCTGTTTTCCGTAGTAATCGTCAGCGTTTATAACGGCAAACGGCGTATCTACGGCGTCCCTTGCGCAGAGTATCGCATGACCTGTGCCGAGAGGTTTTACCCTGTTCTCCGGAAGCTTGAAGCCTGCCGGGATTTTATCCAGACTTTGGAAAACATAGTCTGCATCTATCATGTTTTCGATACGTTTACCCACTGTATCTCTGAAATCCTTTTCAATTTCCTTTTTTATAATAAATACGACTTTATCAAACCCCGCTTCTTTTGCATCGTATACGGAATAATCCAAAATTGCTCTGTTGCCTTCGCCGACAGGTTCGATTTGCTTTAATCCGCCGAATCTGCTGCCCATTCCTGCTGCCATAACAACAAGTGTTGTTTTTTTCATGCTGTATTCCTCCCAAACTATTGTTTTATTAACTTCATTATACTATATAATCTTAAAATTGTCAATCTTATTCACGTATAAAATTTGATACAAAACAGTATAAATTTAAAAAAATAACGCCCTTTTGCATACCGTAGTTTTCGGCGGAAAAGGGCGATGTTGAGCTATACGAGAATTACGTTGTATTTTTCAAAGAAATAATCGAACTGCACGAGCCATGCTATGAGCTGCGGTTTACCCATCAGCTGACCGAACCATGTAGTATTATCGTGTTCGAGATACGACTTAAGCGTATCGCATTTTAAAATCCGGCTTAAAATTCCGCCCTTTTCGATGCGTTCTTTCAGCATATTCAAAACGGCTTTTTCGTATGCCGGATTGTGCGTTTTCGGATACGGGCTTTTTTTGCGGTGCAAAATCTTGTCGGGCAGATATTCCGCCATAGCATTTCGGAGCAGCGCTTTTTCCACGTTATCCTCAAATTTAATCTCCCACGGCACGTTGTATACGTATTCTAAGATTCTGTGGTCGGCAAAAGGCACACGCACCTCCAGACCGCTCGCCATGCTGCATCTGTCCTTTCGTTCGAGAAGAGATGTCATGAAATAATCCACCGAAAGTCTTGTCGCTACCCTCGAATGCTTCATGGTTTCGCTGTCCGAATCGAGCATATCGCAGTCGCTTAAACTTTTTTTGTATACTTCACGCATAAATTCCATTCCGTCCGCACTCCGCACAATATCATCATCAAATAGAGAGGCACGCGCCATGGGCTCATGAATCCACGGGAAGAAATCACGATACAGCATTTCGGGACGGTAGAACCACGGATAACCGCCGAAAATCTCGTCGGCACATTCGCCGGAAAGCGCAACGGTGTGGCGCATTTTCACAAGACGGCAGAAATAGAGCAATGACGAATCTATATCCGCCTGACCGGGAAAATCTCTTGCGTCCGTGGCGTCGATAAGGCATTTTGCGACTTCCTCCGTCGGAGCGGTAAGCACCGTATGGTCGGTTTTCAGAAAATCGGCAAGGTATACAGCGTATTCGTCATCGCCCTGCGGCTGAAACAGCGTGCTTTTGAAATTCTCCTTGTTGCCCTCGTATTCAAAAGAATATGTGCTTAGCGTGCGGTTATGTTCATGCATATATTCGGAGGAAACGGCGGTAATGACGGAAGAATCGAGTCCGCCGGAAAGAAACGTGCAGAGAGGAACATCGCTTTTCAGCTGTCGGCGGATAGCGTCTTTCAAGAGATATTTTGTATGTTCGACGGCATCGTCGCGGCTTTCGCCGAATTCATGCGCTTTCAGCTTCCAATAACGTTTCAGGTGTATTCCCTCTTTGCCGAATGTGCCGCAATATCCCGGCTTGAGCTCGAGAATATCCCGGAATATGCCGCTGCCGCCTATGCTTGCCGGCGACATGAAAAGCAGCTGCCAAAGCCCTGTTTTGTCGAGTATCGGTTCTATTTTCGGGTGTTTCAGCAAGGATTTTATTTCCGAACCGAAAACAAAGGTGGTGTTTAATACCGAATAGAAAAAAGGCTTTATGCCGAATCTGTCACGGCAGAAAAACACCTTGTCATCGTCATATACGCAAAATGCAAAAATGCCGTTCAGATGCGACGGGCAGTCCTCGCCCCACACAAGATACGCATACAAAACAACCTCCGTGTCACAGCTTGTTTGGAACTCGATACCGAACTTTTCAAGCTCCGTTTTCAGCTCGTCTGTGTTGTAAATTTCGCCGTTGTATACGATTACCGCTGTTTTTCCGCCGAACGACGCTTTCATGGGCTGTGCGCCGTTTTCCGTATCCATAACGGAAAGTCTGTTGTGATGCAGTGCCGCACCGGGCGCAAAAAATATTCCCGTATCGTCAGGACCTCTGTGTTTCATACATTCGCCCATACCGTCGGGCAAAAATGTATTCTCTTTGTTTTCAAAATCCACTACTCCGCAGATAGAACACATATATTTTTCAACCTTTCCAATAATTTTGTATATTTTCTTCAATATTATATGCGGAATCCTCGTGAGTGTTTCGTTAAAAGTTAATTTGTAACAAAATAATATATTTGTCATATTATAGTACGGAAAGGTGGCATGTAAGATGAAGCTTGCATTTATCGGCGGCGATATGCGCTGCGAAAACGCCGCAAAATATCTGGAAAAATCGGGGTTTGAAATATGCTTTGTAAAATCTCCGGGCGATATGTATATGTTAAAGGACGCAGACGCAGTGATTTTAGGCGTTGTGTCCGTTGATGAATACGGCAGAATATTGGGCAGCGGCTGCAATATATCGTATACCGACCTTGTAAAGCTTATGCCGGAGGACGTACCCGTCATAGGCGGCAGACTTCCGTGCTATGCCGGACACAAATGCGCCGATGTGCTGCAAAGAGAGGATTTTGCCATGCTCAATGCGGCTATTACGGCGGAGGGAGCGGTTATGCTCGCCGTCCAAAACACAAGGTTCAGCATATACGGCTCAAACATTCTTATATGCGGCTTCGGAAGAATAGGAAAACTCCTTGCGCACAGGCTCTCGGTATTCGGCTGCGGAATAACCTGCAGTATGCGGAAATCGAGCGACGCCGCATTTTGCAGTGCGCTGGGGTATAATTTTATTTTTACCGATGAAATCTCGAATATTGCGGAAAGCTGCGATATTATTTTTAACACAATACCGCATACCGTGATAGATGAACGTGTAATAAGCAGACTGAAACCGGGGTCAGTTATAATAGAGCTTGCCTCAAAACCGGGAGGAGTATGCCTTGACTGCGCCGAGAAATACGGGATAGAAGTCATAGACGGCGGTTCGCTTCCCGGCAGATTTTCTCCTCTTACGGCAGGTGAAATATACGGTCTTACAATTGAAAATATTTTGAAAGAAGGTGTATAGCGTGGAACTTAATATGCTTCGTATAGGCTTTGCGGTAACGGGTTCGTTCTGTACCATGGAAAAGGCTACTGATGAAATAAGCTCGCTCATTTCGTGCGGAGCTAAGGTGATACCGATAATGTCCGAAATATCCTGCTCGACGGATACACGCTTCGGCAGCTGCGCTCATTTCACAGAAAAACTAACGTCGCTTACCGGCGAAAAAGTAATATGCACAGTGAAAGACGCCGAGCCTATAGGACCCAAAAAGCTTCTTGACGCACTTGTTGTCGCACCTTGTACCGGAAACACCATGGCAAAGATAGCCGGTTCAATAACCGATTCCTGCGTTACAATGGCGGTTAAGGCTCACCTGCGCAACAACAGGCCGGTAGTGCTTGCTCCGGCAACGAATGACGCTTTGAGCGGAAGCGCACGAAACATAGGAGAGCTTTTAAACCGCAAAAATATATATTTTGTTCCGTTCGGGCAAGACGACCCGATAAAGAAAACAACCTCCATGATAGCTGACTTTACAAAGATTACCGATACCTTGAAGCTTGCGCTCGACGGTGTGCAGATTCAGCCGATTCTGCTGCCGCCGAAGGTCTGAAGAGTTGCTTAAAAGCATGTGGAGTTGCAGCAAAACGAAACGTTTTGCCGCAACTCCTTTTGCGTATTATAGATAACAAGGAATGAAAAAAGAACCCCGTTCGAGAGGTCCTTTTTCCTTTTCGGGGGCGCTTAAGCCGCCCCGCTATTCAGTTGCTTTGCTCCGAAACCTATCAGTCGTTGCAGCAGCAGCAAATCAGAACGATTATAAGGATTATCCACAAGATACCGTTGTCATCGCCTAAAATATCATTGAAACAGCACATAAAATGTACCTCCTAAAAAATTTTTTGATGTAGGAGCTTTTTAAGCTATCCACAATAACATAATATTCATTTTAAAAAAATGTGTTACTCATATTTGGGGTTTTGGCTTGACCTTTTTTAATTCCTGCCGAACACGATTTGTTCATTACAATTTCAAGAAAAACAGGTAATATTAAAAAAATGTATCGGTTTCTTTGCGGAGTCTTAGCAACACGCCGAAAAATTGTTTACGTTGCATAAATGCACGTGGTTTTACCTGTGATTTTTATACAAAAAAGCTATGGATTTTAACTTGCAAAAGTAGTAGAATATTGTATTATAAATGGGCGAGAAATTACATATTAAGAATAGGAGAAGAAATATGAAAGCAGTACTTACTGTCATCGGCAGAGATACGATAGGGATAATAGCGAAGGTTAGCGGATATCTTGCGGAGAACAAAATAAATATACTCGATATTTCGCAAACGATTATGGAGGATATATTCACGATGGTTATGCTTGTGGATTTGAGCGCAGCCGAAAAGGATATTTCCGTAATTTCCGACGAATTGGAAAAGGCGGGAGATACAATAGGTGTTGAAATAAAAATTCAGCATGACAAAATATTTAAATCCATGCATAGAATATAAAACAAAGATAGTTTGAATGGAGAATAACATGATAAACAGCCGTGAAATAATGGAAACCATACATATGATTTCCGATGAACATCTTGATATAAGAACAATAACAATGGGAATATCGCTCGCAGACTGTGCCGGCGAGGATATTGACAGGGTTGCGGAAAAGGTATACGACAAAATAACAACAAAAGCCAAAGACCTTGTTAAAACGGGCGAAGCGATAGAAAAAGAATACGGAATACCCATAATACATAAGAGAATAAGCGTGACGCCGATTTCCCAGGTTGTTGCGGCATCGAAGGGCGACCCCGTAAAGGTTGCCGCAGCACTGGAGAAAGCCGCAAACGATGTTGGAGTTAATTTCATAGGCGGATATACGGCGCTTGTGCAAAAAGGCTATTCACAAAGCGATATAAGGCTGATAAATTCGATACCGCAGGCGCTTTCGGAAACTACGAAGCTTTGTTCGTCCGTGAATATCGGCTCTACACGTGCCGGAATAAATATGGATGCGGTGCGCCGTATGGGCGAGATAGTGAAAGAATGTGCCGAAAAGACAAAGGATAACGGCGCAATGGCTTGTGCAAAGCTTGTTGTATTCTGCAACGCCGTGGAGGACAATCCGTTTATGGCGGGTGCGTTTTTGGGCGCAGGAGAACCGGAATGTGTAATAAACGTAGGTGTAAGCGGTCCGGGAGTTGTACACAGCGCACTTAAAAAACTCGGTAAAGATGCGGATTTCGGTCAGGTTGCCGAAACGATAAAGAAAACAGCGTTCAAGATAACAAGGATGGGTCAGCTTGTCGCTTCGGAAGCGTCGAAAAGACTCGGCGTGCCGTTCGGCATAGTCGATTTGTCGCTTGCGCCGACCCCGGCGATAGGCGACAGCGTGGCGCATATATTGGAAGAAATGGGTCTTGAAAAGTGCGGTACACACGGTACGACGGCGGCACTTGCGCTGCTTAACGACGCAGTTAAAAAAGGCGGAGTTATGGCGAGCTCGTATGTCGGCGGACTTTCGGGTGCGTTTATACCGGTCAGCGAGGATGCCGGTATGATAGATGCGGCTATGTGCGGAGCACTCAGCATAGAAAAGCTTGAAGCCATGACGTGCGTATGCTCTGTGGGACTGGATATGATAGTTGTTCCGGGAGATACTGCGGCGCAGACAATATCCGCAATAATAGCGGACGAGGCGGCAATAGGAATGATTAATACGAAAACAACGGCGGTAAGAATTATACCGGCACCGGGCAAAAAGGTCGGCGACATCGTTGATTTCGGCGGACTGCTCGGAAGCGGACCCGTAATGAGCGTGAATAAATTCGGCAGTGCCGAGTTCATTGCAAGGGGAGGAAGAATCCCGGCACCGATAAACAGTCTGAAAAATTAATGCTTTATCAGCAGAAAGGCTATGAGAATTATGGAAAATCTTATTGAAAAAGTAATTCAGCTTGAAAAGGAGGCGCAAATTGCTTCAAAGGCTGCGGATGAGGAAAAATTAAGGAAAAAATCCGAAATAGAGGAACAGGCGGAAGCGGCAAAAAAAGAACTGTATGAAAAAATGGATAAGAAAGTTTCCGATATAAAGGAAGAAGAAGAAAAAATTCTGCAAGAAAAAACCGCCGAGGTTGAAAAGAATACCGAGGAGGCAAAAAAACGGCTTAACGAGCTTTATGAAAGCCGTCATCAGAAATGGGAGGATGAACTTTTTGCTTCTCTTTTCGAATAAAGGATAAAACGGCTTCGGAGGTGGTTGAATGTACAGCGGCTTGCTGAAATACAGCGCCATAGTGGCAAAGCTCCATGCGCTTAGCGGAAAGCTTCTTAAATATAAAGATTTTGAAGCCATGTCTAAGCTGGAACGGGTGTCCGACGCTGTGAAGATGCTGCAAACAAGAACACTTTACGGGCATGAACTTAAAGTGTCTGCGGAGGAAGTCCACAGAGATGTACTTGAGCAGAAACTGAGATACGGGTATATTGACGACTATATGAGAATCAGTATGTATCTCAACAAAAATGACCGTAAGTTTGTATCTGCGGCAATGAGTAAATATGAAACAGACATATTAAAAAAGGTAATACGAAACTGCATTGAGGAAAATGCGTCCGGCAACAGCTTTATATATGATATACCGCCGGAGCTCGGCAAGGTTTTTGATTTTGACGTAAAGAAGCTTGCCGAAGCGGCGAATATATCGGACGTAATGAATATTATTGAAAAAAGTAAATATCATAAAGTAATTGCGGCGCTTTTGCGGCGAGAGAAAACAATAGATATATTTGAGGTTGAAACGAATCTCGATATATTCTACTTTAAAAATCTTTGGGAAACGGCGAAAAAATGCTACAAGGGAAAAAAGGAAAACAAGATTGCGGAGCTTGTCGGCAGAGAAGCGGATATATTCAATGTGCTTTGGATATACAGGTGCAAAAAATATTACAAGCTGCCTGCCGAGTATATATATGCACTGCTTTTGCCGGTGCATAAGAAGCTGACTCCCGAAAGGATAAAGAAGCTTGCGGAAGCAGATTCCTCCGAGGAAATGGAGGAAATAATTTCCGCTTCTAAGTATGCGGCATATTTCAAGGTAAACGATGTGGCGCTGCTTGAAAAGGTAATGCGAAAAACCATAATAAAAATAATCGGCGAACAGGTGAAAAAAAATCCGCACAGCGTAGCAAGCGTAATGCTTTATTTATATAAAGAAGAACTTGAACTCGAAAATATTTGCTCGGTTGCAGAGGGAATACGCTATGGTTTGCCAAGTGAAAAAATTCTTGAATACGTGGTGATGTAAATGGCTGTTAAAAAAATGAGCATGATTAACATTGTAGGACCGGTAGATATGTTTGAAACCGTGCTTGACGAATGTATTATGGACAGAAATATCCATATAGAGGATATTACGGATATGGCCGGTAAACGCCGTGGAGTATATACTTTCAGCGACAACAATCCGTATGAAGAGCGATACAGGCAATGCGGAGAGCTTTGCGGTATCCTGGGGATAAAGCTTCATGAAATTGACGACCCCGAAAATATATCGGATATTAAGCTGACGGATTATATGGAATCCGTCAAGAACGAATATCTGGAGCTGAAAGACGAAACCGCAAAGGTTGAACAGGATTTGAACAGCAATACCGTGCTTCGCGAACAGCTTATGCTGATGGGCGATATAACGGAACGGCTGGAGGATATATTCAATCTCGAATTTATGAAAGTGCGGTTCGGACGCCTTTCGAGAGACGCATACGACAAGCTGAATACGTATCTTTCAGACCTTGATGTGATTTTTATAAAAGGCAGAGAGGACGGCAGATATGTATACGGAATATATGTAACTCCGAGGCTTGCGGCAGCGAACGTAGACGATGTTTTCGCTTCGCTGAATTTCGAGAGAATCAGGATTTCGGAAAAGGCTTGCGATATACCGTCGGTTGCGGCGGAGAAAATCGGAGCGGAAAACGAAGAGCTTGAGAAGAAAAAGACGGAACTGAAAAATAAATCGGACGAATTGCTGAAAGCGAACGAACACAGGCTTTTGTCGATATACAGCTTCTATAAGAGAAAATACGAGCTGTTTAAGGTGCGGACGCTTTCCGTCAGAACAGCGGAAAACTTCTATATGTCCGGCTGGACAACGGATAAGGAAGCCGTGAATATTGCGGACGGAATCAAATCCAAATTCGGTGATGAGATAATGACCGAGATAGCAGATGATATTGACGAAAAGAATGCGCCGACGCTGCTTTCCAATCCGAAAATCATAAAACCGTTCGAGTTTTTCGTAAAACTTTATTCGATGCCGAAATACAACGAAATCGACCCGACGCCGATATTGGCGGTAACATATTTCATACTGTTCGGAATGATGTTCGGCGATATGGGGCAGGGAATCATAATCTCAATAATCGGTTGGATTCTGTATGCGAAAAAGAAAATGGATTTGGGTGCTATAATGGGTACGGTCGGCATATCGGCAACAATATTCGGCGCACTGTACGGGAGCTTTTTCGGAATAGAGCTTAATAACGGAATATTCCCGATATGGATAAATCCGTCGGAAGAAACCGTTACGATACTTATTTCGGCAATAGGCGTGGGCGTGCTGCTCATAGTGGCATCTATGTGCATGAACCTTATAAATGCATTTAAAAACAGGGATTGGGGAGAGTTCTTCTTCAGCAAAAACGGCGTCGCCGGAATCATATTCTATGTAGCGGTTATAGCCGTTGCATATATGAGCCTGACAAAAGGCATGGCAATCAGCCGTGTTGTCGGAATATTCCTGTTTGCAATACCGCTTATAGTTATATTCATGAAAGAACCTCTTTCGAATATTCTTAAAAAGCGGAAACCCATTGAGGGAAAGAAAGGCGAATTTTTCACCGAAAGCTTTTTTGAAATGTTTGAGGTGCTTTTGAGCTACGTAACAAACACGGTATCTTTCATAAGAATAGGTGCGTTCGCACTTGTTCATGCCGGAATGATGCTTGTTGTACGTTCGCTTATGAGCATGGTAGGCGGATTTTCCGGTGACATAATATTTGTCATAGGAAATATATTTGTCATGTGTCTTGAAGCCCTGCTTGTAGGTATTCAGACATTAAGACTTGAATTTTTTGAAATGTTCAGCAGATTTTACACCGGCAGCGGCAGAGAATTTACCGCAGTCGGAAAAGATAAAAATTAATTTTTTGGAGGAATATTATCATGATATTATTAACAACAATTTTACTGGTACTTACAACGGCGGTTCCTTTCTGTGTTTATCTGAAGAGTGAAAAAGGACTTAAAAATAAAAAAGTTGCAATGTTCAGCAACATAGGTATGTTTTTCGCAAGCATAGTTATAATGACGGTTTGCATGGGCGGAAAGGCTCTTGCAGCCGCAACGGTCTCTCCCGCATCGAACGGTATGGCATTTCTCAGCGCAGGTCTTGCTACGGCAGGCGCTACGATAGGTGCGGGTATAGCGGTCGGTGCCGCTGCTTCGGCTGCTCTCGGCGCATTGAGCGAAAACGAGGGTATATTCGGTAAAGCGCTTATATTCGTTGCTCTTGCCGAAGGTATTGCTCTTTACGGCGTACTTGTTGCGGTACTTATACTTAATAATGTTGCATAAGAGGCGTTCTTTATGAAGATGTTTGTAATCAGCGATAATGTGGATACCGAAACGGGTATGAGGCTTGCCGGTGTGGACGGCGTTGTCGTTCATGAAAAGGATGAATTTAAAGCGGCGCTTGAAAACGTTTTGGCGGACAGCAGAATAGGTATTCTGCTTATAACGGAGAAACTGGCGAAAACGTTCAGCGACCGGGTGGGCAAGCTTAAGGTGAGCCGAAAGCTTCCCATAGTCATAGAAATACCGGACAGGCACGGAACGGGAAGAACACCGGATTCCATAACCTCATATGTCGGTGAAGCAATCGGTGTAAAAGTAAAATAACGGGGGCGTAGAAAATGGCAGATGTTCAGACAGAGAAAAAGCTCAGCAGTTTTAAAAGCCTTATAATGAAAGATATAGACGAGAAAAAAGAGCTTTACGACAAAGAGCTTGAAGAATATAAAGCGGCGCTTGAAAATGCGGCAAAGGACGAAGCACTTCAGCGTGCATACGGAATAATTCAGCGTGAGAAAAACGCAATTATAAAGGAACGTCACGAAAAAGAATCAAGGTTTGCCGCCGAAAAGAAAAAAGAGCTTTTGAAATATCGTGACGAGATTTTGAATAAGATATATTCCGGTCTTGATAAGCGTCTGGAGGACTACAGAAAGACTGCGGAATATGAGGAATTTATGATTAAAACCGTCACGGACGGCAGAGATGCGCTCGGCGGCGGTGACGTTACGGCGTATATCGACAAAGCGGACGAATTCATGGCGGAGAAGCTTGCGAATACAACGGGCGTGAAAATAGAAGTTACGGACGCCAAAATTATAGGCGGAGCAAGAGTAAAGAGCATGACGAAAAATATGATTTGCGACAATTCTCTTGCCGAAAAGCTGGAAGAAAACAAAACGGAGTTTTTTGAACAGTCCGGATTATTTATTTAAAAAGTCGGCGAGGTGAGTTAGAGTGGCAGAAGGTAAAATTTACGGAATAAACGGACCGGTTGTAAGCGTAAGAGATGTAAACGAATTTAAGATGATGGAAATGGTCAAGGTCGGAAACGACGCTTTAATCGGTGAGGTTATAGGAATAACACAAGATGAAACCACAATACAGGTATACGAGCCTACGGCAGGTATAAAACCGGGCGAGCCTGTTGTCGGCACGGGAAGTCAGCTTTCCGTAACGCTTGCACCGGGAATAATCGGCAGTATATTCGACGGTATACAAAGACCGCTGAACGTCATAGAAAAAATATGCGGCGACGGCTTTATAAAGCGAGGCGTGGACGTAAGCGCACTCGATACCGAGAAAAAGTGGAAAACAAAGATTGTTGTGAAAAAAGGCGATAAAGTGAGCGGCGGCAGCGTAATAGCCACTGTCGAAGAAACTCCGGCGATACTTCATAAGGTAATGGTTCCGCCGGGAGTGGAAGGCACTGTCTTGGCTGCGGTTGCGGACGGCGAATATAATATTACGGAAAATCTTGTGCGTATCGAGGGTGAAAAGGGTGCTTTTGAAATCCCGATGATGCAGAAATGGCCGATACGAAACGCAAGACCGTATCTCTACAGACGTCCCATAGAAAAGCTGCTTGTAACGGGTCAGCGTGTAATAGATACGATGTTCCCGATAGCCAAAGGCGGTACGGCAGCGATACCGGGCGGTTTCGGTACGGGCAAGACAATGACGCAGCATCAGCTGGCGAAGTATGCGGATGCGGATTTGATTGTATATATCGGCTGCGGCGAACGCGGAAACGAAATGACGCAGGTTCTGGAAGAATTCCAGGGACTTATAGACCCGCGTACAAAACGTCCGCTGATGGACAGAACAATACTTATAGCAAACACATCGAATATGCCTGTTGCGGCACGTGAAGCCTCTATTTATACGGGTATTACCATAGCGGAATATTACCGTGATATGGGTTATCATGTTGCAATCATGGCGGATTCGACGTCACGTTGGGCAGAGGCTCTGCGTGAAATCTCCGGCAGACTTGAAGAAATGCCGGCGGAAGAAGGCTTCCCGGCATATCTGCCGTCAAGACTTTCGGAATTTTACGAGCGTGCCGGCTATGTTGATAATTTCAACGGTACGCAAGGTTCGGTTTCCATAATAGGAGCGGTATCTCCGCAGGGCGGCGACTTCTCCGAGCCTGTAACGCAGAATACGAAAAGATTTATCAGATGCTTCTGGGCGCTTGATAAGAATCTTGCGTATTCAAGACACTATCCGGCGATAAACTGGATAGACAGCTACAGCGAGTATCAGGACGAACTGGAAAGCTGGTACGACGAAAATGTCGGCGAAAAATTCATGCAGTATCGTGAAAGATTTATTTCGATATTGCAGGAAGAAAGCAAGCTTATGGAAATAGTTAAGCTTATCGGCAGCGACGTTTTGCCGGACAGCCAAAGACTGGATATAGAAATAGCAAAGGTTATACGTGTGGGATATTTGCAGCAAAATGCATTCCATGCGGAGGATACCTGCGTTCCGCTGGAGAAACAGTATAAGATGATGGAGGTTATTCTCTATCTTTACGATAAATGCAGAGCACTGACGGCGAAGAATATTCCGCTTTCGAGGATTAAAGAATTCGGAATGTTCGAGAAGCTTATAAATATCAAATATGATGTTAAAAACAGCGAAACGGATAAGCTTGCCGGATATATGCGCGAGATAGATGAAATGTACCTTAAATTAATGAGAGAATACGAATAGAGGCGAGAATATGGCAATAGAATATATGGGCTTGAGCGACATAAACGGTCCTCTTGTGGCAATCGAGGGAGTACAGGGCGTAGCCAACGAGGAAATTGTTGATATATTTTTGGATAACGGCGAGAAAAGAACCGGACAGGTTATAACCCTGAAAGGCGATATTGCCGTAGTTCAGGTTTTCGAGGGCAGCAGCGGAATGTCCAAGGTGAATGCAACTTCCAAATTCACGGGACACACACTTCATATTCCGGCTTCAAAGGAAATGCTCGGCAGAATCTTTGACGGCGCAGGCAGACCGATAGACGGATTGGGCGATATATATCCGGAAAAAAGACTTGATATAAACGGCAGCCCTATAAATCCCGTGTCGAGAGAATATCCGCAGAATTTCATACAGACGGGTATATCTTCCATAGATGCGCTTATCACTCTGATAAGAGGGCAGAAGCTTCCGATTTTTTCGGGAAGCGGTCTGGCACACGACCAGCTGGCGGTGCAGATTGCACGTCAGGCAAAGACATACGGAGATGAGGAATTTGCGATTGTTTTCGCCGCAATGGGCGTTAAGCATGACGTTGCGAATTTCTTTAAAAAGAGCTTTGAAGAAAGCGGAGCGCTTGAAAGAGTTGTAATGTTTCTTAATCTTTCAAACGACCCTGTCGTTGAAAGAATAGTAACGCCGAAGTGTGCGCTTACGGCGGCGGAATATCTTGCATTTGAGCATGATATGCAGGTGCTTGTAATTCTTACGGATATGACATCGTATGCGGAAGCACTGCGTGAGGTGTCTTCGTCAAAAGGTGAGATACCCTCGCGAAAAGGCTATCCGGGATATTTGTACAGCGACCTTGCCACGCTTTATGAGCGTGCCGGCATGATAAAGGGCAAAAAAGGCTCGGTAACGCAGATACCTATACTTACGATGCCGAATAATGATATAACTCACCCGATACCGGACTTGACTGGATATATTACGGAGGGTCAGATTGTTTTGGAAAGAGAGTTGCAGCTGAACGGCGTATATCCGCCGATTAACGTGCTGCCGTCACTTTCCAGACTTATGAAAGACGGCATAGGCGAGGGCTTCACGAGAGAGGATCACCCGGCACTTGCAAACCAGCTGTTCGCAGCGTATGCGAGAGTTGCCGAGGCGAAAGCGCTTGCTTCCGTAATCGGTGAAGATGAGCTTTCGGCAACGGATAAATCGTATATTGAATTCGGTAAGGCTTTTGAAAGCAGATTCTTAAAACAGGATAAATATGAAAACAGAACGATACACCAAACGCTTGATTTGGCGTGGGAGCTGCTGTCTATGCTGCCGAGAAACGAGCTTGACAGGGTAGAAGCGAAATATCTGGATAAGTATTATAAACCTGAGGTATTAAAGGAAAAAGAAGAAGCAAATAAATAATAATATATTCATGGATAATTGTAAAATTAAGAGATGAAGAATGCGGAGAACTGCATAAGTATAGCTATCGAATAAAATGAGATACTTGGCTTATGTCAGTGCAGACCTACAACCCCTCAGTCGGCTTTGCCGACAGCTCTACCAAGGCACGCCTACGTATGCCGTAGACCTACAACCCCTCAGTCACCTAACGGTGCCAGCTCCCCTTACACAGGGGAGCCTAATGAAGTTTGCACAGACCCTATTCAGCGGCACTCACCAAAGCCTCCCCTGTGCAAGGGGAGGGGGACCACGTTAGTGGTGGAAGGGTTGTCAAAATCCTGTGCAAGGCGCCGAAAGCTGCTGTGCAGCGGAGGTGTGGGGACCGCCTGTGGCGGTGGAAGGGTTGTCAAAACTGCAAGTTTTCAAGGGAAATCCGCAAAAAATCACATATTATAAATAATATATTCAAAAAGGAGGGATCGGGAAATGGCGGAAACAGTCTTTGCGACAAAAGGAAACCTTATGATGATGAAAAATTCGCTGAAGCTTTCCAAACAGGGCTATGAGCTTATGGATAAAAAACGTACCATTCTTATAAATGAAATGATGCGCCTGATAAGCGAAGCCGAGGTTATTCAGTCGCAGATAGATTCAACCTTTAAAAACGCATATGCCGCATTGCAGAATGCCAATATAATCGAGGGCATAAGCATGGTAAAGGATATGGCTGAGGCTATACCGATAGATAACAGCATATCGATACGATTCAGGAGCGTCATGGGCGTTGAAATTCCGGAGGTCAGCTACAGCGAGCATGAGCTGCACCCGTCATACGGATTCATGAGTTCCGTAATAGCGCTGGATGAAGCGTATGAATATTTTGAAAAGGTAAGACGCCTTACGCTGAAGCTTGCGGAGGTAGAAACTGCAGTATACAGGCTGGCGGTGAATATCCGCAAAACGCAGAAAAGGGCAAATGCGCTGAAAAATATTATTATACCGAAATATACAGCTATAATAAGTAATATAGTGAATGTTCTGGACGAAAAAGAACGTGAGGAATTTACGAGGCTAAAGGTAATTAAAAAGCAGAAGCTGAATAAAGGCAAGTAATTCTAAAATGCCAAAAAGGAATTGGTACATGAGGGCATATGTGAATTGTTGGCAGTCATTAAATAATGTCTACTGAACAAATGGTTTTGCGAAACCATTTGTGTGAAACCTTCGGTTTCACACCTAAAAACAGC
>CAKVOK010000065.1 GCA_934792465.1 uncultured Clostridia bacterium | reverse complement strand
CACTTGAACAATTACAAAATGCCGAAAAAATTAGTATATGAGTGCATTTTGTAATTGTTCAGCAGTCATTATATAACAAATACGGGACAATGCTTATCATTGCCCCATAACGTTATTTCAATACTTTTTTATGCTCATGACGCTTTTCCGCTTTTTTCAGTTTTTCAAACTCTTCAGCAAGCCATTTGTTTGTCTTTGTAGGATTTCGTCTGAGCATTCTTAATTTATCTTTTGTCGCTTTCTGCGAAATGGATTCCATGTTAGCCGAAGCACGTTCCCTCAGCGCCTCAATTTTCGCTTTCAAGTTGCCGTAGCGTTCATGCATAAATACCGGTGACGACATATGCTTCGACAAATTTTCTGCAGCATAAAGAATCTCTCTCGCACCGCCGTGCATAAGTTTCGAAATCTCCGGTTTGATTCCGTCAAGGTTTTTAACAGCGTCTTTGATTTCTTCACGTGTCTTTTCTCTATAATCATTGATTTTAACAATAAGGTCACGCATACTGAACGCTGTCTTGAAGGATGTTGCAAGGTCGTAAATCATAGCTGCTCCTATAACGCATACAGCGGAATACAATGCTGCCTGCGGCAATGCTCTCACTGTTTTTTCTATAGGATTATGTATAATCTTTACAAGAAAAATCGTGAAAAATCCCCATGCTATGGTTGAGGACAGGCATATATATCCTTTTATGTTCAGTTTTTTCGTACTGTAGTCCCAATATTTCACCTTAAACATTTTTTCCATTGCAGCACCCGTGAAATATTCGAGTAACGTTGCTGAAATTGCACCTGCAAAATACATCTTTACATAATCGTTTCTGAACGGTATCGTTACATAAAGCATTATTAACGCACCGAATCCATATATCGGGAGCATCGGTCCTTTCAAAAATCCTCGGTTTACCGGTTTTCTTTCACATAATGAAACGTATGATGATTCAAAACACCATCCGAAAAAACAATATATAAAGAAGAAGGCACACCACACACTTACTTCGTACATTTCATTCTCCTTATCTAACGTAAAATTTTAATCAAAGCATCATTCATTGGAGGTCATTATCTTAACACCGTCATGAATATTATTAATTTTCACAACGTTTCCGCCCTCGCAAAATTCGCCGTCCAGCGACCAATCAAATTTATCTTCCGTTTCAACAATTATTTCCGATGCCTTGAAAAATTCAAACATTTCGTTTGAAAAATCGCTGAAGCTGATTCCCAAAATTATATTGTTCAATTCAATCGGTGTTTTCGGCTGTCTTACCAGAATCCCCTCAAAAACCCCGTCATCCATGCTGACAAGTTCGTCTTTAAGCTTCACAATTCCGCCTATTGATTTTGAATTGCCTATTCCTCCGAAAATATATTCGCCCTCGTAGACTTTTCCGTCAGCGGTAATTTTAACCTTATACGGCACGATTGTTCCTATATCCTTAATCCCCTGCAACACATATGCAAAATGCCCCAACGCATTTTTTATATCCTGCGGCGTATTGTACGACACTGCGGTAAATGCTCCGAATGAAGCAATATACATAAAATAATTTTTGTTAAACTTGCCGACATCAAGCGGCGACGGTTTACCGTCCGCAATATTCTGCGCTGCCTTTCGTGCCGTAGTCGGCAGCTTAAGACTCGAAGCAAAATCGTTTGTGCTTCCTGCCGGAATATATCCTATAGGCATATCTTTTCCGGATTTCAGCACGCCTGCCGCAACTTCGTTCAAAGTTCCGTCACCGCCGTAGCAGACTATAAAGTCATATTTCTTTCCGGCAGCCTTTTCCGCCAGTTCCTCGGCATGACCCTTGTATGCGGAAAACACAGTTGTCACCTCATATTCTTCTTGGCAAAAAACCGAAATTATATTATACATATCGGTTTTAGGTTTTGTTTTTCCTGCCTTGGGATTTATTATAAGATATATCTTTTTCATCGGTATTCCCTCATATCATATTCATCTGATAAAATTCGTCTTACTTCCGTTTTCGGCTTCCGGAGCATTTATTCCGTTTTGTTTTCCGAGTTTTATACATTTCAGCAGCCATGCCATATTCCGTGCAAGATTCCGCATCGTCTGAAGACCCTCCAAATCTTGCTTAACGTCCTCCGGAGCATTTCCGTGTACCATACACCAATATGTTGATGAAACAACAGGCATCTGATTAAACAAAAAATGCTTATTTACCGCATCCAAAGAAGCTGTTGTTCCGGCTCTTCTCGCCGAAGCTACCGCTGCCGCCGGTTTATGAGTGAATGCCGATTTGCCGGCATAAAACATTCTGTCGAGTACAGACAATATTCTGCCGCTCGGATGTGCGTAATATACCGGAGTTCCGACTATGAATCCGTCGCATTCTCTTGCTTTTTCAATTATTTCGTTTATCACATCATCTTCAAAAACGCATTTTTTCAGTTTGACACAGGCACTGCACCCAATACAATCCCTCACGGGTCCGTTTCCGAGATGAACAATTTCGCTGTCAATATCCTCTTTTTTCAATGTGTCGGCAATCTCCGACAAAGCTGTATATGTGCAGCCGTTTTTCTTTGGGCTTCCGTTAATCAAAAGTACCTTCATATCCAATCACCGTAATCCTTTCTGAAAATTTCGGAAACTACCGTCCGTCTGCACGGACGGTAGTTTCGGGCTTATTTTATATATTTGAAACAGATATAACGTCAAATCCGAGCGATTCTATTATTTCCTTAATATCCGCATCGGACATTCCGCCGAAATCCGCAACAACTTCGCCTACCTTTACCTCCGCTCCGTTTATTCCGTTTTCTTTCAGTGCGTTCTCTATTCTCATAACGCAATGACCGCAGCTCATGCCGCCTACTTCAATTTTCTTTTTCATAATAATCTCCATTCCGCCGCCCTGCATCGACATAAAATAATATAATGTAAATCTCCTATGCAGGGAAGGAATAAGGAGATTATTATTGCACATCGCCGTGTCGAGCGTTAGCGACGACTGTTCGGCGGTGCTATTTATTTTGATTAACGTGATTTTTCACGTTAATCTCCCTTTCTTTATTTAATTTCTATACAATCTCAATGCATTTGTAACAACAAACAGCGAACTTAAGCTCATTGCCGCCGATGCAATCATCGGATTCAGCAATATGTTAAACGCCGGGAACAGCACACCTGCTGCCAGCGGTATACCTATCGTATTGTAGAAAAATGCCCAAAACAGATTTTCTTTAATATTTTTAATTACACGTTTGCTGAAATCTATTGCCGAAACAACGTCACGTATATCGTTTTTCATTAATACTATATCCGCACAGTCAATCGCTATATCGCTTCCGCTTTTAACGGCTATACCGACGTCGGCGGACATAAGTGCCGGCGAATCGTTTATTCCGTCGCCCACCATAGCAACAACGCCGTCCTTTTTCAGTTCCGATACGACCTGTTCTTTGTTTTCCGGCAAAACTCCCGAAATAACCTTTTCAATTTTCAGTTTTTCACGTATTGCCTCTGCCGTAACCGCATTATCACCTGTCAGCATAATTACCTCTACATTTCTTGCTTTCAGCTCTGATATAGCTTCCGCACTGCCGCCTTTTATCTTATCCGCAACGGCAATAAGCCCTATAATCGCATTACCAGAAGCAAAATACAAAACCGTTTTGCCTTCCTCCGCCAATTGTTTTGCCTTTTCGGCATATCCGGATGTATCAACATTTTTTTCGGTCATAAATTCGGCATTGCCTGCCAAAATATTTTTTCCGTCTATCTCTGCGCTTATTCCTTTTCCGAAAACTGCGGTAAAGTTATCCGCTTTTTTTAATTCTTTGCCGACGGCATATTCGCATACCGCACCTGCAAGCGGGTGTTCGCTGAGCAATTCTGCAGATGCTGCCGTAATAACAAGTTCTTCCTCGGAAACATTTATAGGAATAATATCCGTCACAGACGGTTTTCCCTCTGTTATGGTTCCCGTCTTATCAAACACCACTGTTTTTGCATTGCACAGCGTTTCGAGCGATTGAGCGGACTTTATCAAAATTCCGTTTGATGCGCTTTTTCCCATTGCAACCATTATAGCTACGGGCGTTGCCAGACCCAATGCGCAAGGGCACGATATTACAAGCACGGAAATTCCGCAGCCTAACGCAAATTCAACGGATTTTCCGAGTATCAGCCATATAATAAACGTTAATGCCGCAAGCGACATAACGACAGGAACAAATATTCCGCTTACCTTATCCGCAAGACGTGCGATAGGTGCCTTTGAAGCCGAAGCTTCTTCCACAAGTCGGACTATCTTTGAAAAAGTGGTTTCCTCCCCTACTTTTTCGGCACGCATCTGCATACTTCCGTTTATATTTATAGAAGCTGACATAAGATTGTCGCCGATTTTCTTATTCACCGGCATACTTTCTCCCGTCAGTGCTGCTTCATTAACGCTGCTTTCGCCTTGTGTGACAACTCCGTCCACCGGAATTTGTTCGCCCGGACGTATTACGAGAATATCGCCTTTTTTAATCTGTGAAGCCGGAATCACGGTTTCTTCCCCGTTTTCAAGGCGCACCGCCTGTTTCGGCGACATATCCATCAGATGCTTTACCGCCGAATTGGTTTTGTTTTTCGCTCGTTCTTCAATATATTTGCCGACGGTTACGAGCGTAAGTATCATAGCTGCGGATTCAAAATATACGTTTGACATATATTTATGAACGGTTTCCATATTTCCTCTGCCCAATGCCGCACCTATCATATATATTGCGAATATTCCGTACACAACGGCAGCCAGCGAACCGACCGCAACAAGGCTATCCATATTCGGAGATTTATTTTTCAATGCCTTGAACCCCTGAATATAAAATTTGCGGTTCAGATACAGAATCGGCAGTGTCAAAAGAAACTGCGTAAATACAAAGGCTATTGCATTTTCATGTTTCATGAAATAACTTGTAAACGGAAAATGCAGCATATGCCCCATGGAAATGTACATAAGTATTGCCAGAAATACTATAGACAAAATCAGTCTGAGTTTAATGTTTTCCTTTTGCGGTCGTTCCTCCGCTTTTTCCTGCATGGCACGTGCACTGAATCCCGCCTTTTTTACGGCATTTTCAATGTCCTGTACGGTTACGGTTTTTTCATCGAAAGTGCAAACCATACTCTTTGCCAGCAAATTCACATCGGCAGATTTTATTCCGTCAAGACGTTTCACCGCTTTTTCAACAGCGGCACTGCACGCCGAGCAGCTCATTCCTTCAACAGTAAATTTTTCTCTCATGTATATGCCTCCCTATGTCAGGAATAATTTTCCCCAAATAACCGATACTATTCTCCTTTCAAGTATCTTATATCGTTACCTATAAATTTAAATATTTTAAATTCCGTAAATCTTGACAAAATACGTGCGGAAT
Source organism: uncultured Clostridia bacterium (assembly GCA_934792465.1). Lineage (GTDB taxonomy): Bacteria > Bacillota > Clostridia > RUG12999 > RUG12999 > CAKVOK01. Next base: position 11,196 of record CAKVOK010000065.1, on the reverse strand, counting down.
ACACATCGTTAAGCTCTTTCATATTAAGATTTGTATTTATTATCATATGCTTTGAATTAATCATTCTTGTATTCAATATATCAAACAGCGAAGCAACCGAATTTGATGTTATATGCTCGCTCCCCAAATCGTCGATTATCAGCAAATCGCAGGTGTATGCACGGGTGCATTCGTTTCTCCTTTCGTAGTCACGTGAAAATTCGTTGTCGGTTATCATTCTCAGCAAATCCTTTGCGCTGTAGTACATGACCGTTTTTCCGCTTTTTGAAAGGCTGTTTGCTATCGCTGTACTCAGAAACGTTTTGCCAAGCCCCGTGCTGCCGTAAAAGAGCATGCTTTTCGTGTTTTTGCTTTCAAAATTATCCATAAAGTTTACCGCAGCATTCAAAATATTCATTATTATTTTTCTCGGATTGTTTCCGTTTTCGTCAGTCACATCGGGATAGTAGCTTATATCAAATTCATCGAACCGAACTTTCGACAGTATTTCCGATATATTGGACATATCTGCCGCCGTTTTATTAAGCTCTTCACGCATACATTCGCACATTTCACCGTTTATATATCCCGTATCGCGGCATTTTGCGCATGAATATACGTCTTCAATATAATTTTCGGGATAACCCGCATTGCACAGCGTTTTCTTTTTTATTTCGGAAAATATTTTCATATTCGCTTTCAGCTTATCAAGCTCTTCACCGTCCGCACCGTTCAGTGCATATCTTGCAAGCATTATGCCCGCTTCGCTCAATCCGTCGTCCGCCTCTTTATATTCCGGAAATTTCTCATATATTTCATTTCGGCGTCTGTCACGTTCTTCCGCCGCAAAAAGTCTGCGCCTGTTAAGAACGGAAGCCGCTTTCTCGTATACGTCTTTATCGTAATTCATCTATAATTCCTCATTTCTTGCCGAGCGCACGTTTTTCCAATGCATCGTAGTCAAAATCCGGCTGTGAAAAATTGGTAAACTTTGTCGGTTTTGTATTTCCCTGCGGCGGTGCGGATTTTTTATATTGATTCCTGTATTTTGCCGCTTCGTTCGTGGTTTTTATTCCCTTTCCGTGCCAATCCTGCAAAATCTTATTCATATAGGCAAAAGACATTTTTCCCGTCGAATTGACTGTGAGATCCGCCGCATATGCCACAAGATTGCAGCTTATCTTTAGCTGGAACAGCCAAAGATTCACAAATTTTTTCTCCGTCGCCGTAAAATTCCTCGAATTTATGCCGAGCATACGCTTCAGCTTTGCCGACTTACTGTTCACTTCTTCAAGATATTTGAGATATTCTTCCGCACGTTTATGCGAATTTATCTCGTTATCCGTCCAGTTTTGCGCCACACGCTCTATAGCCCTCATGGATTTTTTGCCGTTGTTCATGCAATATTCCAGCAGAAGCGGTATTACATCAAGCGGCATTCTGTAGTAGTCGTACAGGCTGTATATTATAAGCATATCGTTTGTGCTGAGCGGTTTTTCCAAAATTCTCTCCGCCATTTTATACACATCTTTGAGATAATTTTCATTATTGATTTTTTTCGTTACTTCGTCTATTGTATAGACCGGTTTTGTTTCTATATTTACTTTTTGAACCGGCGTATCAAGGTCGAGAAATACGATGTTGTGAATCTCGCCGTTTTTTTCTTCTATCTTGACCGCTCCCATGCTTTCCCAATATTTCCATGCACGGATAACGTCCGATTCCAAAAGCATAAGACTGTTTGCTATCTCGGCATTTGTCATACTTACCGAATTTTCGCAATTATACAATCCCGTTATATATACTTTAACAAAGTTTCCGTCCGCATTCGGCATAAATTTTTCAATAAAAGCCGCCGACAGCATTGTACTCTTTCCGGAGCTTGATTTTACTTTTGAAAACATATGTATACTATTCCTCATTCTTTATTTTATTAATCTTTACAAATATTATTACTGCGGAAGCAACCGCAATGATAATCGATGCAAGCTGCGAAATCCGCAGATTTCCCAACATAAGGCTGTCCGTGCGCAGTCCTTCTATAAAGGTTCTGCCGATTCCGTACCATATTAAATACATCAAAAATACAAAACCCGAAAACGGCTTTTTCTTTCTCAGGTTTGAAAGCAGAATAATTCCTGCGAGATTCCAAAGAGATTCATACAAAAACGTCGGGTGAACGCATATCGTTTTTCCGGCTTCTTCTATCTGCATTCTCCACGGAAGCGAGGTTTGCGTTCCGTATGCTTCGACATTAACGAAGTTCCCCCATCTGCCTATACACTGACCTATGAGGAACGGTATGCTTACGCAGTCCGCAACCTCCGTAAAGCTTATTTTCTTTATTCTGCAATAGATAAATCCTGTCAAAACACCGGCTATGACGCCGCCGTATACGGCAAGACCGCCTTCCCACACGGCAATTATTTTCATGAAATCACCCTTGTAGCTGTCCCATGAAAAAATAACATAATAAAGACGTGCACCTATGATTGCTGCAGGCACGCCGAAAAGAACAACATCTGAAATTGTTTCTTCCGGCAGTTTCATCCTTTTGGCTTCAAAGCTTGCATATGCAATTGCGCATATCAGTGCTGCGGCAATTATTATTCCGTACCAATATATATCCTTTCCGAACACAGTAAATGCCACTCTGTTTATTTCAAATGACAAACCAAGTCCCGGAAAGCCCACTTTATTTATCTCCATTACTTATTCTCCTTTGTTCAGATATTCCAGATATTTTTCAAAATATTCTTTTTGCTCTGTATTCTCGCTGTTTGCAACCGATTTCAATATTTTTTCCGTCTTTGTTTTTTCTCTGTTTATAAGGTATTCAAATAACGGGTCGCAGGCAAGCAGCGGCGAAATTTTATATTCAAATTCGCTCCATTTTTCGCATTTGCCTTTTTTTGCGTTTATAACCGTATATAACCTTTTCTTTTTTCCGTCGTCTTCCAAAACGAGCTTTTCGTTTTTTATATCAAACGAATGCGCATGAAGTGCTTTTCTTGCGTCTTCAATATGCGTCATCGGCTGAAGTATTATATGCTCTACGCCCTCCGGTATACGTTCGTTCAGTATATCCGAAATAAGGTCGCCGCCCATTCCGGCTATTATCAGCGTATCCGCTTCGTTGTCCCTGATACCGGTATTCCCTGGCGCAAGACAGGTTCTTATATTAAGTCCGTTTTCCTGTATGTTTTTCTTTGCCGCAGACAGCGGGCCCTCGTTTATATCCGATGCCGCCGCATACGATATGATATTATTTAATGATAAATATATCGGTATATATGCGTGGTCTGTGCCTATATCAGCTATACGGCTTCCTTGTTCCACAAAATCGCATACTGCCGAAAGTCGGGGTGTTAATTTCATAATCCGCTTCCTCTACTCTTTTGCTATGTATATTATATAACATTTTTCTTGCTTTTGCAAGGGGTTTGGCGAAAATTTCCGCCGCCTTTTAAATTTTTTCTCTGTATGCCGAGGGACTTATCCCCATCTCACGTTTAAATACGGTGCTGAAATAATTCTGATTATCAAAAGAAAGCGCTTTGCTGATTTCGACTATGCTTGTTCCCTGTTCAAGCATTTTTGCGGCAAGATTTATTTTCAGTCCCGTGAAATATTTTATTACGCCCATTCCGGTGTATTTTTTAAATATTTTTTTCATATTCGCCGTCGAAAGACTGCACATATCCGCAAGCGCATCTACCGTTATGTTTTCATATATATGTTCGTTCATCAGATTGACAATTTTCTTAAATTCCTTTGCGCTCCTGCTTTCATCGGGTTTGCTGATAACCTTGCTGTTTAGCCTCATAACTATCAAAAAACGTTCTATTGTATTGGCAAGCAAATGTGCATATATCGGTTTTTCCTCGCTTTTCTCCAAGATTTCCGGAATACTGAGTATGAGTTTCTGCTGTTCCGGCGTGGCCTTAAAAAGTCCGTTGTTGAAATAGCTCATATCGCCCGTCGAAACAAACGAAAAAATCACCACTTCCAGTTTTTCTCCGCTGTTTGAAGCCAGCTTGTGAAATTCCATAGGCTTATGAAAAACAACGTCGCCCTTTTCAAGTTTATAAATACGCGAATCTGCCGTAATAACGGCCTTACCTCCGGCTATATAAACGACCTCCCAAAAATCGTGAGCTTCCCCTATAAAATAAAAATCCGGGTCGTTTACGTTGTGAAAAGCCGAATAAACCGCTGTAACACGAAGAATATTATCAATTTTATTTTCGATTTTATTTATGTATGTCATAGCAATCACCGTATCTAAATTTATATAAAAATTATCCGAATATGTATATACATATAATATTAATTACGCTATAATGTAATTGTATTGCTCCGATACCAAATAAAATTATAACATATATTTTTTATTTTGTAAAGAGGATAGCATTAAATTTATTCACAGGAAATCAGAAAGGTTGCGTGAACTATAATGAAAGAAACAATTAATCTTGCGGTTATCGGCTTAGGCGGCAGAGGAAAAGGACATATCAACGACTGCTTCGCACACATGGACGATGTAAACATAGTCGGCGTATGCGATTTGTATGACGACAGAGCAGAGGAGGCGGCAGACCTCGTTGAAAAAACAAAAGGCAAACGCCCCGAAATCGTAACAACAGACTATAAAGAAATCTTAAATGCGGACATTGTCGAAGCTGTAGTAGTGTCAACCGCATGGGAATCGCATGTCAGCATTTCTATAGACGCTTTGCGTGCCAAAAAAGCGGTTGCAATGGAAGTAGGCTGCGCATACAGCGAGGACGAATGCCGCAATCTTATCCGTGCATACGAAGAAACAAAAACTCCGTTTATGTTTATGGAAAACTGCTGCTACGACAGACGTGAAACAATGGTTTTCAAAATGGTTAAAGAAGGACTTTTCGGCGAAATCATACATTGCGAGGGTGGATATTGCCACGATTTGCGCAAGGAAGTTTCCGAAGGCAAGGAAGCTCGTCATTACAGACTCAGAAATTATATGTCGCACTGCTGCGAAAATTATCCGACTCACGAAATGGGTCCTATAGCAAGAGTGCTTAATATAAATCACGGAAACAGAATGGTAAGTCTTTGTTCCGTTGCCTCAAAACCGGCAGGCATCGCCGAATATGCAATGAAAAATCTCAACGGCAGAAAGCTTGACATCATTCAGGGCGACGTTATCACAACAACAATCAAATGTGCGAGAGGTCAGACAATAACGCTCACTCACGAAACATCACTCCCACGTCCGTACAGCCGCAGATTCACCGTATGCGGAACGCAGGGTATGTACAGCGAGGACGGAGATTATGTATACATAGACGGCAAATATCCCGAAGCCGAATGGGAACAGAAAAAAGTTTGGGGCAATGCCAAGGACTATGAAAAAGATTATCTCGACGAAAAATGGGTTGAAATGGACAATCTGAAAATCGAGGGCGGTCACGGCGGCATGGATTATATCGAATGGCGTGACTTTATCGATTGTCTTAAAACAGGCAGAAAAATGCCGATAGATGTTTATGACGCAGCAACATGGATGAGTATTTCATATTTATCCGAAGCTTCAATAGCTGCCGGCGGTGCTCCCGTATATATGCCGGATTTCACAGACGGCAGATGGGTGCTTGACACAGAAATATAAATGAAAAAAGAGGGTGCAGAAAAACGAAATCGCTTTTCTGCACCCTCTCAGACTGCCGAACGAATTTCTACATCTATTTCAGTTTTATAATGCCCCTTTCAAAACCGCCTTGTGATAACAGGTTTGCCATTCTCATGCATTGTAATAAATTTAATAGAATACAGATTGCATAATGTATATAAGCTGTTTTTAACATCATGCAGTACAACATATGTTGAACCGACAAAATAAATTTCGCCCGACCGCTGCGTTGTATTCTGAGTACCTATCAAGAAAGTAATTACAGCCTCACGGCCTACATTCTGCGTCAAAAAATATTGCAGAGTGCCTTTCATCATTTCTTCGTCCGGTATGACCGGCGTATTGCTGATGCGCATCTTTCCACTCTCCCTTTACGAATTATTCCTTGAATTGTTTCTGCGTCCCGTGTTTATTTCATAAAATGTAACAAATTCTATGGAATACAAGTCGCATACCTCATACCTGTTGTTTTCCTCCTCGAAAAGAACAATATAATTGATTCCGACAGAATAAATCACACCGCTTCTTGTCACTATTTCCGAAACGCCTATCAAAAATTCAATCGTTACATATTCTCCGACATTATTTGACAGCACTTGCTGCAACGACCCCTGATACGCCGGCGACGATTCAAACTGGGCTTCTTCATTTTCTGTCTGCTGAATTTTGTTTTCTTCGATAAACGGCATATAATATCCCCCTTTTTATGTATCAAGATAATATGATGTAGGATTATAGAAACAGTGGTCGCCTATACGAATAACAAAATATCCGACTCTCGACGGAAAATTGTTGCGGCACGTCGGACTGAACGGATTGAAATACCACAAAGCCTCCGTAAGGTTCGGCAGCGAATTTCCTGAAAGCGCCCAATCCGCCACGGCGTAGCTCGTCGGACTTGGCAGTATATTATATATATTCTGCGGATTATATACTCCGCCTATAGTTTCTCTGGCACAGTCGAACTGACCCGCCTGAAATATAATATTGCGCAGATTTCCCATACCGACCCTTGCATATTCGCCGTATGGCGTATGAACTCTGTTCATAACCACATTTGCAACCGCTTTCATTCCAACCTCGCCTTCGCCGCCCGCCTCGCATTCAACAAGGCGTGCCAACAGCTCGTAATACGAATAAGCCATATTTATCCACCTTTCAGATATTCTCCTAAATAATCATATGCGCAACTTTTTCCGTTCATGTCAAAATTTTTTTCAAAAGATTAATTTTAGGGGTTGACAAAGCTAATAAAATATGATATAATAGATAAGTCGCATGACATAGGGGTATAGCTCAGTTGGTAGAGCAGTGGTCTCCAAAACCACGTGCCCAGGGTTCAAGTCCTTGTGCCCCTGCCAAATAAGAACCGTAATTTTGATACAAAATTGCGGTTCTGTTTTTTTGCCTTAAATGTCGCTGGTAAAGGGGTTTTTGAAAGCGAAAAAAGTTTCCGAGTAATTTCTGATGCGGTAAAATAGAGTTTTTTTAATCGATTTTCACGCACACCGTTCATTCCGAAACTTTTCTCCGAAAAATAATGCACCGCTTTGTCCTGTTTTTTGGGCAAAAGCGGTGCGTTTTATAATATAGATTTTTCTTATAAATACCAAACAATCATTATGTACTGTAAAAAAGAGCCCGGCATTATTGCCGAACTCATAAGTATTTAATTTATGTTTTCTTCTATATTTCTACTTCAACACTAATGTCATTTTTAAAGAATACCGTACATATTTTATCATGTTTTACTTCCATTTTTTCAACCAATGTTATCCACAATTCTTCATCCCAGCTGTCAATCAGCTGGGGTTTATCTGCCAATGTTTCAAAAAATAATCTTAATTCTCGCTCTTTATTTATCTTTTTATCTCTTTCTGCAGTGGCTTTATTTAAGCGTTTCTCAGTTTTTTCATACCTTTGCACAAGGCTGTTATACTTTTTTGTGTAAGCGTCCTGAGAGTGCTTCTTTTGAGCATTCTCATGTACGCAGTTACTCACAAGCTCTGACACCACTTTGAGTTCTTCGGTTAATTTGGCTATCTCCTCATTTAATTTTGTACGGTCACATACGGCAGCTATCATTATTTTACCATCATCAAGCACCGTTGTTTTGTCTGTCATGACAATGTTATATGCCTTAACAAAAACATTTCTAATATCATCAGCGGTCAAATTAGGAGTGTTGCACTTTTGTGCATTTTTAAACTTGTTATTGCATTGATAAATTTTACTCTTGTATTTATCTTTTGAATGCCATAGTTTTGAGCCGTAAAATCCGCCGCAGTCGGCACATATAATTTTTGATGAAAATATATCATTTCCGCTGTACGAATTACCTAACTCCTTTCGCCTTGCCATTTCCGCTTGTACCATGTCAAATTCTCTTTTTGCAATGATTGCCGGGTGGCTGTCCTCAACATAGTACTGCGGAATCTCTCCCTCATTGGTTTTCGTCCTTTTGGTCAGAAAATCCACTGTGAATTTCTTTTGCAAAAGTGCATCACCTTTGTATTTTTCGTTTGTCAGTATACTGCGAATTGTGGATGCACTCCACTTTTGTTTCCCTGAAACCGTTAATATACCAAGTTTCTCAAGCTCTCTGCAAATTCCACACGGAGTTTTTCCATCCATAAATAATCTGTATATCAATCTGACAGTTTGTGCCTCATTTTGATTTATAACCGGTTTTCCATCATCACCTTTTTCATATCCGAGAAATTGTGTATAATTCATTTTAACTTTTCCGTCAGAAAATCTTTTCCGCTGTCCCCAGGTCACATTTTCAGAAAGGCTTCGGCTTTCTTCCTGTGCAAGGCTTGACATAATGGTTATTAATAGCTCTCCTTTTGAGTCAAACGTATAAATATTTTCCTTTTCAAAGAATACCTCGGTACCGTTATCTTTAAGCTTACGCACCGTTACAAGGCTGTCGACGGTGTTCCGAGCAAAACGGCTTACAGACTTCGTAACGATAAGGTCTATTTTACCGTCAAGTGCATCTTTTATCATTTCATTAAAACCGCTCCTATTCTTTGTGTTCGTTCCAGAGATTCCTTCATCGGTATACACTCTTACAAAATCCCAATCGTTACGGCGATTTATGAATTTTGTATAATAATCAATTTGTGCCTCGTAGCTTGTGAACTGCTCGTCGCTGTCGGTTGAAACACGCGCATATGCTGCAACTTTTCTTTTTGCTATTGAGGTTGTCGGAATTGATGTAAACTTATTTTTTGTCGCTGGTATTACAGTTATATTTTTCTTCATTTTGCTTTCCTTCTTTCAATTGTGGTTTGCCTTGCTTGCGCTCTCATTTCCAGTGTCCAGCTTTCACTTCTTGAACGGTCTTTCCATGTCCGCTCAACTGTATGTCCATCACGAAAAATATACAGTAATCTGTTGGCACTCGGAATAATTATTTTTTCAATACTGTACTCAAAAGCATCTAAATCAAATATCTCCATACCAAGCACTTCAGTTGTTATCGAATATAGTGTTTCCTCCGGTATTTGTTTTGCGGGGCATTGTTTCTTTCCGTATTTATCAAAAGTAGAACATATCCATACCACCCTTGCCACCGTTACCTTTCGCCTGAAATTTTTACCACAGTTGCCGCACTCAATTTTACCCGTGAACGGGTATCTTAATGCTTTTGCAGCAGTGTAATGTTTTTTCTTTCGGTGTTCAAATTCAAGCTGAACCGCTTCGTACATTTCCCTTGTAATAATAGGCTTGTGATTATTCTCAACATAATACTTCGGTTTTTCTCCCGTGTTCTTTTTTCTGTGCTTAGTTAAGTGGTCTACGGAAAATGATTTTTGCAAAAGCAAATCACCTACATATTTTTCATTTGATAGGATGTATCGCACTTTCTTCTCAGTCCATTTACTATACGAATTTGTCTGTATACCTTGTTCGTTCAATTCTGTTGCTATCTTGCGGACACCCTTGCCATCCAGAAAAAGCTTGTAAATCTGCCTTACAACTTCTGCCTCATCTGTTACAATTTCCAGACCGCCATCCGTTGTCCTTTTGTAACCGTAAATGTTTTGAATGCACATCGGAAGATTACCTTGCTTGAAGTCGTTCTGTATCCGCCATTTGCAATTTTCGGATACTGATAAGCTTTCTTCCTGAGCATAAGATGCAAGAATGGTAAGCATAAGTTCACCATCCGCACTCAATGAGTTTATATTTTGTTCTTCAAAATATATCCCAACACCAAGATTTTTGAGTTCTCTTACAGCTTTTAGCAAAGTAACGGTATTTCGTGCGAACCTCGATACGGATTTTGTTATCACCAGATCGATTTTACCTCTACGGCAATCCGCAAGTAACTGTTGGAAACCCGACCGACTATCCTTTGTTCCTGTCAGAGCTTCATCAGAGTACACCCCAACATATTCCCAATCACCATGTGATTGTATGTATTCACTGTAATAACTCACCTGTGCGGAAAGCGAATGCAGCATGGCATCCTTTCCACTTGAAACACGAGCATACGCGGCTACATTTTTCTTTCTATCCGGGATTGGAACAGCTTTTATTTTTGTTATTTTCATTGCTTATAGCACCTCCTCGGATGTTATATTACCTCTGTATTAGCTATTTATCAACTCATTTTCCGCATATATACTACACGAACCTAAACCATATTTTTCGGCTAATATTGTATCAATTTCAGTGTAGTCATCAGAGGATATATACCCTTTTTCAAATAGTGTTTTTGCCTGTTTCATTGATGATTTATATGCCATAACCGCCGAATAGAAATTTTTATTGTTCATGCTGATTTCTCCTTCGGTAGCATTTATGAGAGCAATATTTTCTTTCGGCGCTTGGATAATCTGTAAAGCTTGTGCCACAGGTTTTACAAATAAATTCTGTTTTGCAAGACCTTCTATGCTCATCGATATGGTTTTTCCACCAACTCAATTTACAGGTGTCACAGCAAAAAATACGAGGTTTGGTTTTTGCAATCTTTGCAATAGGTTTACCACAATTTTTACAAGCCACTGCATTTTTTAACAGTTCCTCAGTATTCAGTTGATTTCTGTAACAATAGGACTTGATTGTGTTAACAGGAAGTCCGAGAACACCGGCTATTTCCACAAAGCTGCATAGCTTGTGCCTCATATTTTGTATCATTGCTTTTTGTTCAGGTGTCATATCAAAGCCTCCTTTGTTATACGGAGAAACATAGTCGGTTTTGGACCCCCGTAAAGCAAAAAAATAAGACCTGCAAGGAAATAATTCCTCACAGGTCATAGATGAAATTGGGGTTGTTCACTATAAAATCCGACACCTCTACATACAGCAACACCCCCGTTTGAAATTTCAAACGGGGGTGTATCGTCAAGCGTTCCCGCTTGGCTGATTTAATTTGTTTTTTATTTGGTTTCTTTCAAGGAAAACGTTCCTAACATTTCCTCGATTTTAGCGTCTGTCTTTGCCTCGGTTCCTACAAAGCTTCCGATTTCGACAATCATCGAACCGCTTCCTACGGGTATTACATAAAACGCTTGAATTTGCTTTATACC
>CAKVOK010000064.1 GCA_934792465.1 uncultured Clostridia bacterium | reverse complement strand
GGAATAAGACTTAATTTACCATCCTTTATATTTGTACCATATATTTCACTAACTTTAACAACACCTCCGCTTTCTGCCGTGGCATAATCCGTAAAGCCGACCTTATCCTTGATTTTTGCCACCTCTGCCTTGTCTGTATCGGTATAATCGTTTGCAGATAAGCCTTTCCCGGTAAGCTGTGCAACGTACTTTGTATCAGCCTTTGCAAGTGCCGCATTAATTATCTCGGCAATTTCCGCCGCCGTGAAATAATCTACGCCTTTAACAGGCGTTTTTCCGTCCTCGCCTTTTGCTACTCCCACCGCTCCGGTCATTTCGCCGGAAGCACTCAAAACCGCCTTAAGCTCCATTTGTACGCACCTCCTCACCAATTACAAACGTATGCGGTTCTACGATTGTATGCACCTCATTTTGATAATGCAGCTCAATGTCATATACATATCTGCCGAACTCCAAATCTTTTGTATCTGCCGGGGTAAATGATATAACGTTCGTATTTGCCGCCGATTTTGATATAACCGCCGTTGTATCGTCTATATCCCGTTTGACGGTCAAATATATCGTATATTCCGCACCGTCCGGAAAGCTTATCGGTACACCGTTTGTATCCGTTACCGTAACCGTTATTTGTGCATTGTCGCCACGGGTCAGGTATATTTTTTGATTTTCTGTTTTGAGCATATTCAACCTCCTTTTTTGTATGAAAAAAGCACCCTTACGGGCGCTCTTTCGGTGATTTAGTCATCGCATTGACAATCAGATTTTCTTTTTAGTTCCGCTATGACAAGACGTTCCACATATTCCGGCGGTACTCTTTTGCCGGAATCCCAGCTTTCTATGGTGCGTTTCGGAATTTTTAACAGTTCCGACATTTGCTGCTGTGTCAGTCCGGCAGCTTCTCTGGCTTGTTTAATTGCATTTGACATAATCAATCAAAATCCTTTCTGTGCCTGATAAAATATATCAGTCTTATTATGCCGAGTAAAATAAATGCTACCCCCAAAATAAACAATATACTTTTCATTTTTGCTTGACAAATGGCGCATAATATTGTATAATAGGGTTGAGGGGATTTCTCCCCTCGTGCTATCTGATTAATTTATCTATAATCAGAAGCAACAACCCTATGAGGAAGTCTGCCAGTATTTGCGTTATGAATTTCTTGGTGGACTTCTTTATTTTTTTCTTTGCCATTGCCTTTCTCTCACCTCCTGTATATATTATACCACACATTGTCGTATTTGTCAAGAGGTTTTTGAAAAAAATTTTAATTATTTTTCCGTAATTTCTTTCCCGTATTCCTGCTTATCCCTATAATGTATCTCAATATCTTTCATTCCCGGTATTGACGACACAACAGGGTCAACAGAGCAGTGGCAGCGTGGGTGCATTATATGCGGCACTTTGTCAATATCGAATATTTTTCCCTCCATTGCTCCGCAATGCGGACATACACGCTCATCATGTGCCGTAACCCACTTTGCTTTTTTGACGCCCTCTTCTTTGTACCGCTCGACGCTTGCGGCGTTTTGTGTGCGGGCGACTTCCGTCTGCACAAGTCTGTATGCATTGTTGTATCCCGTATCATACGATTTCATTATTTGTTTTATCGCCGTGTCTTTTGCCGTGCCTCGTATTACGCAATCAGTCACTTTCCGGCGAATGTCGGTTGATAACTTATTTGTATTCGCCCAAATCCGCTTTGAAAAATGTTTTCCCGACCAGTCTGTATTTATAATCGTTTCGGCTGCTTTGGAGTTCTGCACCGTCCATGCCGTTTCTTTGCCGAGTTTTTCCCCGGCAAGCGAATAAGTATCTTTAAAAGCCTGTTTTAACGCTGTTTTAATACGCTTTGCAAGTGTGCTTTTTATATCGCCGTTTTGCTTTTTCAGTTCATCAAGCAACGTGAGAAAGCGCCGGGAGCGGTACAGCTTTGAAGCCGTAAGTTCTCCCATGTCCGCAAGTTCATCATACAGCTTTTTCAAATCCTTTTCCGTAGTTCTGTATGCTCTGCGGTATATAGCTTTGATTTTTTCGTTTTTTACGGCATTATCTCTGATTTTGGCAAGACGCTTTTCCCAATATTCCGCATTATTCATAGCTTACGCCCTCACCGTTAAAAAGCTCCGTTTCGGGCAATTCCTTTTTAAGCTCCTCCAGCTCTGCGTCCACATCGCTTACAAAAGGCAGCTGCGCTAAAAGCGTGCGCTTTGAAACAACTCCGGTAAGCTGTGCAATCATGGTTGATATTTCCGTCAAATCTGCCGGAAGATTACGGTTAAAGACAAATTTAATACTTGTAAAATCATAATTTCTGCCGAGCAGATTAAGCATATCGCAGATTATTTCCCACCGCCTCGCAAGCGATTTTTCGTAATATCTCTGCGTGTTCGCAACACGGTTTTCAAATTGCAGAAGCTTATGCTTCAATGCACGCCCCGAATCGTTGTTGTTGAAATTTTCATCGGCGAAATTAATCGTCTGCGACGTTGTGTAAATATCCTTATTCAGCCGATTTTTTATATTTTCGATATATCCGTCCGGGACATTTTTTACAACCCAGTTTATTTCGCCGTTTTCGTCCGTTTCGATAATACGCTTTTCCCGAATTTCTTCTGCGTCCTCTTCATTGATTTTTGCACCCCGCAAATGCAGATATGCGTCTGCGAATGCCTGAAAATCATTGACCGATTCCGACTGCATTGTGTTGTATGCGTCGATTAAAGTTATAACAGGCTCAAAATCGCCCTGCTTGTACTCGTTATTGACATATATATTAACAGGCACTTGACCGCAGTAATGCGGTTCTTTGCTCAAAAGCGTACATACCGTGTCTATTCTGTATGCGGTTATACACTTATCGTCATACACATTGGCATATCTCGTCACTTTCTCCGTTTCCTCGTCCTCGATGTCATAAAAATACACCGCATAATTTATCGTTCTTTCAATATCATTGTTATATGAAATAAACGTGTTCAGCGGCGAAAGCTTCGCATATCTGATTTTTTTATCACTGTCAAAATATATAAGCTCATACGCCAGTCCGTAGGTCGATATATCAAGCGACAAAGAAAAGTTGTGTGCGTCATCGTCATTGTATGCCGTTATGTCCGTAATATCCTGTTTAAGGCTTTCGTCCTCACATTCATATACAACGGGATTGCCCATAAAATACCCCGTGGTATTCAATACAATATCACGGGCGTAATTCGTTACAAGTCTGTTATTCGGTTTGTTGTCGGCTTTTTGTACTCTCAAAATCCTGTGTTTACCCAAGTAATAATCATGCAGATTTTCGAGCCTTGGCAGCTGACGGGTACAAAATTTATCAATTTGTTTTCGTATATCCACAAAAAATCCTCCTATAATCCCAGTAATGATTTTGCAAACAGACGGACACGTCCGTTTATGATTCCGAGTTCCGCCAGTCCCGTTGTAGCGTCCGGTGCGTCGTCATGCTCGTTTTTCCCGGTCGCTTGATACGTTGACATGGCTTTGTAGTAATCGGGCCAGCGTACATTCCAATTTTTCGGGAATATAACGGTATTCATAACAGCCGTAGAATTTGACAATATTCTCGCTTGCTTGTTCTGTGACTGATGAAACCATTTGACAGCCGTCCGCCGTGTATGGTATCTGTCCCACAGCTGTTTTTCAACGGCTCTCGCAAATCCCCGGCCGCCGTTGTTGCTCTCTATCGTTGCCGTGTTTACCTTGTGTTCGTATAACCGCCGTGCGGCTTCCGTTTCCGTAATCTCCATGGGAGCGGTAGTGTAATACACATCGAGTACATAGTAATACCCTTGTATCGCCGCCGCAATTATGAGGCACAGATAGTCGCTTCCCGTATCAGCGGTATCACAGTACGCAACAATATGTTTTGCCTTGTTTTCTTCATACGGTATCGTGTCATATGTTTTAAAGTCACGATACAGACAGCCCTCAAGGTCTACGGGCTTCTGCTGATAGTTTGCAGCAGCGATAGGCTCGCTCATCACAGCGCACTTCTTTTTGTACGATTCAAGACTCAGCAATTCCGGACACAGCATTTCACCGTCCGTTTCAGCTTGCATTCGCAGTTCGTACCATTCTTCCGGTTCTTGTTCCAGCAGCCGACCGCATAAATCTTTCGTACTCCACCGTGTCATGATTATAATCTGTATGCCGCCCTCTTCGATACGTGATAAAAACGTGTCAGAATACCAGTCAAACTGCCCTTGCAGCAGATTTTCGTTAAACGCCTCTTTGTTATTCTTCACCGGGTCGTCTATGATACCTATGTTACAGCCGACACCCGTAATCGTACCGCCGAAGCCTGTGCCGAGATAAGAAAAATATTGTCCGCACAACGCCCATATCTGCTTTGCGGCGTCGCCGTCTTTGATTTTAACTTCCGGGAATACGTCCGAGAATACCACCAAATTGTCGTCTATCCTCGTAGCGTCAATGCCGTCACGCACATTGACGGAAAAACGACCCGCCAAAATCTCGTTGTACGTAACGGCAATAACTTTGTTTTCTATGTTTTTTCCGTACACCCACTGCACAAACAATGATACGGTGTAGCTCTTCCCGTGTCGGGGCGGTACGTTGAGCATAAGCTTTTTACACGGATTTTTTTGCGGAGTCAGGTGTATTTCCCACGTATCGCCCCGGCGCACTATGCGCCCCTCATACAATGCTTGCAGCGTGTCCGCAATCCTTTTTAAATGCGGACGGCTGTCTTTAAAAAACTTCGGATTGATTAATTTGCAAAATTCCCAAAACGATTCTCTCGCTTTGCGGTATTTCTTGCGAGCCGTTTTCGAGGACTCATCAACTGCCATTAATCGGTTTAATTTTTTCACCGCTTCGTTCAAATCGGCTCACCTCTCTTTTTCGCTCAAAATTCGATTTAAGGCATTTTCATCTTTTTTCACATAATTTGACGTCCGAAAAAACTTTAATGAATTTTAACAGCGTTTTAATGTTTTTAAATGGGTATGCTTCGCCATTCGGACGAGTATTTACGTTCGACTGATGATTTTTATGTATTGCGGCGGCAAATCCTCCGGGACGAATCAACCGTCAGACTATCTCCGCCGCTATGTCGATGTTGTGTTCTTTACCGAATATATCAATATATATCCGCACACGTTTTTGCCGTTTGAATATCTTCAATACCGTGAAGCTTCTGCCGTTTATCACGACCGCCGGCACGTTTGTTATTTTAACCGGTTCTATAGGCTTGCCGCCGTTGTTGAGCAACTCTATAAAGCTTTCCTCATTCTTCGGCAGTGCGGACAGCTTGCCGTCCGTGCCGAGTATGCCTATTACTCCCGGTATGCTTTTAATTCTGTAGTATTCACGTGCCGTGATTTCGTTTTTCTTCAGAAAGACGTATCCCGGCATTAAAATCTGCTCTTCTTTCCGCCATTTGCCGAATCGCCGTATATACATTATTTTGCTCGGCAAAATCGGATAAAGATGTTTTTCCCTCAATATCTTGCAGACTTCGGTTTCTTCACCCGTCTGCGCACGTATTACGTACATTCGGATTCCTCCTTTGATTTAAGGTATTCCGATACTTCTTTGTAAAGCTCCGGCTTTTCCTTGCTCATCGCTTCAAATACAAGTCCCTTGATATAATCAAGCCCCTTGTCGTACATATCTTTGTTGGATACGTCAATCTTGTTTTTATATGCCGCCGCACGTGTCAGCGCCGTTGCCTGCTGTATCAGTTTAAGTGGGTCGAGCCCTTTCCACGCTTCCTGCGGCGTTGCGTTAATTGCTTCTATTACATGGTTTGACAACAAGCGTATTATGCCCTCTGTCGTATCAAGATTCGGGTACTTGTTTATTTCTTCCATAATAACACGGAAATTTTCCTGCGCCATTTTAAGCGTTGCGGCGGTTTCGTTAAGGTTTGCCGCATGACGAGCTACGCCCGATACACTTGTTTTAAATCCTTTGCTTTTGATATACTCCGCAATATCCTTGTATGTGTTCGTGGGATTTCTCATCATCTCCTCCGCAGTGTCACGTATCTGCGGCGGCAGTCTGTCTATATTACTGCATTTGCGCTGTCGGTTCATATAATCACCGCCTCATCGGTTATAACGCACGTAGTAAGCTTCATGCCCCTCGCCGTGAGTGTTACCTCTATATCGTCACAGCTTGCGTCCTCAACGTTTATCAGCGCTTTCGACTTGCAGTACCGTACATCAATATATCCGGCACGCTGTAAGTATATGAGGTTGCGGAGCGGCACAAAATCAAGCACCGTCTTTATTACATCATATTTAATCCAGCCGCCGTTTAATATATTTACGGTACGTATCACGGCACCGTTGTTCACAGCAAAATTGCCTGCTTCAATCTGTTTTTTTAAATCATCCATTATTACCGCCTCTTTCTATAATCACATCAAGTATTCTGTCAATCTTACGGTCAAGCTTGGATATTTCGGTTACAAAATCCGATTTGGTAATACAGTCGTTGCGTATATCCTTAATATCGTTCTGCATACCGTCAAACCGCTTTTCAATCTTGTTTTCAAGTTCTTTAAACGTAGCTTTATCGGTCGTGGTGCGTTCCAGTGTCCGCACACGTTCCGCCACGGCGTCAAGCGCTCCCATAGTGCGCTTTAAAAAATATCCGGCAACACCGAGAAGCAGCGTTAAGAGTATTTCAAACAGATTTATATTTTCCATAGCTTTCTCCCATAAAAAAATAATGTAGTCAAGTTTTTATCTTAACTACATTATACTATATATTCGCTCATTTTTCCAATTGAGAATTTAAGTAAATTACTTTTCCTCAAAATCATATATTGACATTTGTCCCGGCGGCGGTGCATTGCGCTTTTCCTGTAGTATGTCGGAGCATATCAGCCGTATCGCAACATCTGTTATTCCGTATTCTTTTGCAAGGTCTTTAAAGTTGTACCCGTTAAATTTTTCTCGGATTTCCTTGTTCCTCACGCTGCGCATTATGCCGTCAAGTTTTGGCAGATATATCATCTCGCCGCCGAACATTTCCGCAAGCTTCAGCACATTTTCAAGTCCTATCATCTCCGCCATGCTTGCATACGGTTCTTTTAAATCACTCTTTTCTATTTCCATTCCTTTTTTCCTCCGTCCGCACATACCGTTTCAGATATTCAATGAGCTTTTCAGCCTGTTTAAACGTTACCCATTTAAGAGGATTTTTCGCCAGACTCGGTATTCCGAGTATTTTCTGCACAGCTCCGGCAAGCCTTGCGTTCGGTTCTGCGTCCCGTGGGTCAAGCTTGCACAGCTTGTATATCAATGCCCAGCATTTCTTTTTCTGTTGCTCCGTTATCCGCCCCGGGATAGTCTGTTCGTTCAACCGCATTAATACTTCCGCTGCCTCCGTATGTGTTAAATCTTTTATACTTTCTTTGCCGTACATACTCATAATCATATTATGCAGGTCGTCCTCACGGTCACGTCCCACAATACCGAGTGCCGCACCTGCCGCATATATCCTTTTAATCTGCATGCCGTCAATCTTCATCTGCCGCACCTGCCGCCGTAACCTTTAGCTTTTCCTCTGTAATACACGCAGTTTTGATTTTATCAATATAATACTCCGGTTCTATTTCGACCTCGTTCATTTTGATAACGTTTTCGAGAGTGTCCCATACAGCCGCTTCCGCCGCATAATAAGCAAATGCTTCTGCGTCCTCGTCATTAAGCCCGGCAAGGTTTTTGAAATTCATTTTGTCGCTGTCGAAGCTTACGCCCTTGATTTTCTTTTTCAATACAGCGTACACGTCATTAACGCCGCCGGCAGCTTCTTTAATAACTTCATTCAGTCCCTCATTCACGTATTCACCTGTGCATATTCCGCACAGCATACGTTTAATCTGTGCCGATACCTTGTATACGGTTTCTTCTTTTACCACATCGGCATAACAGCCCTTGAATATCCCGGCAAGATATGACGGATATATGATTTTTACTTCCTGTGCGTTTGTGATTGTTACACTGTCGCCGCTGTCGTTTGTGTAGGTTATGCTCTTTTTCTTGCTGTCGGCTAAATCCTTTTCAGCCTGTTTGAGGAAATATGCCTCTTCTTCACCAATCTGTTTTTGTGTTTCTTTCAGCTGTTTTTTAAGCGTCAATAGTTTTGTGATTCTGTCTTTCATCTCCATGATTATGCCTCCTTATTAAAATGTTTTGCGCAGTCGGCGCAAAGTTCGATGTGTCCGTATTTTATTACGTTTTTGGGTGATGAGCATATAAAGCACGTCGCCGTGTGCTTGCGTATCAGTATACCGTTGCCCGTGTATACCATATCAACGGCTTCGTTCGGGTGTATTCCGGCTTCGGCTCTCAAATCCTTTGGTATCGTGATACCGCATTTGCTTGTCAGTTTTTTCTGTTTAATCATAGTTTACATCTCCTTTAAAAATTTGTTTAAATGTAGTTTTAATGCTGTTAAAAGCTATGCACAGGAGTGGTATCAATACGGGAGTCAATACCTCAATTCCGCACGCCGCATATCCTCTGCATACCGCCGCCGCAAATACGGCGAACGGTAATACAATAAATCCGATTATTACACTTTTCATATGTCCATCTCCATGTGCTTTGCCATTGCCACAAGTCCGTTGTAGCTTATGTTTTCATTGTCGTATGCGTTGGCAAATAAATTCACCGCACCTCGCAGTGCTTGCCTGCTCTGCGCTATGGCATACAAAAATTCAATCTCTTTTTCCTGTTCCGCCAACTCCGGAAACAGCTTTGTTATATCGCTTCGCTTTATGTTTTTCACGGTGTACAGCCGCTTTTGCTTCGTGCGGTTCGCAATCTGCGCAAATTCCGCACGTTTGCCGCCGCTGAAATTGCTCACTGTTTCGAGGTTTCCTATAAATACTATGCCGAGCGTCTGACCGTTGTCGGCGAAATAGTCCGCAAATGCACGGAGCATTTCAATTGTTTTAATCGGCAAATGTTGCGCTTCATCGAATATCAGTACCGTGTTGTTGCGTAGCTTGTGAGCAATACCGAGCCATAGTTCGTCTACCGTTCGTTCCGTCACATTTAATCTCAATGCTAAAGCTTTAAGCACTGCCTTAATATTTTTGATACATGGGTTCATGCTTAGGTATATCGCCATATTCGGATTGTCCGCCGCATATTTTTTCGCCGCCTGCGTCTTTCCCACACCTGCGTCCCCGGCAGCTACGGCAAGACCGCCTTTTGCGTGGCAGTTGCGTATTATCTCGTATATATCCTCCGATATGCTCGTCGGTACGTATTCGCCGTGGTGATACACGTCTTTTGCCGCTTCGTCCGCCTCGAAATATGCTTCGATTATAGCATACTGTTTGTCGTGATTTCCCTTGTATGCGCCCGATTTCAGTCCCGAAAGTATCGCCGAAGATACTTTCATCAGCTGCCCCGCTTTGTTGAGGCTGCCCACCTCATCACCGAGCTTGTATGCCTTTCGTAAGAGTTCCTGCCGTTCGATGTCATCATATGTTTTCATTTCCGTTTACCTCTTTCCTTTATTTTTAATAGCATTTGCGTTCATTTTTCGTATGTCTACAATAACAGGGGTATGCTCGCCGCCGACGGCTTTCTGTATCGGCTCTTCGTTTGCACGCACCGGGATAATCGTTGCCGGGTGCTTGATTTCAAAATCCTGCAAGCCGATTTTCGCTCGCCTTAGCTGCATATCCAATATGTCAATACGCTGTGACGGCGGTAAATTTGTACGGTATTCGTTCAGCTGGTCTTTGATAGCCTTGCGCACCGTGCGTATCTTCGCTTGTGCGATAGCGACCTTTTCCGGCGTATCGTTAAACAATATTCTTGTGTCCTCACTTACCGGGACAGTGCGTATGTATTTGTCCGTTTCGGCTTCGTATATCCGCACCGTTTCAAGGTGTTCGGGGTCGTATCGTACATATACTTTTTTGTCGAGCAGCCGCCATGTTTCCGTGTCCCAGTATTCGAGCTTCATACCCGATACCGTGATGTATACGCCATTTCTGCCGACTTTCTGCGGACGGCTCGACCGCATAAGCATTAGGTCAAGTTCATCGTTGTTTATCGGTCTGCGTATGCTTTCCGCATATTCGTTCCATACGTCAATCCGCCGTTTTCCTCTGTCTTTTTTCACAGCACCGCCGTATTCGCCTGCGTTGTACGTGCCGTCAATCAGATTCGCAATTTCTTCCCGCAAACTCTCGTCTGTCGGGATATTGCCGTATTTTAACGTCTTTTTCAAGGCTTCCGGACGTTCCGTTATGTTTCCGCCGCAGAACGTTTCAAACATTCGTGATATACTTCCTTTAAATGTATTAAATGTTCTCTCAATCGGCTTCGCACGTGCGTTCCGCACTATGGCATTCGTCATTTTCATACCGAGCCTGTCGAATATTCCGGGCGGATTGTCAATCAGATTGCTTGATTTCCTCGTCCTGTGTCCCCGTCCGGCAAGGTCGTAGGTCAGAAATTCCGAACCGTTGTCAAAATATACATTGTGCGGTATGCCGAATCGCAGTATCGCTTTGCGGAGTGCCAGCACCGTTGAAGCGCTGCACGGATTGTCCGTTAAGTTCCAGCCGACCATTACGCCCGAACGGGCGTCAATGAATGCCGTAAGCGACAGTCTGTGCTGCTTGCCGTCCTCATGTGATATAATATCAAGTGTGTGGTTATCCGCAATCCAATAATCATTCGGTTTGAGTTCGTCGTATACTCTCGTGATGTACGGAGCGGCACGGTCAAAGTATGCTTTTTCACCGCTTCGCCCGGCTGTTACAACAGCATTCGGCAGTTCTTTCGCAATTCTGCGGCGGAACGTCATGGTGCTTGGTATGTCCGGAGCAAGCTCCGGGTGATATTCCCTTGTCCATGCCGTCGCCATTTTTACACATTGCTCAACGGGCAAGCACCGCTCATCAAGATACGCATACAAAAACCATTGCCACGTTTCCTCCGGCATTTTCGTTGTGCCTTTGCCGTTTCCGCCTCTGTTTTCGAGCAGTCCGTCAAGGTCGCCCTCTTTGTATGCTTTCCACTTCCGGTACAGCGTGGGGAGCGATACCTGAAAATATTGCCCTCTCTCCAGCTTCAGCGAATCAAGAAAAAACTTGTCTGCGTCCGTTTTGTTGCCGTTATATTTAAACCTCGCTTTTTGCCATTCTTCGAGGATTTCCGCCCACATTTTAATGTGTTCTCTGTCCTTGTCGTTATATTCTGTGTACAGCCGTTTTTGATTTTCTGCCGATTTCGTCAGTGCGAGCGCTATGCCGCCCGGTTTGTGCGTGCGGAAATATTTGTTCTGCATTGCTTCCGGCAGGTCTGTCAGATTAAATATGTATTTTTTGCGGTTTCGGCTGTCGAGCGTGATTTCTGCCTTTAGTTCGCCAGTTTTAACCTTTTGCTGGATTCTTCTTTCGCTACAGCCGCCTAATTCCGCAACCTGTTCAACATTCAGCTGTTCCATATAGTCCCTCCTTTCGGTCTGCTCTGCGTTCTTCCAACGGGCTTGCAACCGTGTTTCGCCGCATTAAACCTCCCACAGTAAGTACACTGCCTAATGTTCGCCCTTCCTGTAGCCTCCCCTGTGCAAGGGCACCGGAGTATGTTCGCCCCTCTCATAGGCTCCCCTGTGTAAGGGCGCCGGAGTATGTTCGCCCCTCCGATAGCCTCCCCTGTGTAAGGGCGCCGGAGTATGTTCGCCCCTCCGATAGCCTCCCCTGTGTAAGGGCGCCGGAGTATGTTCGCCCCTCCCACAGCCTCCCCTGTGTAAGGGGAGGGGGACCACGTTAGTGGTGGAAGGGTTGTAAACCACTCTCAACACATTTCATCAATCATTTCTTTCAGTATTTCCGCTATTTTCTTCGCCCGGTAAAACTCATCCTCATATCCTTTTCTTGGAGTGGTCATAAGATAATTCGCCGAACATTCAAACACTTCTTGCATTTTCTCTTCATATAGTTCTCGTAAAGCCTGTTCTCTGTCCATATCTCTTTTATCCTTTCTTAATAAGTATAAAAATCGCCGTTGTAATCAACGTAAGCACTGCCACGTCCGCCAGCTCTTTCAGTATCTCCGCTGCCATTGTTACTCCTCTTTTCTTCAAATTTCCGGCAGCTGAAGTTGAACATATCTTTGAACCGTATTTTTAGTATGTCGCAGTAGCTTATCGGCTTGCCGTTTGTATTGTCGTTGTGCCTGTGCAAGCACGCCGCACATACCGCCGTGCTTGTCTCGCCGCCCTCCGTATAGTATCCGCATTCCTCATCGCTGCCCGGAATCTCGTTTTCCTCGTCATACTCCGATAGTTCAATGTCGTGCAGCTGCTTTATGTAGCACACTTGCTTGTGTGCACATTTTCCGCATTTGCTCATTCTGTTACCTCTTTAAGCCAATATTTTTTTCTGCAATCCGGGCAAGAAAACCTTGAACAATCATTTGTCGAATAGTCCTTATCAAAGTCACACGGCTCGACATTTAAAACTCCATTGTCGTCAAGAATTGCATTCGGGAACATCTCTAAAAACTTGTTCTGTCGTGTCTTTATCGGGTGTTCTTTAACCCATTTGAGGATTTTCTCATTAACATCATCGGGTCTATTGGCTATAGCCCCATAACAAGCTCCCCACTTTCCCAATGGACATTTAGGACAATCCACAGACGTCCTGCATATTCTTGACAAATCATATATCGTCGCTACTTCTTTCTTCATTTTCTACCATTCCTTTCATTAAATATATCATCTATACTGCACTTTAGTATTTCCGCCAACTGTGGAAGTTTTTTTGCAGTCGGCGAACATAGTCCTTTTTCCCACTGTGCAACAGCTCCTTGAGTCACTTTTAATTTTTTTGCAATATCAATCTGTGTAAGATTATTTTTTTGTCTTAGTTCTTTAAGTCCCACTTTAACCCCTCCTTTTAATAGCTACACTATTATTATAGCACTGTTTTTTTGTTTTGTCAATAGATATTCTATTATTTTTTAAAATTTCATTGACTTTTATTAGTATATCTATTATAATTATATTAAAGTACTAATTAACGGGTGGTTATATATGAACAGAATATACGAATTGCGAAAACAAAATGGCTTATCACAACAAAAATTAGCTGAAATACTAAATGTACACCAAACAGCAGTAAGTCAATGGGAAAAAGGGCGAACAAATCCGGATATGTCTATATTGCAAGCGATGTCTAAGTATTTTAAAGTATCAATTGACTACATATTAAATAACAATAGCACGCAGGAAAAACAAGGAATACACATACCTGTTCTCGGACGTGTTGCTGCCGGAGTTCCGATTACAGCTGCCGAAAATATTATTGACTACGAAGAGATTGAAGAAGAATTGTCCAAAACAGGAGAGTTTTTTGCATTAAAAATACACGGAAATAGCATGGAACCTCGCTTTTGCAAAGGAGATGTGGTCATAGTCCGCCAGCAATCTGATGTTGATAGCGGAAACATAGCTATAGTACTCATCAACGGAGAGGATGCCACGTGCAAAAAAGTAATCAAGCAAACCGACGGCATAATGCTTGTGTCAATAAATTCAAACTATGCACCGATGTACTACACAAACAAAGAAATTGAAACATTGCCTGTTAAAATCCTCGGAAAAGTCATTGAACTCCGTGCAAAGTTCTAATAATATAAAACTTTCTTGCATTTTTCTGTATACTATGTTATAATAAGTATATAAATAATGAAAATGAGGTGTAAAACATGAGGTATGAAAAACAACGACTGAATTTTTTGGAAAAGCAAGGGTATTTAGAAGAGGAAATATGCATAACCCCCGAAGAATACAAAAAATTGAGCGATTCCGAAAAAGACGGGTATGCTGAAAGAACATACGATTCCGAAAAAGGCTGTGGCATAGAATACGTTAAATTTGAAAAAGTAGACATAGACCCTACGGAAGAACAATTCAGTAATATTATGTTACTCGAATTGTGTGATAAAATGACCAAGTGCACAAAAAATGTTAAAACGATAACCGAAATAATGATATTTTTCATGGTGCTGGCTCTCATAAGTATAGCTGTAAGCCTGATAACAGTACTCTCATTTGTGTCATAATAAGTAAAATATTTCCATTTATTTAAACGCATTTAAATGATTTTTTAATGCGAAACGTTAAAATTTACGAAAATCATTAAAATGCCGATAGATACTAAGAACGAAACATTTCGCATTAACCCGTAAAAAATTTCGTATTAAAAATACATATTTTGTAAATATCACACATGGCATTTGTTATAAATTTAAACACTGCCGCTCAAATCATTAAAACATCTTAAAATTTCAAAATACATAGCAAAAAAGCACGTTTCAGCCACTCCGACAACGTGCTTTAATCATATTTAAATTAAATTTTAACACCGTTTAAACGCTATTTTCACTTTCCGCTCACCTGCCACCATTTTCGCCAAAATCGTCTAACACGTCCATGAGAAAACTTTTCTCGCATAAAAATCATTAAAATTCGTTTAAATCCTGTTAAAATCCCTGTTTATAAATGTCTTTCCCGCCTTTTCTCACCTTTTTTCACTTACGTTACTTTTCTCATTATCCCTGTTAAACTACAATTGGCAGAATTTTGTAGATAAGTGTAAACAATTGGGTTCTGATGAGCTTATTAAAATTGTAAGGAAAACATGGAGTCAACAAAATCAATAAGGTACGATTTATGAATAATTGCAAAGGAGGGATTGTTCGTGTCAAAATTATATGCAAGTATTCTTGTTTTATCAATGTTATTCGGAATGACAACAACATTTGTATATTCGCAGGAAGATGTTTCTGAACAGAGTATATTAACAATAACAACAGAAGAAGGATTACCGGACGGAGCTATTGTTCTAAAGGATATATTTACAGATAGCTTTACCGGTTGTACGTGGGGTGGATGGTCTATCGCCGGTGAAATTGTAGATGATAATGTAAAAGTAGGCGAAAAATCTTTTAAGATACTTGCGAAGGAAGATGGTTCGTTCGGACAAGGTGCAATAACTTTCCCAAAAACCATTAGTGGCGATAACAAAAAAATTAACGCAGCGATTGCTGAAGGTTGTGCTTATATAGGCTTGTGGGAATATATCCCAAGCGGAACAAGCTGGTATGAGATAAAAGCTAATAATGGTGAAGTGTTAAGAACAAGCACAAGGGATCAGTGGCAATATATGTATAAGCCGTTGAATACAGCAGCTAATAACGGAACTTTCATATATCTAAAAAATCAGTCTAAAAAAGATTATTGGATAGACCAAATTCAGATTTTTATGATTCCACCTGAAGACACAAGTATGAATATCAGTTCGTTTGTTTTTTACAACAAAGCAAACGAGGTAACAAATAAGTATAATGTATTTGTTGAATCACCAATAGAAATAAAATTTGATCATTATGTTATGCCGGATACCGGTACAATAAGTATTTTCGATGAAAATGGTAAAGAAGTCGAGGCTTCGATTTTATATGATGACAGAACTATAAAATTACAACCTGCAACAAAGCTGAATTATAGTTCTGAGTATAAGATACAGGTTTCCGGTGTAAACAATATGTTTGATGAAGCTGTTAGTGATACTGAGTTTGCTTTTTATACGGCAAAGCCTGAGTTCAGAGTAGAAAATATTACATATTTATCAAACGGGAATGAATTGGAGCTTGAAGCAGAGCTTGATGAATTGCAAACAGAAGCATTGATTATCAATGATTTAGATGAAAATAAAAACTATAGATTTGTCAGCTTTAATGATGATGAAAACGGTGGAAAAGTTTTTGCGGCATCGGATTTTAGAGTATGTCCTGCTTGTGGAAATGATACTGTTAGTATTGTAAGTAATAACTTCGGAACTGTTAAATATTCTGATAAAAACCAGCTTGGATATTATTTTCTGGATGAAAATAATATTGTTGTAGATGAATGTGAGGCAGCGAGCACAGTCTTTTCTGATAATACTGATGTTTCTGTAAAAGGAAAAAAGCTTGATGTTAATATAGAAACAGAGGCTAAAGAACAAAGAAGCTTTACAATAGCAATGATACCCCGAAATGATAGTGGATATGATTGGACAAAGCCCGGGCTTATCTATTGCGATACATTAGATGATAATGGTTGTTTTTCTAAGGATTTTGATTTGTCTGATTATATTGCTTCAGGCTACTATGATGTCTTAATATATGGAGATGGAATAAAAAATCAAGAAGGAATTATAAGTCCTTATATAGAAAACGATTTCTATTATGTCAGCAAACAAAAAAGAGACGAGATAATTAATATAATACAAACGGGAAGCAAAGAAGAAATAGAATCATTATTGAATAACGAGGACAACGCCATTGCTCTTAATTCTTTGGGGATTATGATTGATAAATATGCAGCTTTAGCAGAGAGAAAAGCTTATGCTTGTGAGTTGGTTGCTAAAATGCCAATAAAAGATAAAGAGGGTGACGTTCTGAGTGTAAGTGCTCTGAACAGGTGTATATTGTTGCAGGTGATAAATGAAGCAAGTGATAAAACAGGTATTCTGTTAGATAATTTGTCATCTTTAGACATTTCTGAAAGAGTAACCGCGACATTATCCGATTTAAAAGATAATGACAATATACTAAAGTTTAGCTCATTCTTCGATTATAATACATATACAGATTTTGTTGATTTCGATAAAAAGATTGAAGAATTTGCACTTTTAGCTGGGTTAAACAGTGTTAAAGAAGGTGACTATCCACTTGTTTTGCAATATTGCAATAATTATCAAGATGTGCTTGAGTATGATATAGATAATAAAATGAAAGAGAATAATATATCAGATTACAACCAAATATTAGTTCTCAAAAGTCTAATTGGTAAGGAATTCAAGACTAAAGCGGATATTGTAAGTACAATTAGTTCAAGTATAGCTA
>CAKVOK010000063.1 GCA_934792465.1 uncultured Clostridia bacterium | reverse complement strand
GCCATTGACAACCCTTCCACCGCCACGGGCGGTCCCCCTCCCCTTACACAGGGGAGGCGTTAGTTTGTGCCGTTGAATAAGGTTTGCACAGACTTCGTATAGGCTCCCCCCCCCGTGTAAGGGCACTGAATAAGGTTTGTGTGTACTTCGATAGGCTCCCCTGTGTAAGGGGAGCTGGCGGCGAAGCTGACTGAGGGGTTGTAGGTCTGTACGAACGGCATTATTACGCAGTTTATGCAGCCATTGACAACCCTTCCACCACTGACGTGGTCCCCACACCTCCGCTGCACGGCAGCTTCCGGCTCCTTACACAAGGATTTTGACAACCCTTCCACCACCACAGGCGGTCCCCCTCCCCTTACACAGGGGAGGCGTTAGTTTGTGCCGCTGAATCAGATATTAATTATGAATTATGCATTATGAATTATGCATTATTAATTCGCAATTCCCATTAAGCACCCCTGCGGGTCTGTACTGCTAAATTAAATCCGCCCTTACTTATTTTCGGCATCGCAGTATATACATCTGTATATGCCTTTTTCCCTGTCGGTAAGCTTGAAAATATGAACAATCTCCTGCTCCGTTGTCGTTATGCATCTCGGATTTTTGCATTTGATTATATTTTCAATGCGCTCCGGCAGCAGCGGATGAAACTTTTCCGTACGTCTGCCGTTTTTGATTATATTAACGGTGATTCCTCTGTCGATATATCCGAGAGCATTCAAGTCCGTATCAATAACCGAATCAATTTTTATAATATCCTTTTTGCCCATTTTTCGGCTTGAAGCATTTTTGATTATGGCAACCTGGCAGTCGAGCTTCTCCAGTCCGAGAAAATGATATATTTCCATGCCCTTGCCTGCCTTTATGTGGTCTATAACTATTCCGCCTGTTATTTCGTCTATGTTCATAACGATTCCTCCAAAAGCATAAGAATAAGCGCCATACGCATATATTTCCCGTTCAGCACCTGC
Organism: uncultured Clostridia bacterium; assembly: GCA_934792465.1. Taxonomy (GTDB): domain Bacteria; phylum Bacillota; class Clostridia; order RUG12999; family RUG12999; genus CAKVOK01. The sequence goes on along the minus strand of CAKVOK010000063.1, from coordinate 16,546 downwards.
CTGAAATATGCGGCTCTGATGTCCGAATCCACTTCGGTCGAGATTTCGTTTACCCTCGGCAGCGGATGGAGTATGCGCATATCCTCTTTCGCCGTTTTCAGCTTGTCTTTCGTAAGGACATAGCTGTTTTTCAGACGTTCGTAGTCCGCTTCGTTGAAAAATCTTTCCTTTTGTACCCTTGTCATATAGAGAATATCAAGGTCGCCCATAACTTCTTCAAGACTGTCCGTTTCGTAAAAATCCATATTGTTTTTTTCGATAACGTCCTCTTTGATGTATTTCGGCAGCTTAAGCTCCGCCGGCGATATTGCATAGATTTTTATACCGCCGTATCTGGACATTGCGCTGACGAGCGAATGTACCGTTCTGCCGAATTTGAGGTCGCCGCAGATTCCTATGTTCAGATTGTTCAGTCTGCCTGTTTCGCGCTTTATCGTGAGCAAATCCGTCAGAGTCTGCGTGGGGTGGTTGTGACCGCCGTCGCCCGCATTTATTATGGGTACGTTTGAATTCATTTTTGCAACCATGGGCGCTCCCTCTTTCGGGTGGCGCATGGCTATGATGTCGGCATAGCAGCCGACAACACGGACGGTATCCGCCACGCTCTCGCCTTTCGTTGCGGAGCTGCTTGCGGCTTCGGAAAAGCCGAGAACGCTGCCGCCCAGCTCCAGCATAGCCGCTTCAAAGCTGAGCCTTGTTCTCGTGGACGGCTCGAAAAACAGCGTTGCAAGCTTTTTGTATTTGCACTTTTCACGGTATTTTTCGGGATTCGCTATTATATCCTCCGCACATTTTAAAAGCTGTTCGGTTTCTCCGACGCTTAAATCAAGAATATCTATAAGGTGTCTCATTTTTTCATCCAGCTTTCGTCACTCGGGTTGTTTCGGAATTTGATAAGGCTTTCCTTCTCATCTTCCCTGATATATCCTTCTTCTGCGGCAACGGCGACGGTAACATCGAAATTCGTCAGGCTGACGTTTTTCACATTCGCAGCCGCAAGCCTTTCAAGACCTTTTTTCATGCCGTATGTGTATATGCTGACGATTCCGAGAACGTCCGCACCTGCCGCACGCAGCGCTTCCACAACCTCTATCACGCTGCCGCCCGTGGAAATAAGGTCTTCGACAACAACGGCTTTCTGACCTTTTTCCAGCTTGCCCTCAATTTGATTTCCTCTGCCGTGGTCTTTCGCACCGCTGCGCACATATCCCATGGGAAGTCCCATTATATGCGCCGTTATGGCGGCATGCGCTATGCCTGCCGTGCTTGTTCCCATGAGGATTTCCGCATCGGGGTAGTTCTCTTTTATAAGCCGGGCAAGTCCATCTTCAATCTGCGTTCTTACCTCGGGAGCGGTAAGCGTCAGACGGTTATCGCAATATATCGGACTTTTTATTCCGCTCGCCCAGGTGAACGGGTCGTTCGGGCGCAGGAATACCGCACCGATAGATAATAAATTTTTCGCTGTAATCTTTTCCATAATTATCCTCCTTTATAGCTCGCTGAAAGCGAATTTAGCCATATAACTAAATTAAGAAGTCTTCCGCCTCTGTAGGCGGCGGGTGACATCTTAATTTTTTCAGCGGCGGATACAATCCCCCGCTGAAAACGTTGAATGACGGGGCTAAAGCCCCTTATTGAACCTCCTCTGCGGTTTTGAAACAGATATTGATTATTTATCCGATAAAAACATAAATACTTTGTCGGAAGCGGTTTTTATGGCTTCATGTCCGTAATCCGGATATAATATATGCTTTTTCTCGCAATTCAGCTTGTTGTATATCGCATATTGAGTGGACGGCGGACATACAGAATCCATAAGTCCCGTAATCATCAGTGTTTTTGCTTTTATTCTCGGTGCCAAATGCTGTAAATCTATGTATCCGAGTTTTGTAAATATTTCGGTTTCCCTTTCGTGAGCAGGGTCGAAATTTCTGAAATATTGTCTTAATTCCAAATATGCATCAACATCCAAATCCATATCCCACACACGCTTGTAATCAGACAAAAACGGATATATTGGTGCAATCTTTGCAACCCTCGGTTCCAGTGCGCCGCATGCAACCGTCAGGGCGCCGCCCTGGCTTCCGCCGTGAGCGCAGATTTTGGTTTCGTCAATAAAATCCATGTTCATCGCAATACCTGCAAGCTCTGCCGTATCAAGGAAAATATCTCTGAACAGCAGCTTGTTCGGGTCGTCATTGTCAAGACCTCTTATAATATGTCCGTTTAATGTATTGCCGGCAACACCGCCGACGTCTTCGCTTTTTCCTCCCTGACCTCTTGTATCCATTGCAAAAACGGCGAAACCTGCATTAACATAGCTTAATTTTTCATACCATTCCCCGGAATATCCGGAATATCCGTGAAACAACAGCACAGCGGGAATTTTCCCCTCGATTTTTGACGGGCGCAGATGCTTTGCATAAATTCTTGCACCGTTCACTCCTGTAAAATACATATCATAACATTCCGCACCGGGGCATTGAAATTCGGATTTTGTAAATGTTACCTCCGGCTCAACAGCTTTCATTTCCGCTATTGCTTTGTCCCAAAATTCATCAAAATCGGCGGGTTTCGGATTTACCCCCGTATATTTTTCAAGTTCGCTTATCGGCATATCTACCATTGGCATAATTATACACTCCTTTTATCCTACAAAATCAGCGACACATCTTTCATATGCTTCGACCGGGTTTTCCGCCGCCGTTACCGGTCTGCCGACCACGATATAGTCCGAGCCTATCTCCTTAGCTCTCGCCGGAGTGGTAACTCTCACCTGGTCGCCCTTTGAAGCATCGTCAAATCTGATGCCGGGAGTAACGGTCAGAAATTCGTTTCCGCAAACGCTTTTCACCTTGCCGGCTTCAAGCGGCGAGCAAACCACGCCGTCAAGTCCGCAGTCGTGAGCATTTTCGGCATATTTCATTACAACCTCGTCAATCGGACGGTCTATCAAAAGCTCGTTTGTCATTCTCTCCTGGTCGGTCGAGGTGAGCTGCGTCACGGCTATCAGCAGCGGACGTTTGCCGTCCTCTCCCGTCAGTCCTTCAAGCGCCGCAGTCATCATGGCTTTTGTGCCTGCCGCATGAAGATTGCACATATCTATATCGAGATTCCTAAGAACCGCCATGGATTTTTTCACCGTATTCGGTATATCGTGCAGCTTCAAATCCAAAAATATCTTGTGTCCTCTTTTTTTGATTTCTCTGATTATATCGGGTCCCTCGGCATAAAAAAGCTCCATACCTATCTTCACAAAAGGCTTCTTCCCCTGAAACAAATCAAGAAATTCCAGTGTTTTCGCCTTGCTTTCAAAATCAAGCGCAATTATTACGTCTTTACCCATGGTGAGCACCTCCTGTTATATCGCTCAGTTTTTCTATATTATATTTCTTCATTACTCTCGGCAAATCTCCGATTATATTCCTGCACGCAAACGGATTTACAAGGTTTTCCGCTCCTATCTGCACAGCAGAGGCACCGGCAAGCATCATTTCTATGACGTTTTCCGCTGTCGCAATGCCGCCCATGCCGATTATAGGTATGTTCACAGCTTCGTATACTCTGTATATCATGCTCACCGCAACCGGGAATATGGCTCTGCCGGAAAATCCGCCGGACTTGTTCGCAAGTATCGGAGTTCTTCTCTTCAAATCTATCCTCATTCCCATTAGCGTGTTTATCATGGAAATGCCGTCCGCTCCGCCGGCTTCGCACGCTTTCGCAATCTCCGTTATATCCGTCACGTTCGGACTGAGCTTTATATAAACCGGCTTTGTCGTAACCTTTTTAACGGCACACGTTACTTCTTCCGCAGACTTTGCGGACGTCCCGAAACTCATTCCTCCGCCGTGTACATTCGGACAGCTGATGTTTACTTCAATCAAGCCGACCTGTTCTTCCCTGTCTATCCTCTCGCAGCAATACACATATTCGTCGAGCGAAAATCCGCTGATGTTGGCTATAACCTTTTTGTTAAAGCATTTTTTCAGCTTCGGCAGTTCCTCGCCGACAACTGCGTCTATACCGGGATTTTGCAGTCCCACGGAATTGAGCATTCCGCTCGGAGTTTCCGCAATTCTCGGTGTTGCGTTTCCGAAACGGGGTTCTTTCGTAGTCCCCTTGAACGAAAACGAGCCTAATATATTTATATCGTAATATTCGGCAAATTCATATCCGTAGCCGAACGTTCCGCTTGCCGGGATTATGGGGTTGGAAAGCGTAAGTCCGCTTAAATTAACTTCGGTATTCACCATATGATTTCCTCCTTCACCAGCACAGGACCGTCCTTGCAGATTCGCTTGCTGCCGTATTTCGTTTTGCACGAACAACCCATGCACGCTCCGAAACCGCAGCCCATTCTCTCTTCAAAGCTTAGCTGCCCGGAAGTTACGGTTTTGCCGTATACGGCTTTCAGCATTGGTTCGGGACCACAGGTGTAAAAATATGTGTAGGAATCCGGCAGAACGTCCGTCACAAATCCCTTTTCGCCCAGACTGCCGTCCGCCGTTGCCAATACGGTGTTTATGCCCAAGGCTTCAAATTCTTTTGTGCCGAAAACCTCGTCCGCCGTGTTGAATCCCAAAACAGCCGTAACGTCTTTGCCCTCGTTTTTCAGGCATTTCGCCAGATAATACATCGGGGGAACGCCGACTCCGCCGCCTATGACGAGCGGAGCGTTTCCGCTTTTCGACAGGTCGAAGCCGTTGCCGAGTCCGCTCAAAACGTCAAGCTTTTCGCCGGCATTTAAGCGGCTCAGATATTCCGTGCCGCTGCCGACCGTCTTATATATAATCGTAGTTTCATCTCCGCATACGTCGCATATCGAAATCGGGCGGCGCAGAAAAAATCCGTCAAGCTTTATGTTTATGAACTGCCCCGGGGCGGTGTCCGCATCTCCCGAAAGCTTCATCAGATATACGTCTTTTGCGATTTTCTTGTTTTCCGATATTTCCAAAATACTTTGTTTCATTTTTATTCTCCGTCTATAGTCGAAATACAGATTGTCATTTCTTCAAGCACATCAAGCAGCACACGCACGGTATCGAGAGCCGTAAACATCGTTACGTTGTTTTCAACGGCGCACCGTCTTATCTTGTATCCGTCCGTTTCCGATTCGCGGCTTTCGCTTATATCTCTTGTATTTATAACATACGTTACATATCCCTTGCGTATCGAATCGAGGATTTCTTCGTTGCCCTCGCTGATTTTCGCACGTTTTCTCGTCTTGATTCCGTGATTCACGAGGTAATTCGCCGTGCCCTCCGTAGCTTCTATATTGAATCCGAGCTTGTAAAACCTCTTTATCAGCGGAAGCGCTTCGTCCTTGTCCTTGTCCGCAACGGAAACGAAAAGCGTGCCGTAGTTTTCCACTTTCATGCCGGAGGCTTTCAGCGCCTTGTAGAGCGCACGTGTCAGCCTGTCGTCATAGCCTATCGCTTCTCCCGTGGATTTCATCTCGGGCGAAAGATATGCGTCCAGTCCCCTTATCTTCGAGAACGAGAATGCCGGCGCTTTGACGTACCATTTTTTCTTTTCGGCAGGATACATCTTCGTGAATCCCTGTTCTTTCAGACTTTTTCCGAGTATCGCAAGCGTTGCGATGTCGGCGAGCGAATATCCGGTGGATTTCGAGAGGAACGGAACAGTTCTCGACGAACGGGGGTTTACCTCTATTACGTATACGTCCTCGTTTTTGTCTACGATAAACTGGATATTGTAAAGTCCCACAATGCCTATTCCGAGTCCCAGACGTTTCGTATAATCGAGAATTGTTTCCTTTGCCCTGTCCGATATGCTGAACGTGGGATATACGCTGATACTGTCGCCGGAGTGAATACCTGTTCTTTCAACGTGTTCCATAATGCCCGGAACGAATACGTCCGTGCCGTCGCACACTGCGTCAACCTCCAGTTCTTTGCCTATTATATATTTATCCACAAGTACGGGTTTGTCCTCGTCAACCTCAACCGCCGTTTTCAGGTATCGGCGCAGACCCTCCTCGTTTGCGACAATCTGCATCGCTCTGCCGCCCAAAACGTAGCTCGGACGTACAAGTACGGGATAGCCTATCTCCTCTGCGGCGGCAACGCCGTCCTCAATGTTTGTAACGGCTTTTCCCTTTGGCTGCGGTATTTTCAGCTCTTCCATGACTTTTTCGAACGAATCTCTGTTTTCGGCACGCTCTATAGCTTCGCAGTCCGTGCCGATTATCTTAACCCCTCGCTTCATGAGCGGTTCGGCTAAGTTTATCGCCGTCTGTCCGCCGAGAGAGGCTATAACGCCCATCGGCTTTTCCAGCTCGACAATGTTCATTACGTCCTCAACGGTCAGCGGCTCGAAATAGAGCTTGTCGCTCGTTGTGTAGTCCGTCGAAACCGTTTCGGGGTTGTTGTTTATGATTATGGCTTCGTAGCCGAAATCCTTTATCGTCTTTATTGCATGAACCGTGGAATAGTCGAATTCCACGCCCTGTCCGATTCGGATAGGTCCGGAACCCAGCACGATGATTTTCTGCTTGTCGCTCACCACGGATTCGTTTTCTTCCTCGTATGTCGAGTAGAAATAGGGGATATAGCTGTCGAACTCGCTTGCGCAGGTGTCTATCATCTTGTATACCGGGAAAAGATTCATTTCTTTTCTCATTTCGTATACGGAATCCTCGTCCGTTTTCCACAGATGCGCTATATACTTGTCGCTGAATCCCATTTTCTTGGCACGTACAAGCATATCCCTGTCGTTGATTTTGGCTTCTGTTTCACGCTCAAAATCAACGATGTTTTTAATCTTATCCAGGAAAAGCATATCAATCTGCGTTATGTTGCAGATTCGGCTGTGGTCAACGCCCAGCCACATCAGCTGCGCTATTGCGTAAATCCTGTCGTCCGTGCCCTCGGCAATGTAGGAGAGAAGCTCGTCTACCGACATCTTGTCGAATTTGTCCATGTACAGATGGCAAACGCCGATTTCGAGAGAACGTGTGGATTTCAAAAGACTTTCTTCAATCGTTCTGCCTATGCTCATAACCTCGCCCGTGGCTTTCATCTGCGTTCCGAGCTTGTTGGAAGCGCCGGCGAATTTGTCGAACGGAAATCTCGGCATTTTCGTTACCACGTAGTCGAGAGTAGGCTCGAAGCTTGCCGGGGTGTTCGCAATCATGATTTCGTCGAGAGTCATGCCTACGGCTATCTTCGCCGATACACGTGCTATGGGGTATCCGCTTGCCTTGGAAGCAAGTGCGGAAGAACGTGAAACACGTGGATTTACTTCTATTACATAATAGCTGAACGACTGCGGGTCGAGTGCGAACTGCACGTTGCAGCCGCCTTCGATTTTCAGCGCACGTATGATTTTCAGCGCACTGTCGCGCAGCATATGATATTCCTTGTTCGTAAGCGTCTGGCTCGGCGCAACTACTATGGAATCTCCGGTGTGTATTCCCACGGGGTCTATGTTTTCCATATTACATATGGTTATTGCGGTATCGTTTTTATCACGCATTACCTCATATTCGATTTCTTTATATCCTTTTATGCTCTTCTCCACAAGCACCTGCCCTACGGGCGAAAGCCTCAGCGCATTTTTCATTATATCACGCAGCTCGTCCTCGCTGTCCGCAAATCCGCCGCCCGTGCCGCCGAGCGTGAATGCCGGGCGCAGAACTACGGGATAGCCGATTCTTTCCGCAGCTTCGATGGCTTCTTCTATGGAATGTGTGATTTCGGACGGCAGCACAGGCTCGCCGAGCTTTATGCAAAGCTCCTTGAAAAGCTCTCTGTCCTCCGCACATTCGATGCTTTCGGGGCTTGTGCCGAGCAGCTCCGCCTGACATTCCGCAAGAACGCCTTTTTTCGCAAGCTGCATGGCTATGTTAAGACCTGTCTGTCCGCCTATTCCGGGGACTATTGCGTCGGGACGCTCGTATCTCAAAATCTTTGCGACATATTCGAGATTCAGCGGTTCCATATATACCTTGTCGGCAACGCTGGTATCCGTCATGATTGTTGCCGGGTTTGAATTGGCGAGAACCACTTCGTAGCCCTCTTCCTTGAGCGCAAGGCAAGCCTGCGTGCCGGCATAGTCAAATTCCGCCGCCTGACCTATTACTATAGGTCCGGAGCCTATTACAAGCACTTTTTTTATATCCGTTCTTTTAGGCATTCTTTTCCGCCTCCTTCATTATGCCGATAAATTTATCAAATAAATATGCGCTGTCCTGCGGACCGGGTGCGCTTTCGGGGTGATACTGCACACTGAAAATCTTGTCTTTTTCGCAGCTTACTCCCTCAACGGTGTTGTCGAGAAGGTTTATATGCGTGACTTTAAGCGGCGTACTTTCGAGAGATTTTGCGTCAACCGCATAGCTGTGGTTTTGGCTTGTGATTTCTATTTTGCCGGTTTCGAGGTTCTTAACCGGGTGGTTTCCGCCCCTGTGTCCGAATTTCAGCTTGTATGTCTTTGCGCCGTATGCCAGGCTTATCAGCTGATGTCCCAGGCATATGCCGAATATCGGGTATTTGCCTTTCAGCTTTTTCACGGCTTCTATTACGGGCGTTACGTCCTCCGGGTCGCCCGGGCCGTTCGAGAGGAATACGCCGTCCGGCTTCATGAAGTCTATCTCCTCCGCAGTAGTATCGTAAGGCACAACGGTGACGTTGCAGCCTCTTGCATTCAGGCTTCTTATTATATTAAGCTTGATTCCGCAGTCAATCGCCACAACGTTGAATTTGTGGTTTGACGTTCTGGAATACCAGCGTTTCGAGCAGCTTACTTTCTGCACCGCATCGTGGCGGGGCTGCGTGCGTGCGAGGATTTCGAGAGCCAGTGCTTTCGGCGTGTCTATGCTTGTTATCAGCACTTTTCGGCTGCCGAGATCTCTTATGCTTCTCGTGATTTTTCTTGTGTCTACGCCGAATATGCCCGGTATGTCGTTTTCCTCCAATACCTCGGAAAGCGTTTTCGTATATCTGAAGTTGCTCGGCATATCGTTGTAATCACGCACGATAAGACCGCCTATCGTAGGTGTTTTCGTTTCGAAATCATCGTCCGTTATGCCGTAGTTTCCTATTATCGGGTATGTCATTACCACCATTTGGTACGTATACGACGGGTCGGATATTATCTCCTGATAACCCGCCATGGAAGTGTTGAATACTATCTCGCAAACTCTGTCCTCATCGCTGCCGAAGCCGTAGCCGACATATTCGCTGCCGTCCTCCAGGACTATCTTTCTGTCAAATTCTCTTGCCATACAAATTCCCCCTTATACATTGTCATCATGCATTTTCCGTATACGCTCATGCCGTCGAACGGCGAGCTTTTTCCTTTTGATAAAAATTTTGAGCTGTCAATTTTATATTCTTTGCTGAGATTGAACACCGTGAGATTCGCCGGACTGCCGACCTCCAAATCGCTGCCTGCGCCAAACCGCTTTTTCGGTGCGCCGTGCATCAGCCAAACAAGCTTTTCAAGGCTTATTATGCCTGTTTTCACAAGATGTGTGTAGAGCAGCGGAAACGCCGTTTCTATGCCGGATATGCCCATAAGGCTTTTCCTGAGTCCGCCGGATTTTTCCTCCGCACTGTGCGGAGCGTGGTCTGTCGCAATCATGTCTATCGTGCCGTCTTGCAGAGCCTCCGTGAGTGCCAGCCTGTCCTCCTCGCCTCTCAGAGGCGGATTCATCTTGAACCGTCCTTCTTCTTTCAGATTCATGTCGTTTAATATGAGATAATGCGGAGCGGTTTCGCAGGTCACATCTATTCCCTCACGCTTCGCCCGCCGTATGAGCTCTACGCTTTCTTTTGCGGAAACGTGGCACACGTGATATTTGCAGCCGGTTTCTTTCGCAAGCTTCAAATCACGCTCAATCGGCAGGTATTCGCTCTCGGAGCATATGCCCTTGTGGCCGTGCAGCCTTGCATATTCGCCGTCGTGTATATAGCCGCCGTTTACGAGCGACTTGTCCTCGCAGTGCGCCGCAATGGGTTTTCCGAGCTTTTTCGCACGGAGCATAGCCTCTTTCATAATCGTTTCGCTTTCAATGCCTCTGCCGTCGTCGGAAAATGCCGGGACGTGTTCCGCCATGTCCTCGAGTGCCGATATTTCCTCGCCGTTTTCGCCGACCGTTATCGCACCGTACGGCAAAACTTCGATAAGCGCTTTTTTCTCAATAGCTTCAAGCTCCGCCTGCAGATGTTCGGCACTGTCCGGGACGGGACTCAGATTCGGCATCGCAAAGACCGTTGTATATCCTCCCCGTGCGGCTGCCGCCGTGCCGGAGCGTATGTCCTCTTTATACAAAAAACCCGGTTCTCTCAGATGTACGTGAACATCAATAAGACCCGGCAAAATAATACAATTATTCAAATCAACGACAGAGGACTCGGAAAGACTGTCGGTAATCCTCCCTGCCGATACAAACAAATCCTTTTTAATAAATTTATCACCGTCATATACGCTTGCGTTTTTCAGTGTGTAGTTCATTTTTCCTCCTTTTCCCGAACAAATTCGGGTAAAAAAAAACTGCCGTTGCAAGACAGAAAAAGGGCATAATACGTTCCTTGGAGCATATTTTCATATTGTTTTCAAATCTTGCGGTATCTCGTACCTATTTAAAGATTTTACATATTTATTTTATCATATTATACCGCCGTTGTCAACACCTTTGTGTGTTTTTATCAAAATTTTATTAATAAGACTGAATTTTTATTAATCGGCGTGTGAATTTTGTGTAATTTTATGCAAACTGTGAGAAGTATTGGCAGCAAAATTATCAGATATTTTGAAAAATATACCCGACAGTTTATCAGTTCCGGATTTAATGCTTTGGGTATGGGAAAGAGCCGCACAACCGAGAATTATTCTCTGCTTTGCGGCTCTGTTATTATTTTTCCCGTGCATACAGCGCAGCGTAATTAAGGAGCTGTTTTTTGCTCGAAACGCCGAGCTTACTGTAGATATTTCGGTTATGATATTTAAGCGTTGTTTGCTTAATCGCCATAATCTCCATTATTTCGGCTGCGATTTTTCCATCCATATACAGGTTAAATATCTGTTTTTCCGTTGGTGTGAGCTGCTTTAAGCCCGCAAGGAAAAAGTCGTAATCATCCTGAAGGACGATTTTTTTATGCGTGCTTGCAAGTCTTTCATTTTCGGACTGAACACGGTTTATCTCATTTTTCGCCTGCTCATTCTGCTTTGAAAGCTCGGCAAGCGATTTTTCGTATTCGCTGTCCTTTTGCGACAAAAACGCAAAAAGGTCGTCGATTTCCGCTATATTGCACGCCTCGCTTATTTGCGGCTTTTTAATTCTTTCAAGTCCTTTTAATATCGGGGCAATGTACCTTTTGCTGAAATACAGGCAGCCGATAACTACGCTGAACAAAAGAAAAAATACAACAAGTAAAACCTGCACGGTGTCGTGCAGTTTCATCCCGGAATAATCGCTTTTCGGCATCATCACGGTTATAGCATAATCGGTGCTCTCATAATACAGCGAAATATCCTTTGTCAGTCCGATATATGAGCCGTATTCATTGCTGAACCGAACAAGTTCGTTCTTTGAATCGGCGATATTAAGATTATCCTTTGGCGGCAGATAGTAACCGCCGTTTACTCCGCAGGAGAGTCCGTTGTCAATATCAACGGTGTTTTCATTCCGTTTTGAAAAAACGCAGATAAGGTGTTCTAATGTGGTAGGCTGTGCGTGTTCGGATTTGAACAGGCTTTCGCTGACTTCAAAGCCGCATATGCCGAGCACCTTGCCGCCTGTGCCGATAAAAGGTACAGACACAAGCATAATACGCTCCGATGTTCCGGGCAGGTTGATAATATCGTGAATACGGCAAGCTCTGTCAATCGGAAGATTATCCTTGCGCAGTGCTTCATCAAAGCCGGGAAATGCCGATGTATCAAATTCGAGTTTCCATTTTCTGTGCGGCATTATTTCTTTTTCGTGTCCAAGCTGCGCCGCACCTCTGAAAAGGAGCATTGCGTCTTTTCTGTCCGAACCGAGAAAATCCTTGTCTATGTAAACCCCGGCTTTTGAATTGGAATTACTCGTATTTCTCGAAGTATTTAATATAATAAACGCACCCGAACAGTCGATTTTCAAAAGCTCCTGCCGCAGCAGTTCCATATATTTATCTTCCAGTGCTTCAATTCTGCTCCGGTTATTTGCAAGAGCCGAAAAAGAAATATTTTCTTCCGAAAAATACTTTTCCGTAACATAAGTTGCATTTTCGGAAAGTCTTTCGCCTTTGGAGGCGATTTCGTTATAATAAGATTTCATTTCACGCTCAAAAACTTCCTGCTGAAAAAGAAGCGTATCGGAAATTTTATTTTCCGTACTTTCAAAGCGCCCGAACAAAAACAGAAACGCAACCAATGTGCCGAGCAGTGCTGCCGCAAGCGTGAACATATATAAGAACAGCTTTCGCTGCATTGTTTGTTTTTCCCGAAGGAACGCAGCCGATATTTTCATGGCAATCCTCCGTTACTGGGTTTTCAGTTTTTCCCAAAGCGTTTCCGCATTGCCGTCATAGAATGCTTTGTTTTTCTGAATTTTACGCAGATAGGTATAAAAATTGATAAGTTTGTTATAATATTCGGGGTTTTGATTCTCCGATACGGCGGTGCAGTTTTTGACCGAACTTTGAAACGCCGAGTACAAAGCCTTGTAGTTGTCGTTCTTAAAATCATAATCATTTATTTTGTCAAAGGCTTCGTTTGTAACGGGCATATATCCTGTTTCAGCCGCAAATTCAAGGTTTCTTTCGCTTTCCGTCAGCCACTTTGCAAACACAGCGGCAGCCTCCGCTTTTTGAGAAGTTGTTTTATATGCGCAAAGCCCCACACCTGCCTGTGTGATATATTTTTTACCGCTGCTTTGCTGCGGCATAGGCAGAATTTTAAGATTCATAGGCTCGCTCGTTCCGTCTGCATAGGTAACGGTATCATTGTAATATAAAATTGCAGCAGATGAGCCGAGTCCTGCCGGAACTTCGCCTGTCATAACCTGCGTGTTGGAATAGAGGTCGGAAATAGCAATATGCCCCTTTGTGAAAGCATCGGCAAACTGCATAAACGAATCTCTGAATACAGAATCGTCAAAGTTATACCAAGCCCCCGAATTATAATTGTCAGAACCGTTTGACATTGCAAAAAGCTCAACATTTCTCATAGGATAGTCAAAGCTGCAAAACGGTTTGCCGCCCGACCATTCATAATATTTTGCGGCAGCGTCAAAGAAACCGTCCCAATCGGAAAGGCTTTCGTATGTAACGCCCGTATCTTCCCCGAAACGCTCAAATTCGTTGCCCGAAACAAACAAAAGAAATGTGGATTTCGTAACGGGGAAAACACAGAGCTTTCCGTTTTCTTCGCCGTCAGACAAAAATTCGGGTACGAATCCGTCAAGTTCTTTTTCGGAAAAAGACTCTTTCCAATCTGCCAAATTATCTGTGCCGATTTCAAGCGCATTGCTTTTATGACCGAAAAAGAGGTCGGGCATTTCGCCTGCGTCGGGTTTGCCTGCCTGTGCGTCAAGCAGTTTTTTACCGATATTCGAAGCATTTGACATTCCCGTAACATTTATTATAATTCCTTTTTTCATTCCTACCGTCTGATTAAATTCTTCAACAAGGCGGTTCATCGGCGAGTCCGCCTGCTCACCGTATACGTGCCACATTGTAAGCGTAACGGGTTTGTTTTTATCAAGCTCCGATTTTTTGCAGCCCGAAAAGCAGCAAAGCGATAGAATAAAAACAAGTAAAAGTGAAAAAATATTTTTTGTTTGCCGCATACGAAAATCCCTCCGTGATATATTTCAATGTTTTTTTTTGATGCTCCCATACTTTTTATGTCCCATGCATATAATTACCTGAAATTGTAAATTTCCTATCCTTTTTCCCGTCCTTTTTCAAAAAAAATCGTATTTTTTTGAAATTTATCCTATCCTTTTCGAAAAAAGGACGGGGACAATATACGATTAAAGGTATATAATACAACCATAACAGACAACAAACGATGCCGAAAAGTTTTTACAAATAAAGGAATGCTGTCCGTACAGCTATATACATCAGGCAAAAAAACGTCTGTGTGATTGGTAATATTCGTATAAATATTATACCACAGAGACAATACCGCAAAGCGGTTTGCATTCCTAAATTCGGTATCAATAAATCTACCTTATAACCTGCGTCCGCAGACGCATAGTTTATTATTTAGATTTATTATACCATATTTTTTTTGGTTTAGTCAATTGGTGATTTTCACGAAATTTATCCTGCAAAACTGACAGAAGTAATTTATGTATAGCGAAAGGAGGTAAATGCTGTGGCAAAATCAGACCACAAAACGGCTGCGTACAAAATCATTCCTACGGAAACGGGAAATGTTTACAAATTTTTTTGTGAGCGTTCGGGGCAGCTTATTTGCACCACAAAACCGTACCGTGAAAGAACACCGGAAGCCGAGCTTGAAAAAGCATGGCAGTCGGAGGGAATCCGTAATTTTAACCGCTGTGTAAAATGCGGACGCTGGGTGAACACGGTGATGTTTAACCCTGATGTTTTAATGTGCGTTGACTGTGCTCCGATTGAAGCAGCCCCAAACTTCTGCCCGCATTGCGGTACAAAGGTTGAAGAAAAAGCCGACAAATGTGTGCTTTGCGGCAAGAAACTGGTATATGAAGGAGTGATATAAATGAAGGCATTAAAATTGAAAAACGAAAAAATGCGATACTTTGGCTTTGGCTATGAAATTATGAAACAAGTTAAGGTCTGTAAAAAATGCGGCGCTCCGGCAAGTGCACATCAGCTTTTCTGCAAAGAGTGCGGCGCATTTTTAACAAGGAAAAGCCTTTATGACAAATACAAGGCGCGGCATAAGGTGTGCAGAAAATGCAAAACCGTACTTCCCGATGCAGCGAAATACTGTCCGCAGTGCGGAACGAAACAAAACAATAAAGAAAAGGAGGCGATTTGATTATGAAAAAATTTTTATCACTTTGTTTAATATGTATAATGGTGTTTACGCTTTTGCCGATTACGGCATTTGCGGACTATGCCGACGGTCAGAACTGCGGAAGCTGCGGTCACTACCACTGGGACAGCTATTGCTGCGGAAACTGCGGCCGCTGCACGGAGGACTGTACCAATAGTGAATGTTATGAAATCACTCATTGCCACAGCTGCGGAGAATGTTTTGCCGATATGAGCGAAAACGAATACTGCACCGAATGTTGGAATTGTATCTCCTGCGGCGAAAACGAACACTGCAAAACTTGCGGAGAGTGCGGCAGGGATATCTGCAGCGACTGTCATATCTGCGAAGACTGCCGCCAGACGAACGGCGCCATTTGTCCGTACTGCGACGCCTGTCTGATTTGTCTTTACGGCGAGGGGAGTTTTGAGGAGGAGGATATGTGCAAGACCTGCCGTGCAACTACTGCCTGCTGTCTGGAAATCGTTTGTTCGCAATGTCTGTCCTCCTGCAACCAATGTAAATCCATTGACGAATTCTGCACGGGTTGCGACAGGTGCGTCGACTGTATTCCGGACGGCGTCATCTGCCTGCATTGCGACAGGTGTAAGGATTGCTGGTCGGATGAACACTGTACGGAATGTAACAGCTGCGAATATGAATACCACAGTGCCTGCGAACTGTGCGATAATTGCGCCGAAAAAGAAGACAGACTCTGCGAAAGCTGCGGAAGCTGCGGTTTTTGCAGCGACTGGGAGCCGAGCGCTATTTGTACCATCTGCGGTGCTTGCCCCGAAGAATACGACAGCCTCTGTGAGGAAGGGGAGCACTGCAATCTTTGCTGGGAGTGGATTTGTGAAAACTGTAATCAGTGCAACTTCGAAGGCAACACACTGTGTTCGGATTGCGGAAGTTGCTGCAGCTCGTGCGAAAATTTTTGCGACGAATGTGAAAAATGCGAGGAATGTTGCCGCAACACCAGCGAAGAAAACGGCTGCTACCACGGTATATGCGTGGAAAGCAGTGAATGGGATGATCCTTCACACCGCTGTCAATCCTGCGGAAATTGCTTTGAGGAAGATGAGATGTGCGACGACTGCGGTATTTGCGCGGAGTGCTGCCTTAATGAAAGTCAGGCGAATGGCTGCGAACACGGCATATGCGTGGAAAGCGCAGACTGGGATGCGGAGAGTCATCGCTGCAGCAACTGCGGCGATTGCTTTGAAGAAAACGAATTCTGCCCCTACTGCGGATACTGCCTGGATTGCTGTTTGAACAATGCCGATCTTGCCGGATGTGTCCACGGCATCTGCATTGAGAGTAATGAATGGAGAACCCATTTCTGCGCTCAGCACGGCGGCTGTGTGGAGGTTCTATGTGACATCTGCGGCGGCTGTGCCGGCTGCTGCGATAAAACACGTGTACAGCAGAATTGTACGCACACGCACGTTTGCCCGGGCTCCTCGGGCTGGAGCAAGCATTTTTGCAAAACGTGCAATAAGTGCTTTGCGCCCGGCGAGATGTGCCAATACTGCGGCAAGTGCCTTGTCTGCTGCAAGGC
>CAKVOK010000062.1 GCA_934792465.1 uncultured Clostridia bacterium | reverse complement strand
TATGCTGTTTTTAGGTGTGAAACCGAAGGTTTCACACAAATGGTTTCGCAAAACCATTTGTTCAGTAGACATTATATATCTTGATTTTTTTGCTTTATGCGGTCCGTGCATTTTGCCGATGCCCCTATCATTTTATTTTATATAAAACCTTAAATCACCGGCTGTTTTCTTTACGGCATCTGCAATTTTGTCCGCCATGTATCTCGCTCCGACATAATTCAGATTTGAACCGTCGGCATTGAAATCGCCCGAAATCTCTGTCGAATACAGGTCGATGCAAAGAACCCCGGCTTTTTCGGCGCACTCTCTTGCCTTGTCTGCGAAAGCCGCGGAATTTCCGATGCCGGCAGGCTGTATGATTACAGCAGCATTAATGCTGTTTTTCTCCGCATAATCAAGCATTGTATCAAGAGCCGTTTCGTATGCTTCGATATTGCTTGCTTCCGAATCCTTCGCTCCGAATGATATTATCATCCAATCTCCCGCTTTTGCCTCGGCTTTCATCTCCTCATATGCCGCACCTCCGGCAAATGCCTCGGCTGTCTGATACTGCCAGTCGCTTGATTTGTTTACTATCTCTGCATTGGCATCGGTCAATGACGGCATATAATATCCCCAGCCCTGAATGTTTCGTCTGTCGCTCCAAGATGCACTTGTTTTATCGCCGCAAATGAATAATTTAGCCTTATCCATAACCTTGTAGCTTTCGGTCAGCGGCATAAGATTGGATTTATCCCATATAAAGAGTTTTTTGCCTGCCGCATTATCAATCTCAACCGAATTTGCGGTTGAATCTATATTTTCTGCGGATACGCTTTCGAGAATTCCGCTGCCGTTGTAAGAAGCCTTGTAAAGTGCAGCCTGCTCCGTGCCCCAGGGACTTGCCGCAGTCATGCTTACTTTTCCGCTTTCGTCTATGCTCCAGTCGTAACGGTCTTTCAGCTCAACAGCAATTTTCGATGTGTTTTTGCTTATCACCGCAATGCCGTCGGATATGCCGCCGCCGTATGAAATTACCTTGTCGGACGGAATTGTATTTCCGTCTTTCAACGTTATTTTTATTTCGCTTCCCGGTATATCATAAATTATATTTTTGTCGATAATTGCCGTTTCGCTCTCAATTGCAAATTGATACGGCAATGAAAATTCGGCTGCCGCCATTTCCGTTATATCATATATTTTCAGATTATCGGCAAAAACTTTTGTCTGTTTTCCCGAATCCTGCGGATAAAATGTCCATTCATTTACACTTTCCGTACAGTTGTATACACCGCTGTAGGTTCTCCATATATCGTCAGCCCACATACTTTGAGCTACATTGCTCCAAATCGTCTGACCGTTTCCGCCTTTGCAGGTCGAAGTGTCTGTTTTTGCTTCCATAATCCAGAAATATTTGCGTCCCTTAACAAAATTAAAATTATATCCGAATAAGCTTTCGCTCGATGTGTTTGCGGTTGCGTCATATAAAATATAATGATTGCCGTTTTCCGATTCAACCGTAAGCTTAACGCCCTTATCGGTACCGTATGCCTTCCAGCCGTCGTCCGCTATAACATTTTCACCCTCGGCGTCGCCTTTTAAAGCCAAATTATCTATACTGTTTTTCAGCGTTACCGTATATGTAACAATTTCTCCGTCAGCTTTTTTTATTTTGTATTCCGCACTTCCGCTGCCGAAATCTATTGCCCCCGGCGTCAGCACTTCCGTTCCGGCACCAAGCGTAACCGTTGGTTCAACCGTTGTCATGTTCCCCGGTGCATAACACTCTATGGTTTTGGCATAGTGATTGATTTTTCCTGTATTTTCGCCTATTTTGAACTCTTTCAGTGCTCCCGAATTATAGTCGAAATTTGCTGCCGCATCATAGCCGTCGAACAAAGCGATGTATTTTATCTGAACGGTTCTCTGAACATTTGCGTCGCAGGCATACTTAAAATATATTTTCATGAGTGTATTCTTTAACTGCGGTATTTCTATGAGGAGGTCTGTCCACTCATCCGATGCCGCTTTAGGACCTGTTCCTTCCAGAACATATCCCTCATATGCCCATGTTTTATCGTAAAGATATATCTGCTGATGAGGAGCGTCGCCGCTGTAGTCCGAAAATCTATATCTGATTTTTACATAATTATATTTCGGTGCAATATTGTCATTGTTTACATTTAATTCCAGTAAATGCGAGTATGCCCATCCCTGATTTACTTCCAGTGCTCTTGCCGCTTCGTTGTATGTTTTGTTGTTTCCGGCACTTACCTTGGAAATATTATTGTTGTATGCCGCTGCCGTATCAAACGAATATATATACGGCGATGTCGGCACAGCATAATTCACAATGCAGTCATAATGAGTAACCGCACCCTTGTAATCGGTAATCTTATAGCCGTTTTCTTCCTTTTCCGCCGTTGTACCCTGCGTCAAAACAAGCTGCGGTTCTGCACCCTCGCTGTATTCCGTTCCGTAAGGCACATCATACACAATTTTTTTCCTGAAGCTGTCAATTTCCGCCGGATTGCCGTCAATCACAGCCGAAATAATATCCCTGTCATAAGCATTCATGCCGGCTTCCGTTTCAAAGAACGCTATATATTTTACGTATAATTCCGTCCATTCCGAATTTGTTGTTTTTCCAAAGTCCAGCTCAAAGGTATTAATATTGTTCTTGCTGCTGAAATCGGCAGTCGAAACCACCCATGCTCCGTCATTCTTCTGCGGCTCCTTTACTTCATACCAATTCCAGCTGGTATCTCTTGCAAAAAGCTCAACGGTAGTATCGGCAGGAGAAGCCATCTTACTTGTTTTCCAAACGATTTTCACATATTTATAATTATTTTTAAAAGCATTGCCCGCTTTTATCTGAAAACGTTTTGATGTACCGTTACCGCCGCCGTACAATGCGCCCGTATCGGCGTTATACTTAATATTTGTCAATCCGACAGAAGTGTCTACCGTACCGATATTTGCGCCGTAATCCGTTTCGTTATCAAATGCCAGAACGTAATATCCTCCGAATCCCGTCTGTTCCGCAAATGCCGTTACTCCAATTCCGGTAAGCATTAACATAAGAACCATAACCGATGCCAAAGATTTTTTTAACTTCATGTTTTCCCATTCCTTTCTTTAATTTATATTTATGCCCGAACAGCGACTACCCTCCTCCCTGTCAAAGCTTAAAATTAATTTATCATAATTAATTTTGTTCAATCTCATACGGAGGCGCAAATCTGTAAACTCCGCAATCGCCCGAGCCTACATAGACATATCCGTTTTTCCAGTCAACCTCAAGGTTATTTATTCTGAATCCCACCATAGGCCCGTCTTTTACAATAGTATCTTCATCTGTGACAAAAGCGCTTATAAGCTGCCACGACCGGCCGCTGTCGCAGGAACGGAGCAGGAAACGTCCCGTTTCCACGTAGTTATCGTCTGTCGCAAGATAAACAACCTCCGGATGGTTTTTATCAACCTCAACCCATTTAAATGAATTATACGGACATCTTTTCCTTATAGACTCTTTCAGATTTATAAACTTTCCTCCCTGATATTTATAGACGGCTCTTGAATTAAGAGTGAAATATATTATATCATTTTTAAAATCCGCCGCAATATCGGTTATCGTAAACCAGTTCGGTTCAAGACGGATATTAACGTCTTCATAGTCCGGCATATCCTCCATTTTTTCCGGCAGGGTGAACACGGTTTCCCATGTTGCCCCGTTATCCTTTGAAACAACGCAGCTTTTTCTGTCCTTTGTCAGTCCGTACAGCTCGTGGCCGCCGTCCTTATTGTAATCGGTTATGTAATAGCAGCCCGGCTGCATTGTCGTCCATGTCTTGCCTGCGTCCGTACTTCTCATATCTCCGGCAAACCACACATTCGCATCCCCCGGTGCCTGGAGGCAAACCGTCATATAAAACGGTGTTCCCGTCATAACTCCCGTCGTTTCGTATGTTGCTCCGCCATCTCTGGAAATTTGAATTTCCATCGAGCTTGCATTCCAGTCATTGGTTTTGCAGAGGAAAAACGTTTGCTCATCTACCATATATGCGCCGTATGTATGGCTCTTGTTGGTTTGGAAATGCGTAAATGTATACCCTCCGTCGGTTGTAAAGCCTCCGGAATAGTCCTGTGCCGGAACAAAGAACAAATCGGGATTGAATATATTATGCTTATACTGCGAATTAATGCAGCTGCCCAGATTTCCGTCAGCTTTTCTGAAGGTCTTGCCGCCGTCCTCGCTTATCTGAACCCAGTCCTCGGATTTTAAAACAATATTCTCTTCTGTCGGATGCCATGCGGTAAATCCGGCTTTCTGTGTTGACGGATAGAAGTTCCATGCAGTATCTTCCGCTGTTGCCGTCCACGTATTTCCGCCGTCATGAGAATAATACTGCAATTTATTTCCCGTATAATGTTCTGTCACGAGCATTTTTTTAGGATTTACCGGCGATACGGAAAGCTGTCCCGGCATCTGCTTATACGCTCCGTCCTTTGCATACACGGGGAATCCCGAATTTCCGGTCGCATTGAAGGTCTTGCCGCCGTCCGTTGATATTTTCACTCCCGAACAGGTCGAAATATAAACATTGTCCGGAGCCGTCGGTATGGTGCATAAGCCTTTCACCATTTCATCAAGTATTTTGTAGGCGGTTACTCCCTTGTCATGACTTACAAACAAGCCGTTTTTATTTGCAATGAACAAATCGCCGTTTTTATAGCTTACCGCAAGAATTGCACCCGTATATTTTTCATCGGCATTTATACGTTTCCAGCTTTCGCCGCCGTCATCGCTTCTGTAAATTCCCGTGCCTTCATTGTTTCCGACTTCAACCTCTTTTTGGGCAAACGGATTGTTTTCGGCATACGGCGGTGTTGAATAGTATACAACGGCACTGCCGTCTATTTCTTTATCATACGATGTGGAATCATATGCCACGCTGCCCATATTCGACTCCGAAAACGGTTCATATCGCATAACCTGCTTAAATGAGAAAGCCTTATCCGTTGTAAGATGCAGCCCGTGAAAAACCAGCTCGTCACGTCTTTTGAAATTGTCCCATTCAAAAGACTTCCAGTTTCCCGAACCGAATGACGAAAACGGCGCAACTATTGCTCTGTTCGGATTATTCGGGTCTATCGCCCCTGCTCCGGCGTCATTCAGCTCTCCGCCCAAATTTCTGCCTGCCTGTTCCCAGTTATATCCTCCGTCCAACGAGCGGAACATTCCGCCCCAGTCCGTAAACGAAAGTGCAAGGCTTGCGTCTGCCGAATAGCATATTCCGTAGCATATCTGTCCGCCCTCGCCGCCTTTTGAGCCAAGCTCTCTTGCCGCCTTTGTGACAAGCGGAACTCCTTCAAAAACATTGTTTTTTTCGTTATAGACGTCAAACTTCGAGGTGTCCGCAAAGGTTTCCCCGTACTTCTCCGCAAGCGTCGCAACACTCGGCGCTTCGCCGTTCGCACCGTTTCCTCCTATTGTCGCCGCAGCAATATAAGCTGCCGCCCAATAATCCTCCGGAACATCATCAAAAACGGTTTTTCCCGATACTCCCGACACATCAATGTTTTTCAGTCTTGACACCATTACCACCGCTTCGGCTCTTGTTATGCTCGCATTCGGTCTGAATGTGCCGTCCGGATAACCCTCGGCGATGCCGTTTGCCAGTGCCTCCCTTATCGCATAGTAATATTTGCTTTCCTTGTCTGCGTCCGCAAAATCCGCTTCCGAAACAAAGCGATTGTTCTGGAAAGACTTTAAAAGATAGACAAATTCTCCCCGGGTAATGTCCTTTTCTCCGCTAAAGCTGTTTTCAAACGGCAGCAGTCCCATTTCTTCAAGAAGTGCCGCCTGCGGATAGTACCAATCGTTTTTCGATAAATCGTCATACTTTGACACAAATTCTTCGGAAACCGATTTTTTGTTTTTTATAAGCCTTTCAACTACCGTAACCGCCTCGGCACGGCTCAGAGTTTTATCCGGGCGGAAAATACGGTTTTCATATCCGCTTATGAAATTTTCGTCTGCCAGACCCGGAGCTGTCTTTGTATCGTCAGCCGAAGCACTGTCGGTTATCAGTTCGTCTGCCGGCGAAGCGCTGCTTTCCGTATAAGCCGCAGCAGCTTCCTCACTTTCAAAAAGACCTATATAATCTATATACAAATACCCTGCGCTCGACCAGCTTTCGGAAGTCAGCGGACAAAATCTCAAATTTTTATTGTCTGCCGGAAGCTGCGGCAGCTCTGCCGTTTCTTCCGTCCATTGACCGCTTTTTACTTTATACAGCTCATGCCTTTTTCCCGTTGCATTTATATAGGCATAAGCCCCGTCGGCACAGCTTCCGTTCAGGTAGTATCTGATTTTTATATAATTGTATTTTTCGTAATTTATCTTTCCGAAATCAAATACAAGCTCCGTATCAATCGTATAATTCGGTTCAAACATAAGACTGCCGTTTTTCAGGCTGTAGCTTATTTTCGCACCGTTGCCGGCTCCGTTCAGACCGACTTTCTCAAGCTGAACCGCCGTCGAAAAATCAAGCACCGCCCGGGAAACTTCTTCCCCGTATACACCGGAAAAGCCAAATGCCGTAACAATGCTCAGCATTAAAGCCAAAATTCTTTTAATCAAAATATCGCCTCCCTCGCTTAATTAAATATAAACAGGCACTCTTTATATCCCCATTTCGTGACAACCAATATTCTTGAAACATCACTGCCGTAGCTTACATAATCTTTCAGCTCGCTCATCGACGCATAAAGCTTGTTGGGAGCACTTGTAACGACTTTATCCGTCTTTGTATCAACGATAACCAAATCAACATCTCCGTATTCAAGATTTTCCGGTCTGCCGTCGGCAGGCGTAAATTTGTACGAAGGATCCCGCAAATCGTTAAAGCAGAGTATTCCGTAGCCGTCAACCAATTCGTAAAGATCCGCATACTGAAACCTCGGCCAGCTTGATATATGAGAATCTCTTCCTCTCGGACCTCCCCCGCCTTTAAACTGAAGCTCGGGAGTGGATTCGCTCCAGTCGATTACTATCATAACCGATTTCATATGCCCTTTCGTATCCGTTTCAAACATGATTATATCGCCTTTATCAAGAGCGTAAAGTCCCTCGTCGGCACTTGAATATGCATATACCTTCGTTATATCAATATCGTCGTTTACCACAACTTCCACCGGCTTTACTTTTCCGGGCATTCTGAGCTTGACAACGCTGCCGACAGTTTCGTCCTCCAAAATCGCTTCTCCGAATCCCGCAACATAGGCATATTGCATATTCGTCATTACGGGTCTTATTCCGGAACCCGCCTTTTCCTCATAATATATTATAACGTCCGCAATGTAGTCGCCCTTGCTGTATGAATAAGCGTCAATCTTATACTTGGACTCGGATTTAAAGAAGTTCAGATTGGTAAGCTTATAATCATCCGTATTTGAAGAGCCTCCCTTGGGGATAATGAAAACCTTTGTATTTGTCCTTGCCGCAAAGACCTGCTGCAATCCAAAGGTTCTCTGCACACTTCTGTATTCCAGTGCTTCCGAAGAAGGGTCGAAAGAGCAGGCATGTATCATTCTCAGGCAGTCCTCGGACTTCTTGTTGTTCAGCTCCTCCTTATAATTTTTATCGGCATTGTATGCCGTTTCGATTTTCTTTAATTCGCCGTCCGCATTAAGCTCATATATTATAAGCTGCTCCTTTATGTCGCTTCCTCCGAATTTCAAAGCTTTTATAATATTTTCGGCATTGCCGTACACAGCATTGTTCAGCTCCAGTTTTTCCGCAACCTTTATATTTTCGCATTTGCCGTCGGCATTTAATATTTTTATATAAACAGCGCCTTCTATATCGTCATTTGCCGATGCCTTAATGAGAAATCCTGCATTTTTTGAGCTTATTACGGAAACCTTTGCTATTCTGCCGGCATAATCAAGAACAACGTTGATATTTTCCCCCACTTTGGGCTGTGTTTCGTAAATCACGTTTGATACAAGCTTGTAGCTTTTGCCGTCAACGGTCATATCCTCATCGGATTTTGCCGTCAGCTTTCCGCTCAGCGTTTCGGTCAGACCGACAATTCTGATGACGCCCGCCGCACTGTTTTTGAATACATTTATAACGGAATCCTTTTTTATCTCATTAATTCCCACTCCGTCAAATATGACTTCATCGTACTTTTGAGTTTCATACCTCGTTCTGTCCGAACAAAATACAGACATTTCGTTTGCATTTACGGAAGAAACCTCTTTAAGCTCCGGACTTGTTATGAACACTGCATCATACAGGGAATCATCATTGTTGTCGATAAGCTTTATTTTGCCGTCTGCCGGAATCATATCGCTTTCGTCGATATCCGACGCCGTTCCGCCGTTGAATATTATGGCGGCATTGTCGGCAAAGCTTACGCTGCTTCTCTTTCCGCTGCTTTTATAAAATTCATATTTTCGGTTCTTATAGCTTATTATGTCTTCCGCTTCGATTTCAATTTCATCGTTCATGCCGTCCTTGGGCTTAATAAATGTAATTATATCCTCGCCGTCTGTCTCTCTGACAACAAATTCAACATAACAGCCGAAAAATTCACTTGGGTCGGTTTCCGTTTTATAACGTACATTTTCGATACACACAAATTTTTTGCTTCCGGTTTCGCTTCCGTCCGCCGAGCAATATGCCGTCGCCGTTACCCGTCCTTCACAGATATTTCCTTTATAAACAAGCTCCAAAAAGGTTTGCTTCTTAACATTATCCGCAGCAAAAGCATTTCCGACTTCCGTAAACAAAGCATTGTAGTATGCCGTCCTCAATTCGGCGTATGTAATGTTCTTTTCAAAATTCAGTGCGGAATTTTTAAAAAGGTTCAGCCTTTTCGCCGCATTGACATATCCGCCGACATACCTTGCCAATTCCTTATATCCCAGCATAATTACCAGTGCCTTGGCACATTCGCCGACCGTCACATATTCATCCGGATGAAACGTTAAATTCTCATAATAATTCATATATCCGAGAGAACACGCCGCAGACGCAGCACTCTTGTATTCATTCGCCACATCGGAAAAATCATAAACATTATCATTTATTCCGTTCATACCGCTCAGTGCCGTCACCGACTTGGCAAATTCCGCTCTTGTAACATAAGCTTCGTCCTCATTTTCCCCCAAATCAACTCCGAGAGAATTTATGATACCGGCTTTATTGTCCGCATAAACGTGAAACATTCCGAATATGGTTACCGTAACAATTATAAGGCAAATAACCCTTTGTTTTAATTTAGCCATAATTATTTTACCTCCCACGCTTTAATCAGTCTGTCTAAAATAACAGCGGCTTCAACTCTTGTTATCAGTCCCTTGGGTTTCACCGTCTTATCATCAAAGCCTTTAATTATACCCCTTTCGGAAAAATCCTTTACCGCCGCTTTTGCATAATCCGAAATTTCTGCCGCATCCGTATAATACTCCCGGCTTTCCTCTTTTTCCGCCGCATCGGATTTTATGCTTTCCTCGTCCGGTGTCCGCAAGCTCTCTTTGTACGCTTCGATTCGGCTCAGAATTACTGCCGCCTGCTCTCTTGTGATATTTTCTCCGACTCCGAACAAATCAGGCTCGACTCCGCTTATTATTCCGCATTTCACGGCAGACGCCACATATTTGAAATACCATGCGCCGCTGACTGCGTCCTTAAAAGCACAGGCCTCATTTTCATTCGCCTCGATTTCAAAAGCCGTCATTGCCATTTTTAAAAATTCTTCTCGAGTTACGTTATTAAGCGGTTTAAAGCTTCCGTCATCGTAGCCGCCGATAACCTTTCTTTTGTAAAGCTCTTTTATACTGTCATTCGCCCAATCCAAACCCTCGATGTCATTAAAAATAACTTCGCCGTTTCCGACATCTCCGACTTTAAATCCCGTCCCCGATATAACGTCATTTTTCGGCACGGTATTATCATTCTTAATCGAAACGCTTCCTCCGCCGCCACCGCCGCTGCCGCCGCTGCTTTTCGGCGGTTTTGAACCGCCGCCCTGCGAATCGGATTTTTTCAGTGCATTTTCAAGGTTTTCCTTTGCTTCTTTCCACGAAGCGATACTTTTTCCCGCTACCTCCGCAAATGCGGCGTTTATACCGCTTTTGTTTAAAGTTGCATTATATTCCGCATCGGTATATCCCATATCCTCATAACTCAAGTCGTATACGGCTTTTACCTTTTCATAACCGACCGCATATTCGAGAGAATAGCTCACGGTATCCAAATATATTTTTTTCAGATAATCCGGATAACCGGTGTAGCCGGCTTCTGAAATTCTTTTGCAAAATCCCCTTTTCCCCTGCTCCGAAAGACAATTTAAATATGCCTTGTATGCTTTGTCGCTTTCATGCCTTTTGGCATATTCGTTCATTAAGCTCAGGGCAGTGTCGGTATCTGCGTTTTTCATTATCGCATACCATGCCGTACTGTTTAGTTCTTCGCTCAGATTGTTTACATTAATATCGCCGGCAATATCTTTCAGGCTTACGTAAAAACAGTTTTTCACGTTTTCATCGCCGTCTTTTATCTTTCCGTAGTAACTCAAATTTTCAAGTGCCGTGAAAAGTTCGGGGTATTCAGCTTCAATTTTCTTTACCTCATCAACGCTTTCGGCATTTTTAATTTTGCCGAATATCTCATTGACCAATTCTTCCCCTGCGGTTACAGTCGATATATCGACTGCGCCCTCGGGCATAACAAAGGAATAAACTCCGTTTATCGGTTCGAGCGTTTCGCCGTCCGCTTTAACCGTCAATACCGCATAGCCGTTGTCGGGAATCATCTCAAATTCAACCGTATCACCCAGCTTTACAAGATTATCCTTTTCAAAATTATATTTAAACTTTACCGACGCATTTTTTACATTATCCGTTTTGACGGGATAATATGAAAAATATTTTACGTATTCGTTTGCTTCGTCTTCGGTTTCAAAAAAAGACATATACTTAAGATAAACATCTCCGGCAACCTTTTCGGCAGGGTCGCAATACGGCCGCCACGACAAAGCCGTTATTTTCCCGTTCCAGTTTGAAAGGGCCTCCGCATCTATTTGAAATACCGCTTCATGCCAATATTCCTGACGTATGGGCAAATTTCTGAAAAGAGTCTGATAACTGCCG
Source organism: uncultured Clostridia bacterium (assembly GCA_934792465.1). Lineage (GTDB taxonomy): Bacteria > Bacillota > Clostridia > RUG12999 > RUG12999 > CAKVOK01. Next base: position 8,170 of record CAKVOK010000062.1, on the reverse strand, counting down.
TTTGCCCCGATTTCCGTCGTACTGTTTTTAGTCCAGCTTGCTCCCTCAAATTTATAGCATATCGCAGCATACTTATATTTATCCGCATTAATATTGAGGTTCTGAATTTCAACGTTTACGTTTCTGCGCCAAAAAAGATAGCTGTGCAGCGATTTTGATGCCTCGTCCCAATTTGTATCTACGACAACGTCTCCGTCCCTGCAATAAATGTCATATTTGTCATAATCGCTTTGTGTATCAAATCTTATTTCACAGTAATCCTCCGAAGAAGTCGGATCCAATACAACAGTAACCGTGTAAGTTTCCGTTTCGTCACCCCGTACAACGGTATATACGACAGGCTCGTTGAAATTCTGCGCTTCGTCCGCCGAAGGCGTTATTTCGGCTCCGTCCGCAATTGAAATCTGCGGAACTGCGCTTTCCAAATCCTTTGCTTTTATGTTGAACGGAGCATTCACCGTAATATTATGCATATCATCAAATATTCCCTCCGCTCCGAGCAGCGAAAAGGACTTCATCAGCTTATGCGTTGAACCGTATTCATCGCAATCCGACTCACTTGCAAAAAAAGCAACGTACTCGACCAAAACACCCGGACAGCACAATCCGGAATTATTCTCTACAAATGAAAGAGTAAATTCTATCGGTCCTCCGGCTGCCGTAAGCTTTTCGGATTTTACTTTCGTTACATTCCACCCGTTCTTATAATCTCCGACCGTTCCCAATTCAATTCTTTCGGAGGTCCAGCCCTTTTTCTCGGTAATATAAACCGACACACCGGCAGAATCCGAAACGTTGCTCAGTTCGCAATATTTCCATTTGAGTTTAATGTATCCCAGTCCGGACTGAATATTTGAAATATCCATGGAAAAATCAGTTGATTTTCTCCATCTGGTTTCGACCGCTTTCACAGCAAGATTATCGGTGTCATAAGAAATACTGTTCGCCCTGTTTCCCGCACCGCTTGTATTTATATAACCTTTGTTCGTTTCGTAAAGCTCTTCGCTTGCAAACGATATAACCGCACTTGCCTCTTCTCCATAGACAAATAAAGGAGTTGAAACGGATAAAATAATTGTTACAACCGTTAAAAAAGCTATTATTTTCTTCATATTGATCTCCTTTCCCGTTATCCTTTTATTGCACCCGATGTCACGCTTTCCGTTATCTGTTTATTGAAAATTATAAATATAACCAGCACCGGAATAACCATAATAATTGCAGCCATAAACAAAAGCGTCCAGTCCGAAGCACCCTGACCGGAATTTTTCAGTGCCATAATCTGCACCATCATCGTTTGTTGTTTCGGTGCAGTCATCGTATATATTGCCGGAGTTATGTATTCATTCCAGGAGCTTTTGAACGCCAGTATCGCAAGCGTTGCCAAAAGAGGCTTAAGCATCGGCACTATGATTTTAAAAAGTATTCCGATAAACGTGCATCCGTCCAATTTTGCGGATTCGTCCAATGCTTTCGGCAGCGAATCTATAAATCCTTTTACCATATACATTTCGATTACGGGTATTCCGAAAAGCCTTGTCACCAAAAGTCCCGCCAAAGACTTTTCCAATCTCAGCGCCGAAACTATCCTCAGTGTGGGATATATCGTGATAGGTCCCATTGAAATAAACATCAGCGCCGAAAAAATCATAAACAACAGCTTTTTCCCCTTAAATTTGCCTCTCGCAAAAACATATCCGCAAACCGAAGATAAAAACAGCGAAATCACAACGCTTGCCGAGGTAAACCACAGGCTGTTGAAAAAACCTCTTTTTACATCTATTTTATCCGAATTTAAAATCTTCCCTATATTTGAAAACATAAACTTTTCCGGAAACAGTCTTTCCGGATAAGCCATAAGCTCCGTATTTGTCTTAAAAGCCGAGAAAAAGGCATAAACAAGCGGAAAAAGCATCATAATTGCCATAGCGGTCAAAATAATATATTGAACGCATTTTGTCGGGCCGCTTCCCTTAAACATCTTTTTCACCTCTTAATACACCTCTTTCATTTTCTTGCTTAAGCGCGAATATACAATCGCAACAATGATATAGATTATTGCCGTTACCAACGACAGCGCACATCCGTATCCTATATTGGAAACGTTTTCGGCAAAGCCCGGTACAAACTTTGTTATAATAAAAGAACCTACCGTGTTTGTCTGACCTCCCGGCGCTCCGTTTGTCAAAGCGATAACCTCGTCCGCAACCTTAAGCGAACCCGTTATTGCAAGAAGCAGTATTGTTCTGAATACCGGTGCCACCATGGGTATCGTCATCTTAAAAAACAGCTGAACCTTGCTGCAGCCGTCTATTGTTGCCGCTTCGTAAATATCCTCCGATATACCCGAAAGACCGGCAATAAAGTAAAGCATATTAATACCGAACGTTCCCCATGTCGATGATAAAATCAACACAAAAACAGACGTATTGTACTTTCCGAACCAATCTATTCCTTCCTCTAAGATTCCGAGTTTCATAAGAAACGAATTGATAAATCCGAAATAATCAAATAAATTTCCGAACAAAACTCCCGTTATCACAGCTGAAATCATAGTCGGGAAAAAGAATACCGACCTATATGTTCCGCTGCCTTTAAGCTTGCCGGATAAAATAAATGCTATTACCAATGCAAAAAACGACTCTATCGGGACTTTTACAACGGTAAACAATATTGTTGTTTTCCACGACGACCAGTAACGCACCTCGCGGAAAACCATTTTAAAATTTTCCAATCCCGTAAATTTTGTATGCGCATCCACCGTATCATAAAAAAAGAAGCTTCTTGAAATCGCCCACGACAGCGGATATATTGTAAAAACAACAAATCCTATAAGCGGCAATGCAAGCAATATGTAACTTTGAACCGAATCCAATCTCAAAAACTTTTTTACACTCATACTTTTATATCTCACTTTTCTACATAATTTATTCCTGTTTCAACGTATGCAGGCCCTGCTGTGCACCGCCCCGGTTTTTTTATCGGCGACCGCAAACGGCCGCCGATAAAAAACACCGAAATTATAATTCGTCATTCCAGTCAGGGAAAATCCTGTCGTTTATATTTTCCTCCGGATGCTCCGAATAATATACGTCTATCGCTTCGTTTATATATTCCTCCGCCTCTTTATAAAGCTTTTCTATTTCACTGTCCGAAAGATTTTCTCTGAAAATACTTTCCGTCCAAATAACATCAAAAGAACGCTTGTTTTTCAGATCCGCCTTTGTTCCCGGCTTTACGGTATTGGATACCTTGACAAGCTCGGCAAATTCTTTCCACTGCGGCTTGTCTTCCGGCACTTTGGTTTCATTAATTATATTTTCAAAAATCGGTATTCTCAGTCCGTTTTTATACATATCCGCAACAAGCTCGTCGGAATAGAACCATTTATATACCTCGCTCAGCTTATCAAGCCCTTTTTCTTCGGCACTCTTGGCATTTATATACAAATACCTTGTAACCTCGGCATACGAACGGTATTTTGTTTCTCCGTCTTCATTTCCCGGGAACGGTGCAACTCCCCAATCTATCTTGGCGGGAAACTGCTCCGTGAGTACGCCGAAATCATAGCTTCCGGCAGATTTCATTCCTACTCCTCCGGCAGAGAATTTCGCTCTTCCCGCATCATTCGTCATGCTTTCCGAACCCGGCATAATGCTCTTATCATTCACAAGTGCGTTTATAGACTTCGTCATCTTGGTTATTCCCGTCACATCTCTTTTTCCCGTTTTGGGATTGGCTCCGTTGGGAAATCCGCAAACGGTCATTGACCATTTTCCGATGTCAAGGTCATATGCCAAATTATCCTTTGTCGGCAAAATATAGCCATATTCCTTTTTCGAAGCATTTGTAAGCTTTTTTGCGTACTCGCGCATTTCGCTTAAGGTTTTCGGAGGCTTTGCCTCGCCGTTTTCATCAACTATGCCCGCAGCCTTAAACATATCCTTGTTATATATAAGTCCGTATGTAGTAAATCCGTAAGGAATCGAATAAACCTTGCCGCCCGTTTTTTCCAGGCCTTCTCTTAAATAATCCTTATATTTTTCGATAAGCTCATTGCCGCCCGTCAGCTCCGAAACAGGCAGCAATCTTCCTTTCGCCGCATCATTTACCAAATCCGCTCCGGCAAACAAATCCGGTGCCGTTCCGTTGCTGAATGCCACTTCCATCGAATTATTCTGAACCGTGTATTCAATACGTATTTTCTTTTCGGCACCGACGGTCTTATTCCATTCTTCAACCTTTTCTGTCAGATACGACTTGTCGTGTCCGTTACCCGTCCACACCGTTATTGTTGTAACATCACTTTTTTTGTTTTTCGCACAACCTCCCGTCAGGCCGCATATCAATGCAGCGGTAATTGTGCCGGCAATAATTTTTCTTAACATATTTTTTTACCCTTTCCTTTCCGTGCAGAAGCACAAAGCTTAAAGAAATATTTCATACTGCTGTTATCGGGCATATCCGCAATTCAAATGCCCGATATAAAAAGCTTTACTATAAATAGTATACCATAGCCTCCGTCAATTGTCACGTTTATATTTTATGGGCGAGGCTTGCGTTCACGTCCGCTTTCTGCGTCCGCAAAGCATTTAAGCCACATATCGGCAATAAATCTTTGACCGCTTGCATCGGGAAAAAATTTATCGCTTACCGTTTCTCTGTTTAAATCAAAATATTCCTGCGTTTTAATATATCCGCACTCATATTTTTTCACCATTCTTTCCAATTCGTTTTGTAATTTTGTCATTTCGCTTTTCATTAATTTTTCATTTTCCGTCATTTCATCGCTTACAACAATAAACGGTTCTATAAAAATAAGCTGTATATCCGGTTTTATTCTGCGCGCCTCTCTTATTGCGGCATCTATCAAAACAGTATACCGTCTTGCGGTTTCCCCGCAGGGGAGCTTCGCCGCCTCCGATATATCGTTTTTGCCTATCATAATTGTAAAAACATCCGGAAGATAATCCATTCCCCTTTCATCCCATCTCGAATACATAACAAACGTATCTATGCCGTCTTCCGCCATGTTTAACACATTATAACCGCTCATTTTTTCCTCTATAAGATGAACATAGCCGTTTTCCTCCGACATATTATTATAATTTGCCGTAGTTATTTCATCACCCTGAAACAGTAATGTCCTTTTATTCATCGCCAAAGCACCTCTTTTCAACCGTCTATCGCCGAGCTCAAAAGCATAACCAATCCGTTTCCGTAAGCCAAATCGGCAAATGGAATATTTTTATAAACCCCGGCATTATTCGGTTCTGTTCCCGACGATGCCAAATCCAAATATCCTTTATCGTTAAATGATATATTATCATATATCCGCTCGGCCCAACCGTAATATTTTTCTTCCAGAAAGCCTGTTTTTGCGGCAGCTGCGGCGGCATAAGCAATAAGCGCCGAGCCTGTCGATTCTATGTACGAGGATTTGTCATTGATTAAGGTATGTACAAAACCGTTGACCGATTTTAAATCATAAATTCTTTGCATAAGCTTTTTAAAAACATTTTCAACATATTCGTCACGTATGCCGAGCCTTATCATTTCCGCCGTTGCTGCCGCAATCCAGCCGTTGCCCCGACCCCAATAGCACCCGATATTCAAGCCTGTCCCGCAATCGTAGCCGTGATAGCACAAGCAATCTTTCTTATTGAACAGACATTCAAAATGAATCCTCAGCTGCTCTTTTGCAGCGTCCGAAAGCTTCTTGTCATTGCTGTACTTTCCGTATCTCAGCATAAACACACAAGACATCAGAGTAGTATCGATCCAAAGCTGATTTTCAAGTCCCGGAGGCCCCATTTCGACGCCGTTTTTATCCGGCCCCCACACATGCGCAAATCCTCCGTTATTGGTTTTTACGGCACTGTGCAGGCACCAGTCCTTATACTCCTCGCACACATCTTTGTACTCTTCCTTTTTGTATATTTCGTAAAGATATTCGGAAACACATGCGCAGAATACCCTGTTTACGGAGCCCGTCTGCCGCATACCGACATTTTTTGAATGCCATTTTTCAAGGAAATCAAGCAATTCGCTTTCTTTGTATTTTTCATGACATCGGATAATGCCGTACAGTGCCGTTCCGGACCACCATTCCCAAATATTTATATTATCACCGTCGTAATTTGTTTTTTGCATAAGCTTTTTCAATCCCTCAAATGCAGTCAGACACTTTTTATCCATAGATTTCTTTCCCTTTCCTTAAAACTTTTTCATATTCATCATTGTTCATATTCCATATATAATTATCCCAAACCGCTTCATATCCGCCTTGCTCGTTCAGAAAATCAGCATCGTAAAAGGCATTGAACGGATAATACGGTTCTATCTCTTCATACTTATTTTCGACTGTTGCGGTCAGGTAAACAAGTGCCGTATAGAATACCGAATTAGGCCCTCCTATATGGATATTCCCCAATTCATTTTTATTTTTCCCGGTTTCGGCACTTGCCGTTCCGAAAAACGGAGATTGCATTTTTCCGTATCCGTTAAACAACCCGAATCGAAAATATTCATCAATCATATTATCGGCAATTCTTTTTGCCGAGTCCAAAAATTTAATATTCCCCGTCGCATGATACAGCATTACAAATGCTATGACAAATTCGGGATATTTACATTCCGTATCCGGATTTACTCTGCATCCTTCATCGCCGGCATCATTTTCCCCCAAAATACATACGTTATAATATTTTTCGGATAAGTACGAAAGCATATTAAAAAACTTTTTCTTTTCCCCGGAATATTTATCGCCCCTGTCCGCCGCCGTTTTATAGGCAATGCACAGAGCCAAAAAGAAGTTTGCTTTCAGTTTTACGGGTTCAAATTTATATCCGCTGTTGTAAAATTTTCCGAAATATCCGTTTTTCTTCGGTACAAAACCCGTTAAATCCGTACCGTCAAGCATTACTTTTTTGAAATACGGCGTATCCTTTATCCAGGCGTATTCTATATAACCTGCCAATCGCTTTATTTCCATGTCTGCAATATAATCGCCGCTTTCTCCCAATCTTTCCGATACAGACAGGAAAACAAGCGCCGAATCCGGTATGTCGAGAGGACTTCCTATGTAATTTTTTTCGGTCAGAAAGTCGGTTTTTAATATTTCCTTTTCAAAAAAGCCCTGTTCAACCAAATCCTCCGCAAACTGATTGTAAAACCTATCCCCGAATACGCTTGCCCAGGCGCTTCTCGAACCTCCGCCCGCCACTTCATCAAGCTTGAACCAGTCCTTGCCGTAATAATCTTCAAGCTTTATAAGTCCATGTCCCCACGGTGTGGCATTAAGCGTAGGGATAAGCCCCGTTTTTTCGTTTCTTCCCGCATAATACGATTTTAAAAGCCTTAATCCCCATGTATATCCCCGAGAATCACCGCTTCTTAAATACATTCCCAGCATATGAACCGCAATATCGTTGCCCGCCGTATTAAAGGAAAGCAAGTGTTTGTTCATCGTTTTCCCCAAAACCGACTCGTCAAATTCGCCGTCATTAAACCAATGAGAATAATCTATTGCCTTATCATGAGGAATATGGCGGTTGAATGCAAGATTATTCCAGTCTGCAATCGCTCCGCAAAACGTTGCACGGTCTATATTTTTCCCCATCTCTTTATCAAGCCGATAAAACGGCTCCATATAAACAAATGCGTCTTTTAGCTCAAGCACCGAGGGTGTACGTGAATTTTCGGGTTTTCCCGAAATCATATTTATACACGAATGTCCGCCCCAATATCCGAGGTATTGTTTCGACAATCCGTTTTTTAAGTACCATAAATATATCTCATCGACTGTATCGGAATAGATTTTCTCGCCCGAAATTCTGCCAAACGAATCCAATGCCCTCATAATTCCCGACTGAAATGCGAGATTTGACATGACAACAGCATTTTTACTGTACTTAAAATACATAATCGTCGGCTTTTCGTCCCTGATATTAATTCCCGACGCAATAAGAGGTGTATTATTATCCCTCGCCAAATTTAATATGGTGTCAAGTGATGTTTTTAAAATATTAAAGCGCTCTTTATCTGTTCGCACCGCTTATCCTCCTCAAATTCGTTTCTTTTAATCCATTATACACCCAAACTGCCAAAAAGTCACGTCTATATTTTGTAGGCACTATTGACATCGGCAAGTATAATATGGTATAATAAA
>CAKVOK010000061.1 GCA_934792465.1 uncultured Clostridia bacterium | reverse complement strand
AGCGTATATCGCAATTGTTACCGGCGAAAAAGACCTCGACTATTTCGATAAATTTGTTTCGGAATGGAAGAAAGGCGGCGGCGACCAGCTCACCAAGGAAGCGAACGAGTGGTATAAAGAAATAAAATAATTGTGCCGTATACGGCGGAAAGGTAAATCATATGACAGGGCTTTATATAAAAAAGACGGGCGGTATGCTGAAACTCGGCAGAAATACAAATGTGTGCGGAGATGTGAAAAGCGGAATTTTGGATAAGATTTTGAAAAGAAACGAGGGAAACGGCGAAATACGCACTCATATAGGTATTCCGGAAAGCATAATTTCGGAAATCGGCACTGTGTATTCGGAAAACGAAGAAGGTTTCGCAATAGAAATAACGGAAAACGGAGCAGATGTATATGCCGGTACAAAGCGTGGAATTTTATTCGGAATATACGCACTTGTTTCGGCGATGCGAAACGGAGAAATCGAATGTGGGCTCATGTATAATTATCCGAAAATAAGGATGCGCGGAATAAAAGTATATCTGCCGGCAAGAAAAAACATAGAGTATTTTAAAAGGTTTATTGAATTTTGCAGTTTCTGCGGCTGCAATACCGTGTTCATAGAAACCGGCGGCGCAATGCAGTATGAAAGACACCCCGAAATTAACGAGGGTTGGGAGGAATACAGCAAGATTTTCGACGAATACCAGGGAAAATCGCTTGATGTGCAAAGGGCATACGGCTGGCGGAAAAATTCGATACACTATGAAAACGGCGGCGGCAGCTGGCTTACAAAAGCCGAGGTCAGGGATTTGGCGGATTTCTGCAAATCTCTCGATATGGAGGTTGTTCCGGAGGTTCCGTGCCTGTCGCACTGCGATTATATGCTTACAAGACATCATGAGCTTGCGGAAAGACAGGAGGACCCGATTCCGAATACATATTGCCCGTCAAATCCCGATACGTATAAGCTTTTGTTTGATATATTCGACGAAACCGCAGAAGTATTTGAACCGAACATAATACATATAGGGCATGACGAGTATTATTCGATAGGTTTGTGTGATAAATGCAAGGGAAAAGACGCTGCGGAGATATATGCCGACGATATAAACAAAATACATGATTATCTGAAAAAGAAGAATATAAAAATCATGATATGGGGCGATAAAATTCTTAATGCCATAAGTCCGCTCGGCGAACGCCACGGCGGCAGCTTCTCGGAATATACGACCGAGGACGGCAGAACATACACTGTCCCGGCAACATATAAAGCAATAGAAATGATACCGAAAGATACGATGATAATGAACTGGTATTGGTGTATCAAACCCGAATTTGACGACGATTACTTTAAAAACGGATTGAACGATGTGGTGTACGGCAATTTCGGTTCTATGGGAATAAAAAATTACCGTGAATGTATGTTCGGCAAAATAGGAGGATATTGCATTTCCAACTGGAGCAGCCTGGACGAAGCGCATATACAGCGAAACGGCATATATGCAAACGTTGCGTATGCGGAGGATATGTTCTGGAATCCCGATTTTGACGAAAATGATTTTGAAAACAATTTCAAAAAGGTTGCCGAGGATATTTATAATTATCATTATAATATAGAACAAAACGGTAAATATGCCGTTGCGGTACATGCTTCCAAGGTGGAAAAACCGCACAAATATTTTGTTGACGGGTATCTGATGGATTATGATTCGGATTACCTCGGCGAATATCTTGTAACATATACGGACGGCAGCACACAGACGCATAAGGTGTATTTCGGACTGAATATAGGACCGGCGGACACGAGGATAGACAGGGAAGATACATACGACCGCTGTACCTACGACACATTGCCGTATTTCACAGAACCGTCGTATACCTGCGCATACGAGGAGAAAGACGGTAAGCTGTTTTATAAAATGCCGATACCTCTTGACGAAACGAAAGAGGTGGAAAGCATACGGCTTGCAAAGGGAAAAGAAAATATTATTGTTGACAGAATAATGCAGTAAATATATGCATGGAAAAGAGGTTTGACGAATGAATTTTAATATTTCGGATAATGAGTATTGGTGGGGCGGCAGAGTACATGACGGCGTATGTATGCCGATTGACAGGGAAAGCGTATATACGGCGGATTTGAGCGAATCCACGCCGAATCATTCGTCGCCGCTTTTCGTGTCGTCCCGGGGGAGATATATATGGAGCGACAAACCGTTTAAAATAGAATTTAATAAAGGAATTGTAAATGTGACGGGAAACAATGTACGCCTTTTCGAGGGTTTTGAAAATCTTAAAGGAGCGTGCATGGCGGCGGCAAAAAATCATTTTAAGTTCGGAGGGAAAATACCGGCGGCGGAATTTTTTGAGAAGCCGCAGTATAATACCTGGATTGCGCTTAATCATAATCAAACGCAAAAAGGTGTGCTTGATTATGCGAAAGAGATTATACGGCTCGGTTTTACGCCCGGAGTGCTTATGATAGACAGCTGCTGGGAACGCTGGTTCGGCGAACTCGAATTTGACGGCAGCAGGTTTGAAAATCCGTCCGCAATGACGGAAGCGCTGCATAATATGGGATTTAAAATTATGCTTTGGGTCAGTCCGTGCGTATCTCCCGACAGCTTTACATTCAGGAAAATCAGAAATTCGGATATACTGCTGAAAGACGTAAGCGGGGAAATTGCGGTAAGAAGCTGGTGGGACGGCTACAGTGCCGTTTTGGATTTGACAAACCCGAACGCCCGAAAGTATTTTGAGGATAAGCTGAACGGATTGATGGACAAATACGGAATTGACGGATTTAAATTCGACGCAGGCGACTTTTATTTTTACAAAGATGATGATAAATCGTATACCGGCGCAAGCGCACAGGAGCAGGCACAAGCCTTTGCGGAATTTGCGGAAAGATTCAGCTTCAATGAACTTCGTGTATCGTGGAAAAACGGCGGAGAAGCTCTTGTTATGCGCCTTTCGGACAAAATGCATTCGTGGGACGGCTACGGACTTAATATGGTGATGCCGAATACGTTTGTATGCGGTATGCTTGGTTATCCGTATTGCTGCCCGGATATGATAGGCGGCGGAGAATATATGCAGTTCAACGAATGTGCGGACAGCCCGGACGCAGAGCTTTTCGTAAGGTATGCACAGGCGAGCGCACTTATGCCGATGATGCAGTTTTCGGCGCTCCCGTCGTGTCTTAAGGACGAAACGGCTGTTTTGTATATAAGGAAAGCGGCAAAGCTTCATGAAAAAATGGGCGGATATATTCTGGAAACGGCAAAAAATTCGGCAAAAACAGGCGAGCCTATAATGCGCCACATGGCTTATGAATTTCCGAACGAGGGATTTGAAAAAGTGAACGACCAGTTTATGCTCGGAGAAAAAATTCTTGTTGCGCCCGTGGTTGTAAAGGGGCAGAGGAAAAGGAAAGTAAAGCTGCCGAAAGGAAAATGGAGATATTGCCCGAACGGAACGGATACAGACGGCGGAACAACTATCGAGGCGGAAGCTCCGCTCGGTGTGCTGCCGTATTTTGAAAGAATATAAAAATATTAATATTCGGGAGGATTAAACAGATATGAAGAAGATTATAAGCATGATTATACTTGCGACAATGATGTTTTCGTTCTGCACATATGCCGAGGAAGAGGAAAAACCTGCGGCAAAGCTTATAATACCGCAGATAACGGAGGATAAACGTGTAATTTATCATGACGATTTTGAAGAGGGATTCGTTGAGGGCGACGACGGCTGGAAATATACGGACGCAGCACCGCCGCCGGCAGTGGAACCGTGCGAGGACGAGGACAACACTTCCAAGATTCTTGCCGTGCGCGGATATTGCTACTACAGGAAAAGCTCGTATCTCTCCGAATATGTCGTGGAATTTAATGCAAAAATGGAAAGATACGATATGTGGCCGGGAATATATTTCCATGCCAAGGGAGGAAAGCCCGGGCAGGTGTATATAACGGACGACGGCATGAGCATTGTTGCGGAACAGCCGGGCGGCGGCTACGTATGCGGAGCGGATTTTGATTTCAATAAATTTAAAAATAAATGGATGTATTTCAAATTCGTAATCACGAGCGAGTCTATATCGCTTTATGTGAATGACGAGAATACGCCGCTTTGTTCGGGAGAATCCGAGATGCTGAAAGATACGGGAGCAATCGCTTTCAAGGCAGAGGGCGGCGGAATGTATATTGATAATTTCCTTGTTTCGAAGATTAAAAAGGAAATATCCTCGGTAAATGAAAAAGAAAAAGGATATGAAAATATAGTTTACGACACGTTTGAAAGTGCGGACCCGTCCGTTTTCACGTCCGAATCGGGAAATTCGGGAGAAATGTTTGACGATGGCATATACCATGTATACAGCGTAGCCGATACGGATTCTCCGTCCGAAGAATCGCTCGCATGGAAAAGAAACTATACGGCGGAATTTAATTTCAAAATGGATTATACGGACGGAAACGAAAACTACGGAGCGGCAATGCCGGGCGTTAAATTCAGAAACGACGGCAATACATATTATTTTGTCAGACTTTCGACAAAGGGCAACGGCAGCATAGAGCTTGTGCGGTCGGTGAACGGCTCGGAGGCGGTTTTAACCTCGAAAGAAGTAAATATTGCCGATGAGAATAATGTTTGGTGTTACATGAAGATAGAGGTGTATAAGAATACGATAAACGTGTATTACCTCAAATCGGACAATCTTGTTCTCTCGTATGAGGACAAAAGCGAGAATGCGCCGTATATAGGAACAATAAGCTTTGTAAAAGACCTTGCCGCAAAGTTCTGTATATCGAATCTTGCGATAAGAGAAAAAATACCGTCCGAAGAATATATCGGAATAAATAAAGATGAAGCAAATAATAATATCGCTTTCTTTGATTTCGAGAGCGATGTGCAGGGCTGGACGGGCGACGCTTTCGCCGAAAACGGAGTGTGGCGCGTAAAAGGCACGAATTGGTATAAAGACGATATAGGCAATTTTACAATGGAATTTAACGTTAAGAACGATTTCCGTCCGTATAATACGGCGCATGAGAATGAAATGTCGGTATTTTTCAGAGAAAACGGCGGAAATCATTACGAGATAAGATGGGTTACGGAAAACGGCAAAAACAGAATAATATTATACAGAAATACAAGCGCAAGACGTTCGTATAAGACAAATATAATCGATAATGACAGAGAATGGGTGTATTGCAGGATAGAAGCCGTAAAAGGAAAAATCAAATTGTATTACGGCAGCCATGACGAGCCTGTCATAGACTATACGGACGTAATGCCGATTAACGCAAAGGGCGGAAAAATAGGAATAAAAGGCGCTGCGAATACAGTTATCGACGATTTGTACATACACGGAGCGGACAAGAAAATTGAAATAAAAAATGCGGAGATTGCGCGAAACGAGAATGTATGCACCGTGAAAGCGGAAGCTTTGAGCAGGTTTGCCGAAGAAAAGACGGTGTATATGATTGTAACGGCACAGCAGAACGGAATAATTAAATATTCTGCGGTAAAATCGACAGTACTTGCCGGAAACGGCGCAGTGACGGGTATATCGGCGGCACTCGAAACGGACGGCGGAGAATATGACGTATGCGTATATTTCACGGACGATTTTAAGCGCCTTATGCCGATTGCACCGTATATAATGAATGAAAACACGATTAGCGGCGCAGCGGAAAAAATCAGCGGCGATTTCACCGCAAAAGCGGAAATCGAAGAGAAAAACATTAAAATAAGCGCAGATTATGAAGCGAATAAATTTAAAACGGTATTGGTATTGATAACAAGGCCGGGAACAGACCCGGAAAGCATAACGGCGGAAACGTTCTCAACGAAAACGGTTTTGTCAATCCGTCAGCTTGAAGAAAAGAAAAGCGGATTTTCTGAATTGTTCAGCCTCGGCGATACACCTACGGAGGGCATTTATACGGCGGCGCTCGGCGGTGATTCGGATATAGGATATTTAAAACTGCCTGTTTATTATGTTGATAAGGAAAGATACGAAACATTTAAAAATGAAATCAATAAAGAAAATCTTACGGGTGACGAGCTGAAAGAAACGCTTGCCAAACCCGAGAATAGGACGCTCGCAGAAAAAATGGGCTTTAATATGTCGGAATATGAAAAGCTTTCCGATACGCTGAAATCGGACTGCTGCCGAACTGCGGCAGAGTTGAGAAACGAAAGCTTCACGGAAGCGAATGCGAAAGGCATATTCGACAAGGCGCTTTCGCTGCCGATAGTGAAGATGTGCGCAAGTGCGCAGACTCTTGCGGAAGTCCTGGAAAACAAAGCGGATATACTCTGCATGGACAAAGACAAAAGGGCGCTTTACGATTCGTTTGATAAAGATAAGAAGCTTTTGGTTTGCGGCGGAATTATGACAAGAATTGCGGAATGTAATTCGTTTGAGGATTTTGAAACGGTATTTTCGGAGAATTCCGTGCTTACGCTGATTTATAAATCAAATTACAGCGAAATAGAAGAAATTATCAAGAAATACAACGATATTTTAAAGCTTGATTTGTCGAAAACGGAAACGCTGAAAAAGAAAAGCGGTGAAGCCTTTGAAACGGCGCTGAAAAAGCTTAATGAAAGCCGGACATATTCGGCGGAAGCTTTCAAACAAATATATGACAGCGCAATGAAAAACACATCTTCTACGCCGGTAACACCGTCGGGTTCTTCGGGCGGCGGTGGCGGAGGCGGCAAAAAGTCAACGGGAAGGACAACACTTCCGATTCAGCCGGTGAAAAACGATACAAACGGGGAGCAGACGAAATTTCTTGATTTTGAAAACGGTCATTGGGCGTATGAGGCAGTAAACGCATTGATAGCCAAGGGCATCGTAAGCGGATACCCGGATAATACGTTCAAACCGGACGATAAAGTGAGCCGTGCGGAATTTGTTAAAATGGCGGCAGCGGCATTCGGACTTCAATCCGACACGCAAGCCGAATTTAAAGACGTTGAAAAGGGTCACTGGTGCGAAAAATATATTTCGGCAGCCGTAAGCAGCGGTGCGGTAAACGGAACGGGCGATGGAATGTTCAGCCCGGACGCATATATAACACGTGAGGACGCAGCCGTTATAATATACAGACTCTCTGATATTACGGCAGAAGAAGGAAATCTTAATGATTCGGAAAGTATTTCCGCATATGCACGTGAGGGCGTGCTGAAGCTTGTCGGGGGAGGTATAATATCCGGCGATGAAAACGGATATTTCAAGCCTGCCGATTATATGACAAGAGCAGAGGCGGCGCAGCTTATTTATAAAGCTGCGCTGAGATAAGGGGGATTCAGATGAAAAAATGTATTTTTGCAATATTTACCGCCGTATGTATACTTGCGTCGCTGAATGTTTCGGTGTTCGGCGCAGGTACAACAGAGATAAATTTTGAGAACGGAGCGTCCGGAGGATTTGCGGACGATGAGAAGCTCAACGTAATCGAAACGTATGAAGGCAAAACGGCATATATAATAAAAGGACTTACAAAGAATACTGTTCAGCTGAAAAACTTTGATATATCAATGTCGGTGAATGCCGAAATAAGTGATTCGGACGGTTCGTATCCGGAAATACAGCTGAGAAGAACAGACGAAAATAATTATTATTCGGTTTATTTTAACGGTGCAAACGGAAAAATATATCTCGAAAGAACGCTCAACGGTACAAGAACGCCGATAGGCTCGGCAAATGCGGATATATTGGGAAATTCGAAAAAGTGGACGGAAATAAAAATTTCTGTGAAAAACGAAACGCTTTCTCTGTATTACGGCGATATGTCGAAAGAGATTATGACGGTTAGGGACGCATTTCCGATAGGCTCGGGAACGGTAGGATTTAAACCCGGCGAGGGCGTATTTGCCGTTGCGGGGATAAAGATAACGGAAACGGCAGGCGGAATCGAATCGTATAAACCGGGTGAAGAAGAGGTAAAACAGGAGGAGCCGACAATAAGCTACGGTACGGTGTGTCTGACTGCGGATTTCGACGACGGCGACAAGGGCAACTGGTTAAGCTCCGGCGAAAGCAAGATTGTTGATATAGACGGCAGAAAGGCGTATCAGGTAGGCGAATACGATTATGTCGGAACGGGATTCGGCTGGAAAAACTACAGCGTAGAAATGGATATCAGGATAGATTATAAGGAAAAGGGGAAATGCTGGCCGGGATTTTATCTTAAAAAGAATTCGGCGAACGTGAGATACGAAGCATATTTCGAAACCTCCGGCGGCGGTGATTTCTGCGTTGAACACGTTAAAGGAACTACCAAAAAAGTAGTCGGCAACGGCGGCGTAAACTGCTATGCGGACAACGGCAAATGGGTTCATGTAAAGTTTGAAATAATAAAAGATGAGATAAGCTTCTATTATTCGGATATGACAAAACCTATAATGAGAGTAAACGTACCGGATAAGTTTTATATAGAAACCGGAACGATAGGATTCTTAAAAGGCGGCAGCAGCGAGGTCTATGCCGATAATATAACGGTGAAAGAGGTTACTGTTACGGAACCGCTTCAGATATTTACGGGACTTAAAAGCGAAGCTGCGGACTATGAAAGCAGCGAATATAAAGAGGATATAGAAAAGCTGCTTGCGCTGAATATTATGAATCTTTCAAAGGACGGCAAATTCATACCGAATGCCGAAATGACAAAAAGCGATTTTGCAATTGCGCTTGCGAATATCGTAAGCGGCGGAGATAACGCATTTTCGGGCGGCAGACAGGTGTTCACGGACGTTCCGCAATCTCATGCGGCGTATAACGCAATAGCGCTGCTGGACGCTTACGGGCTTATAAGATTCGACGGCACGGAATTTGCACCCGATACACCGATTAACGGTACGGACGCAATACGTATGCTTGTTGATATGCTGGGTTACCGTGAAAAAGCGGAGGTTTCCGGAACGGGAGATTCGGGATATATGAACGAAGCAATATCGCTGAAATTGCTGAACGGCATTTCGAATATGAGCTATTCCGAACCTATTCTGAGAGAAACGGCAGCCGCACTCATAAGCAATGCCGTTAAAGCGGAAGTGCTGAAAATCGGTAAAATAAATAATGACAGCGCAGAGTACGCAAAAGACGGAGATACGCTTCTTTCGGTATATCGGGATATTTACGAATTTAAGGGCAGAGTAAACGCAAACAGGCTTGGCGGCATAGGCGGCATGAGAGCCGAAAACGGCAGAGTAATAGTCGGCGAAACGGAGTATAAATGCGAGAAATCCGACATCGGCGACAGAGTGGGAGAAGAAGTACGGGGATTGTACAGATTTTCCGAATCGGACGATATAGGTGCGGTTGTATGGTATGCCGTAAGGGAATCGGACGATATATTAAAGGTTGAAGCGGATTATATTCAGTCGGTAAGCGGCGGAATATTCAAATACGAAAACGGCAGTGCAACAAAGAGCGTGGTTTTGGACAAAAATATAACGGTATTCAAAAACGGCGTTCCGCAGACGTATTCGGACAGCCTTCTCATGCCGGAAACCGGAAGCGTAAGGCTGATGAAAGTATCGTCGGGCAATTATGACGTGGCTATGGTGGAAAGCTATGATACATATATTTTAAGCCGTGCCGCAGCAGCTACGGAAATGCTGTATCTTGAATATGAAAGCAAAAATATTTCTCTTGAGAATGCCGATTATGAGATATATAAAAACGGCGAGGTTTCCAAGCTGAGCGCCTTGAAGCCGGAGGACACGATAAGCGTGCTGTTCTCGGACGCCAAGCAGGGCAAGCCGTATTATAAAATATATGCGGTGAGCAGTAAGGCGATGCAGACGGTTGACGGACTTTATGAATCGGACGAGGGGGAAAACGTTATATTGAACGGAAAATCCTACCGTTTGTCGGATTATTATCTTAAACATAAGGCGACAGGAAAAATGAAAGGACTTGAAGTCGGAAACAAATATGTATTCCTGTTTGATGTATTCGGCAGGGTATCGGCAGTTAAGTCCGGCGGCGATTCAAAGATAATGCTTCTTAAAAATGCGGCGTATAAAGAGGGAGCGGACGGCTGCTGGCAGCTGGACATCTTCACGACGGACGGCGTTTGGACGGTTCTGGAACTTAGGGGAAAAGTCAGTGTAAACGGAACGGTATATGAAGAACACAATATTCCGCAGGCACTTGAAGATTCCGGAATATTGAAAGAAGACGGCACGGCGGTAAGGCAGCTTGTATATATCGAGAAAAACAAGAAAGATGAAGTTAAGAAGATTTGTACGGCATTCGATACAAAACCGCTTGAAAATGCTGTGGAAAAGGCTAAGGCGAATAAGGACATGGACGCATACATAGCGGCGAAAGCGGAGCTTGAAGCGGCAAAAAATACAAATAAGCTTGTAAGCGGAAGCTATAACAACAAAAATGCGGCGTTCCTGGAGGAAACGACATCGTTCGGACTTACGACATATCTTGACGATAAGACAGCGGTGTTTATCATTCCGGAAAATCCGAGCGAAAAGTCGAAATATTATGCCGGAGGCAGCGGAGGTCTGAGCGACAGCAACTATCTTGTAACGACATACAACGAATCGGAGTTTTTCGTTGCCGGTGCAGTGCTGATAGACGGCGGAAATACGTCCGGAGCTTCGTATCAGAAAACATCTCCGTTCTACATATTCGACAAAACGAGAGTGGCACTGGATTCCGAGGGCGACGAAGTAATGACTCTTGTAATGCACCGTTCGGGTTCGACGGTTACGATGCAGGTCGAAAAAGGCTACGAATCGAACTTTGCGAAGCTCAGACGCGGAGATATTATAAACATAGGTAAAAACGCAAAAGGCAGAGCTACGCAATTCAGGGCATATTATCAGGTTGCACAGGGAGCGTCGGGAGCTGTAGGTTCGAGTACGTTGCAGCAGGACTACGCATGGTTCAGAGGCAAAGTTGCGGACTACGACCCGTCAACGGAGAAAATCAAGCTTGTAACATCAAGCGAAAAAATAGATTTCTCCGAGGGAACGCTTACGGACGACAAATGCATGACAATACCGCTGCAAAAATATTCGGGTGCGTATGTTGTGGATATGACAAACGGCAAAATCCGCAAGGCGTCATACGACGATATAAAAACAGGAGATTTTATATTTATAAGATATTGTTGGTCATCTATAAAAGACGTTGTAATTTATAAGGGGCTGGAATAAGTTTGAATAAAAGTGCCCATAGCACCGCTTTTTGTTCGGGGCGGTACAAAAGGTACAGCACCGCCCACTGCAAAGCGGTACTTCGGACAATTTTCTTTCAAACTTGGTTTTGTGCCTTGCGGCACGGAGAGGAATGGTCATAAATATGAAAAAAATGCGAAAACGGAAAAGAGCGGCAATGCCTGTGAAAGGTAAATTTTTAAGGCCGATATTTGCGAAGATAATTCTTTCGCACGTGTCGGTGGTGCTGGCTGTGTCTGTTTTGATAGCGTTGCTGAACAATTCATATTTTACGCAGATTATGCAAAAACAGATTTTTTCCGCCGAACGGGAGATTCTTACAAGAATATCGGGAAGCGTGCGTATGCAGGCACTGCAATATGCGGAAACGCTTTGGGCGGAAAACATTACGAATAATTACAGTATGACGGAGTTTTTCGCCGAAAACAAGAATATGTCGATTATGAATATTGTAAATCTGCAAAAGGAGCTTGCGGACATCAAGGGCAAAAATCCGGAGCTTATAGACAAGGTGGATATATATTCAAAAAGCAGGAATATATACGTTTCGAGTGCGGACGTGGTGAAGTTCATGAAAGACGGCGACCTTTCGCCGATTAAAGAGCTGGAAGAAAACGTCTCGTCCGGAGAAATCAAAAACGAATGGATTCTGACGGATTCGGACGGTGAAAAGAATATAACTCTATATCGCACATTCCCGTATGTCCAGAGCGGAGGAACGAAGTTTAGAGGATTTTTTGCGATACATCTCAAGGAAAAAGCCGTTGCAGATATTGTACGGGGCGAGATTATCGAACCGAATAAGAATATTTATCTGGTGAACAAAGACGGCACGGTGTACAGCGATATATCGGGAGGTAAGCTGAGCGGCAGCAAGTATGCGAATGCGGAGGTTATTAAAAAGGCGGAGAAAAATAACGAAGCGTATTCGTATATGACTGTAGGGAAACGCATGGTATTTGCCCAAAAGACTTCGGACAACGGGCTTTGGCTTGTCGAGGAAGTGAACGCAAGCGTTCTTTTCGGCAAGCTGCAGCGAATGCATATATATGTTGTTGCGATATGTATTCTGTTTATTATAGTGGGGTCTGTTATATCCCTGTTTATGTGCATAAAGATATACGAGCCGCTGAACAATATAATAAACAATATCAAGCATATGATAAGCGACGAAAGCCTGAGCGGACGTGACGAATACAAAATCATAGACAGCACGCTGAATATTCTGAATACCAAAATAAATACGCTCGAATCCACACTTTCGGCGAATGAGGGAGTAATCAGAAACAATTATATATCGAGTATTCTGACGGAGGGAAACGCATATATAAAACGGGAATCGGGCAAGATAGGAGCAAAACTCGGCAGACCTTATTTCACGGCAATAGACGTATCAATCACCGCCGGTCAGATGAAAGGCTTGGATATAAAGAATCAGGAATATTTCCTCTATGATTTGATTGAGCATATTGAAAATACGGGCAATGACAATACAAGCTGTACTGCGGCGGTTGTCGGAGTGAGCAGAGCCGGTATTCTCATAAATTCGGATTCGGCGGCGGACGGATATATAAAATCGGTTGCGGAATCGATAAGAAGATTTTCGTCGGAGAAGCATAATATTGACGCCGTAATCAGCATAGGAAGCACAGAAACGGGAATAAACAATGTGTATATTTCATACCGCAATGCGAAAATATGCTGTCAGAAATACGGATTTTTGTATCCGAATCGGAGGATATTCTTCTTTGAGGATTATAAGGAACGAAACTTTAAAGAAATCGAGTTTGACCGTGAGCTTATAAAAACGCTTTCGGCTTCACTGAAAAGCGGCGATGCGGACGGAATACGCAGTGCGCTTGCGGCGCTGACGGAGGAGATACTGAAACTGGAATGTTCATATGTCGATTATGAAAAGCGCATAAATGAGATTATAGGCGTGATTTATAAATATATGATAGAACAGAGTGGTGCGGACGGCGAAATTTATGTGAAGAATCCTTATGCGGAAATGAGGAAGCTTACGAACATAGCCGAAGCGGAAAAGTATCTCGGGAATACGGCGGTGAATTTCATAGCCGACCGCAGGGAACGCAACAAAATAAGCAATTCAGAGATTATAATTGCGGCGCTGAAATATATCGAGGACAATCTCGGCAACGAGCTTTCGCTCACGATTTTGGGCGAAAAACTGTTTATAACTCCGCAGTATTTGAGCAAAATCTTTAAAGAAGAAACAGGCGTGAACTTCAATGCGTATATAACGGAGCTGCGGCTGCAAAAGGCGAAAAGTCTGCTGACCGAAACGAACTGGTCGATAAACAAGATTGCCGAAAACGCAGGCTTCGGAAGTGCGAATTATCTCATAAAGAAATTCAGAGAACGGTTCGGAGATACGCCCGTAAATTACAAGAAGAAATATTTCGTAACAAAATTGAAATAACGGCAAATGAAAGGGGAAAAATATATGAAAAAAATCACCAAAAGCATACAGATTTTTCTCGTGCTTATCTTTATGCTTTCATTTTCGCAGACGTGTCTGGCACTCATAAAGCCCGAACAGTATAAGGACAGAGTAACGATATTTTATTCCGATTTCGAGGATAAGGACGATTCTATGTGGCAGAACGATGCGGACAAATCCAGGCTGGTAGAGGTGGATTCGGGCAAGAATATTGCGTATCAGGTGTATAATTACGATTATCTGAAAGTGCCGAATATAGATACGCTTGTGGATTTCAGAGTTGAATTTAATTATAGATTCAAGCTTAAGACCCCGGGCGAAAACTGGCCGGCATTTTACCTGAAATCGAGGGGACAGCCGTCGAGATACGAGCTGTATTTCGAAAGCAAACCCGGAGCGGAAGCCATAGAGCTGAAGAAAAGCCTGCAGGGAAAGGTTAAAAGCGTACCGTATGATGTATCTGCGATAAACAACAAATGGGTATACATAAAAATCGATATAACGGGCGATAAGCTTACCTGCTATATCAATGACAAGGAAAAACCGGCATTCGAGTATCAGGACGACGACCCGATAGACTGCGGACCCCTCGGATTCGTAAAAGGCGGCTGCGCAGGAAACTACGTTGATAATCTGCTTGTAACCGTTCCACAGGGTTCGGCACCGGAAGGACCGAAAGTAATACCCGGTGTGGCGAATGAATACGGCGGAGTATATGCCGAAGTGGATTTTGAAAACGGCAGTCAGACGCCTTTCACAGATGTGGACGGCAAGAATGAGATTATCGGCTACAGAGGCAGCAAAGCACTGAAAATAGGTGGAACAACTACTCTCGGCGACAGCACATGGAAAAACTACAGCGTGGAATTTGATATGAGCATACTGAACAGAACGTATGACGGGCATGAATCAAAGCTGCTCGATTTCAGGTATCTGGACGATAAGAATTATTACAGACTCAGTATTCCTGCACCGGGAGCGAGCATTGCGATGAGCGGAACGGAAAAAGGTCAGCCGATAGGTTCTTCGGACGTCGGTTACAGTATAGACGACTTAAATCCGATGCATTGGAGAATAGACTGCCTGGACGGCAAGTATGCGATATATACGAAAAATCAGTCGTTCCCGAACATGGAATATCCGATATTGCAAAACGACGAGGCGAAGCTGACGAACGGAGGTCTTGTATTTTATAAGGCTGATAACGTCGAACAGCTTATTATAGATAATGTGAAAATAACCGAAATATCGAAATCGGGAACAGTGGGAAGCGAAAGACCGGACTATGCGCCATTCCTGCCGAACGCTCCGAAGAAGATAGAGGGCTGGACGGATATGCAGGGTCATTGGGCATACGATACTGTGGGCTATCTTGCTCAAAAGGGCATATTCAACGGCTACGGCGAAACGGAATTTGCACCCGAAAATACAATGGAAGTACGTGAGTTTATCAAGGCTGTTGTTTCGGCATTGGGATTGGAAACAGAGAAAGCAGGAGACAGCTGGGAAACGCCGTATATCGAAGCGGCAAAGAAAAAAGGACTTATTGCGGACGGGGATTTCGACAGATATGACAGGCCGATAACAAGGCTCGAAATGGCTGAAATTCTTGTTAAGACAATGGGAGAAAGCACGGCAGATTATTTGGCATATGCAGGATATATAACGGATTATGCAAGCATACCGGCTGATAAGGCACAGTATGTTTTGAGAGCGGTTGCCGAAGGACTTATCACGGGATATGAGGACGGCAGCTTCGGAGGAAACGGCAATGCCGCAAGATGTGAAGCGGCGGAAATGATAATGCGCCTGGTCGTACCGGCATATAGGAAAGCACCGGGAACGGTATCCGTAAAAATGAAAGAATATGACGGAGCATTCAGGAATCCGCTGAAAGGATATGTAGACGGACTTGCAAGCCTCAAGAGCAACAGGGTGCGCGAATACAGCTCGATTCTGCACTGGAACGTTGAGTGGAAAGACTTGGAAAATGCCGCAAGCGACGGAGTGGAAAAAATCAAGGAATATACGAACGAACAGCTTAAAGATGTACCGGCAAATAATATGAAGATGAGAGCCAGAGTATATCTTGAATGGCCGGGAACAACGCCGAGCTGGCCTGCGGATTTGACGGCAGGAGATTATACAAGCGCCGAATTTCAGGAACGTTTGGCGAAGTTTATAGAAAAACTCGGCGAAGCATGGGACAACGACCCCAGAATCGGATTTATCGAAATGGGTATAATCGGACTTTGGGGAGAAATGCAAAGCCCGTATCCCACACCGGAGGTTGCGAAAATTCTCGGCGATTCGTTTACAAGTGCATTTAAGAATAAAAAGGTCGAAGTTAATCTTTATAACTGTTTCAACATATTCAAAGATTATAAGAATTTCGGAAACTACTGGGATTCCTACGGACATAACGGAAATCTTTACGCACTGGAATATTTCAGGAACGAAGCTACAAAGGATATATGGAAAACGGCTCGTATGAGCGGCGAAACGGCATACGACTGGGGCGAAACCCTCGGAAAAGACGTTGACGACGGCGTGCTGAATTTCAACGACAGATATGCGGAGCTTATTCGGGGTACGCATTTGTCCGATGTGAGCTGGCTCACCGCATACAGCAAGGATAATGAGGAAATCGCAGAAGCGGCGGCAAAACTGCAAAAGCTGATGGGCTACAGATATGTGATAGATAGGGCCGTATATCCCGAAACAGTATCGGCAGGGGAAAACCTCAGCTTCCGCATTGCGGTTAAGAATACAGCGTCTGCACCGATGTACGGCAATTGGCCTATAGAAGTCAGCCTTTTGGACGTGCAGACAAAAGCTCCGGTATGGAAAAACATATACAGCGGAGCGGATATAACGAAATGGCTGCCGGCAGAGGATTATTCGTACGAACCGCTGTACAGCGAGGATATAAATGTACAGCTTCCGCCGGATATTGCGCAGGGCGAATATATACTTGCGCTGGCGGTTGCAGACCCGGAGGGCGGCATGATGCCTTGCCTGCGTTTCGCAAATGAAAACTATTTCAACGGCGGCAGAACGCCGGTGGGAAGAATAGGAATAGGAATGAAACCGTCGCAGACGGAGATTTCGCCGGAAACCTATGACGACATTTTCTCGGACAACAGCTTATATTATGTCGTAGACTGATTACGGTTCTTTTAGAGGCGGAGCTTTGAATTTCTGCCGAAGTTCCGCTCTTAACAGAATATAAAATTTTGAAGGAGGAAAAGAAAATGAAAGGTTACAAAAAGGTAATAGCTGTACTTATGGCAGCTGCAATGATGTTTTGCGGTACGGCGGCGTTTGCTGCCGGCGCGGCTCCCGAAGCGGGGGAAACTCTTATCATGGGCGACAATTTTGACGATGTAAGGCAGACGGGTAATTACGAATGGAGCGGACTGACCTTGCAGGAGGGCGAAAACGGGAATATCGGTTTGGTAGAAGCCGGAACGGAAGCGACGCTTGGCTACGGTTCGCTTTCAATCAGCAATTTTATACTGAAATTCAATGCAAAGGTAAGCTATGCGGACGGAGATGCAGTACCTTTGGCGAAGATTAAGTATACGGACAATTCGGCTATAGCACTGACATTCTTAAAGAATGACGGAAGCGGTTTTGTACAGATAGAAGCTAGAGGCGGCGAGGGCGATGTTGATTATGATATTGCCGAGCTTGCGGATTTCGATACGCTTATATCGGATTGGATGAATATAAAAATAGTATCGGCAGCGAAAAGCATTGAAGTCTATATCAATAATAAAAAGGCGATTGAATTGGGCGGTTATACGCTCGGCGGCGGTGCGGTTGCATTCGGCGCAGGCGAAAGCTCACCGGTATATATCGACAACGTGTATTTTGTTGAGAAAAACAGCGTGATTAAGCCTTTTATAAATCCGTATAAAGAAAAAAGATTTCAATCGGACGATTTCGAAGAAGCTGAGGGCTGGTACAAATGGAGCAAACGCACAGTCATAGACGACGGTACGGGAACGAACAAGGTCATGAAAAATGATGATTATGCTACTTACGGAGTAGTCGGAAACAAGCTTTGGATAGACAACTACACATTGCAGTTCAATGCGGACTACAGCGATTTGTATAATTCCGATTCCGGCTGGAAAACCATAATTACCCTGCGTGTAAATCCGAACAATTCCGGCAAATATTATACGGAGCTTGTAATGGAAAATCCTACGAATACGTCAAACGGAAAAATTATTATTTTGACGAAATCAAACGGAAATACTATATGCTGGTATGAATACGAATTTGAGAATAAGGACGAATTTGTAAACGCCTTTACGAATATGTCGTATTTTAAATGCGTATTAGACGGCAGCAGACTTCAATTTTATGTAAACGATGCGGATACACCGATAATTGATAAAGAGGATGCGCTTGACGCAGGCGGTATTGGCGGTCTTGGCATCGGTATGGCGATTGTGGATAATATGATAATCTCAACTCCGATAAATCATGTCGGCAGACAGGAACCGTTCGGCGACCTTATAATACCGCAGCCGTCGGCGGACAGATATACGATATTGTATGAAGATTATGATGATTTCACGGTCGGTGCGGCGGACAAGAATGTACAGGAGCTTTTGGATAAAGGCTGGGCGGAATTTTGGTCGAACGACAACAGCGGTGCGGTTGCCGATGATGAGCTTGCGGAGGGAAACAAGGCATTTTCATTTACGGGAACGCTCAACACGGGAAATCTTAAACTGTCCGATAATTATACAATAGAATTTAACATGAAGGTTAAATACATAGAGGACAACGGAGAATGGAAAAATATATGTCCGCTTATTACGGTAAACCGTTCGTGGGCAGGCGGAAACACAGGCTACCGTTTCGGATTCGGCACGGAAACGCTTGACGGTAAATCGCTCAATATACAGAAGCTCGTGGGAGGTACAGACGTCGGAGGACTCAACATCGAATATGATGAGGAATATCCGCTCAATTATTACGACGCAGACAATGAATGGGCATATTTCAAGATAGAACGTGTCGGAAACGTATTCAAGCTTTATTTCAATGATAAGGACAGAGCGTCGGTTACATTCACGGACAACGGCGATACAGTGCAGTCCGGAAGCGTATACTTTGACGCATGGGATTTGAATACAACGTATCTCATAGACAATCTGCTTATATCCGCACCGGAATTCCCGAAATCGTATGTAAAACAGGAAAAAGAGATAACAAAAGCATATAATGAAGAAACGGATTCGACGGAAATAAGCGTTGCACTGAGCGTAATAAATAATTATGAAACGGCACGCACGGCGACCGTAATCACGGCGATATATTCGGAGGACGGAAAGCTTGTCGAACTGAAAAAACTTGAGGAAGCCGAGATTCCGGCAAGAAAAGTCGATTATATAAGCAGCGGAGTTGATTTGACTCATATTCTGAAACTGAAAGGCAATATGACAAACGGGGACGTAAAAGTATTTATATTTGACGGTATAAAGAATATTATGCCGCTCATAATGGGATAAAGACCTAAGAAATGGGCTCCGTGGGATATAGCGAAAGCGTAATCAAAAAATACAATACGAAAAATATAATATTCAGCCCGAAATTTTTGAGAGAATCGAAAGCATTGTACGATAATCTTTATCCGAGCAGAATTATAGTAGGTACGGATTTGGGCAATGAAAAACTTGTAAAGGCGGCGAACACATTTGCAAAATTGTTGCAGGAGGGAGCAATAAAAGAAAATATAGATGTACTCATAATGGGATATACGGAGGCGGAGGCGGTTAAGCTTTTTGCAAATACATATCTTGCACTTAGGGTATCATATTTCAATGAGCTTGATACATATGCTGAAATGAAGGGTCTTGATACGCAGAAGATAATCAAGGGAGTATGCCTTGACCCGAGAATCGGCAATCATTATAACAATCCGTCATTCGGATACGGCGGATATTGCCTGCCGAAAGACACAAAGCAGCTGCTTGCAAATTATGCCGATGTACCGCAGAATATGATGTCGGCAATAGTGGAGAGCAACAGAACGAGAAAAGATTTCATTGCGGACCGTGTGCTTGAAATAGCCGGAGGATATTCGGCGGACAGCGAATACTCGGCGAACATGGAAAAAGAAGTTGTAGTCGG
>CAKVOK010000060.1 GCA_934792465.1 uncultured Clostridia bacterium | reverse complement strand
GGCTTGCACGTACCCCATATAGGCTCCCCTGTGTAAGGGGAGCTGGCGGCAAAGCCGACTGAGGGGTTGTAGGCATGTGTTTACTTGGGGTTTTGCGCAATGATTTACAACCCTTCCACCACTGACGTGGTCCCCACACCTCCGCTGCACGGCAGCTTCCGGTGCCTTTACACAGAACTTTTAAACAACCCTTCCACCGCCGGAGGCGGTCCCCCTCCCCTTACACAGGGGAGGCATTGGAAAGTGGCACTGAATAGGGTTTTGCACAGACTTCAATAGGCTCCCCTGTGTAAGGGCACCGGAGTAATGCCTGTGGCATACGTAGGCGTGCCTTTGGTAGAGCCGGCACTGTTAGGTGACTGAGGGGTTGTAGGTATGCATTTATTTAAGCTAAATTTTGCACTAACGTGCAAAGCTAAATTATCTCGTTTCACTCGACAGCTAAATTTCCATTTAACCGGGAAGTAAAAATGCTTGCTCGCAAGGGCATTTTTACGACGCCGTCAATGACACAGCCGTACGTCAGTACGGTTAGGGCGTTAGCCCGTGTGGCTTACTGTGTAAGCCGCCTGTGTACATTATACCATAAACCAAATAAAAATTCAAGCGTTTTCCCTATTTTGTAAGAATTTTTATTATATATTCCCAGCCGATTCTTCCAAAACCGATTTTATCACTTCGAGCATAAACTCAATAAATTCGGCGGAATCGCAGCGTGCATTGCACCTATTAATCACATCATAATATTTTTCCTGAAAACGGTGTATCATAGATTCCACCGGCAGCCACGCAAAAATCGGATTCCATTTGGATAAAATCAATGTGTGCCAAAGTCTGCCGCATCTGCCGTTCCCGTCCGAAAACGGATGTATCAGTTCAAATTCATAGTGAAAAACACATGACTTCACAAGCGGATGAAGTTCGGAGCTTTTCGCTCGGTTCATCAATCTTTCGACGGCTTCGGGAACATATGCCGGAAGCGTCCCGAAATGAATGATTTCTCCTGTTCGGCTGTCTGCAACACCAACAGGCTTTTGGCGAAACTCGCCTGCGTCGCTTATCAGTCCCCGCATCATAACGCCGTGCGATTTCAGCAAATCGTCAACGGAATACGGGTCTAACGTGTCGAGTAGTTCATATATTTCAAAAGCATTTTTCACTTCTTCTATGTCTTTCGGCGGGGCGATAACGGCTTTTCCGTTCAAAACCGCCGTCACTTGCTCTATGCTCAATGTGTTTTGTTCTATCGCCAGTGAACCCTGAATGGTCTGAATGCGGTTTTTTCTCCGCAAAACCGGATTTTTGTCGAAATTTGACGTCGCCTTGATTGAACCCGTCAATTCCGCAATTTCGGCTGTGTAATACAGTATTTTGTCTGTAATGGTATATTTGTAATTCATAATGTCGCCTCCGCGTTAAGTCATAATCATTTTGTAAGAATTTTTATTTCCTCGGCAGAAAGCTCGCGGTATTCTCCCGGCTTCAATTCATCATCAAGCGGCAAATCCCCAAAATTCACACGTTTTAAATACACAACCTTGCACCCGACATCCGCAAACATTCGTTTCACCTGGTGAAACTTGCCCTCGCATATCGTAACGTATGCGCTGTGCGGAGTTATGATTTCGAGCTTCGCCGGCAGCGTGACATATCCGTCGTCAAGCGTGATTCCGTCCTTGAACCGCTGCACCGCAGAGTGCGGGATTTCGCTGTCCGTTTCCGCATAATATCTCTTGTTTACGTGAGATTTCGGCGCAAGCAGTCGGTGCGCCGTTTCGCCGTCGTTCGTTATTATCAAAAGTCCCTCGGTGTCCTTGTCCAGCCTGCCCACCGGAAAAAGCTTGTAGTTTGAATATTCCTCGTCTATGAGCGAAACAACGGTCGAATCCCTGTTGTCATACGTTGCGGAAACCACTCCGCCGGGTTTGTTCAGCATAAGATATACAAATTTTCTGTAATTCAGCTTTTCGCCCAGAAAATATACCTCGTCCGCATTTTCGTCAACCTTGAAATCGCCGTTTTTCACAATCTCGCCGTTCACGCTCGCAGCTCCCCGACGCAGCTGCAATTTTATCTCTTTCCGGCTGCCTTTTCCGCAGTCCGCAATAAGCTTGTCCAATCTCATAGCACTGTCCGCCCGTCATTCGTTTATAAATGCCGACTTGTCCTCTGCCGGCAGATACGATCTTTTCTTCTGCTTTTCCGAAACCTTTCGCTTCAAATCCGCTTCGAGGGCTGCCTCAAACACCTGATGAATGTCCGATACGCATATGAAGCTTATGTTGTTCTTCACTACGTCCGGGATTTCCTTTAAATCCTTTTTGTTTTCACGGGGAATTATAATCGTGTCAACACCGCTTCGGTATGCCGCAAGACTTTTTTCCTTGAGTCCGCCGATAGGCAGAACACGTCCCCGAATCGTTATTTCGCCCGTCATGGCAACGTTCGATTTCACGGCACGGTTTGAAAGTGCCGACATTATGGCGGTAGCCATTGTTATTCCGGCGGACGGGCCGTCTTTCGGAGTAGCGCCCTCCGGTACGTGTATGTGAATGTCCCTGTTCTTGTAAAAATCGGAATCTATGCCGAGTTCCCTCGCATTCGCACGCAAAAAGCTTATCGCCGCCATGGCACTTTCTTTCATAATGTCGCCGAGCTGACCCGTCAGTTCGATTTTTCCGCTGCCGTCCATGATGTTCGTTTCTATGGAAAGCGTATCGCCGCCGACCTGCGTCCACGCAAGCCCCGTCGCTACGCCTACGATGTTTTCTTCGGAAGCCTTGTCGAAGCTGAATATCTTCTCGCCGAGAAGCGATGTCAGATTGCGCCCCGTCACGCTTATTCCGTTTTTGCCGTCCATGACGATGCCGCCCGCCGCTTTTCTGCAAAGCTTGGAAATCTGCTTTTCGAGCGAACGCACGCCCATTTCGCGTGTGTAATAATTTATTATGTCGTGCAAAACGGTTTTGCTGATTTTCAGCTGATTTTCTTTTAATCCGTGGCGTTTCATCTGTTTCGGAATCAGATATTTTTCGGCAATCTTCACCTTTTCTTCTTCCGTATATCCCGGCAGCTCGATTACTTCAAGCCTGTCGAGAAGAGGTCTGTCCACGGTTTCGAGAGTATTCGCCGTTGTGACGAATACGATGTTCGAGAGGTCGAACGGAATTTCGAGGAAATGGTCTCTGAATTCACGGTTCTGCTCGCCGTCAAGCACTTCGAGAAGTGCGGCGGACGGGTCGCCCCTCATGTCCGAGCCTATTTTGTCTATTTCATCAAGCAGAATAAGCGGATTGTTCGTTTTTGCCTCGCGGATAGCTTCTATGATTCTGCCTGCCATAGCGCCTATATATGTCTTTCTGTGTCCTCTGATGTCCGCTTCGTCCTTTATGCCGCCGAGAGAAATGCGCACATAGTTTCTGTTCATGCTGCGTGCTATCGATTTTGCAACCGAGGTTTTGCCGACACCCGGAGGGCCCACAAGGCAGAGTATGGAGCTTTGTACATTGTTTGTCAGCATCTTCACGGCAAGATATTCTATGATACGTTCTTTCAGCTTTTCGAGTCCGTAATGGTCGGCATCGAGAATCTCTTTCGCAAGGTGAATATCCTTGTTTTCGGTGCTCGATTTCAGCCACGGCAGCTCCAGGGCATATTCGATGTAGCTGCGGAGCAGACCGGCATCTGCCGAGCCGGGAGAGGATTTTTTCAGCTTGTCCATTTCTTTTTCCAGCTTTGCCCGGACGTTTTTCGGCAGCTTCGTTTTCGCAAGCTTGCTTTCCAGCTCGTCTGCATCGTCATCATACTCGCCGAGTTCGTCCTCAATCACCTTTATCTGCTCGCGCAGATAATATTCCCTTTGTTTGTCGTCAAGATTTCGCCTTACTTTTGAATCTATTTTATCCTGAAGCCTGAACATCAGAAGTTCTTCGTTCAGTGCCTCGAGAGCGAAGTTGAATTTGTCCTCCAGCGGTTCTTTCTCTAAAATCGCCTGTTTTGCGGAAATCGGCAAATCAAGGCTGCCGGCAACGAGATACAAAATTCGTTCGACCTCGTCCGGAGCTATGCTTTCCGGAATGTTTTCCGGCTTAACGGCATTTATCCCGCCGAGCTGCTTTGTGCATGATACGCACAGGTCGAGCACACTCTGCGAAAGTGCCTGCAATTCGGAGGTAACCGGAGATTTTATATGCTCCGATTCCGTTATGACTGCCTCGTAATACGGGTCGGCGCTTATGACTTTCGTAATTTCTCCCTGTGATATGCCCTCGACAACGGCACTCACCAATCCGCCGGGACGTTTCGTCACCTGCTGGATTTTCGCTATAGTTCCGATGTTATACAGATTGTCCGTGCTTATATCCTCGGATTCGGGGTCTTTCTGCGAAACAAGGAAGATAAATCCACCGTTTTCCTCTGCCTTGAAAACCGCCTGTTTCGATTTTTCTCTGCCTACTTCCAGGCTCGTTATCATATAAGGGTATACAACAATTCCTCGCAGCGCAAGCATGGGCATTATATTTATATTTGTATTATATTCATTGTCATTCATAATTTCACGACCTTTCATAAAAATCGGCATTTGCCGAAAGCTTCGTGTATAGACGGTGCGGTAAAATGATTTCATTTTGCCGTGCCGTCTTCGGGCTTTGGAAAAATAGTGCATAATGGGCAAACTGAGCAAAAGCAAGGCTACGTCCTTGCTTTTGGTACCCGAAGGCGTATGTGTATACGTCGAGCGGCGAAGTTTGTTCATAGCATAAAGCAATATTTATTTTAGAAATTCGTTGTCAAACGAATTTCAACATTTTACACTTTGGTATTTTTGTTTATACCATTATAGCGGAAAAAACTTGCTTTATGCGGTCTGTGCATTTTGCCGGAGCCCGTTTACATAATGCAGATGATTTTTTCACATATACTATTATACAACAAATTTTAAGCTTTTGCAAGCATTATATTAAATGTTACATAAAATTAATAAAACAGTTACGCATTTGACATATAAATAATGTATACTATGTATATAACTGAATTCGCCTGTGCGAATTTGATTTAGCTGTTGAGTGAAATGTGCAACCCTTATTCAGCGGCACAGACTAAAGCCTCCGAGGACCACGTCAGTGGTGGAAGGGTTGTCAAAAGGCGAGAAAATGTATACATGTACGCCTACGGAAGTTAGTGCAGACCTACAACCCCTCAGTCACCTAACGGTGCCAGCTCCCCTTACACAGGGGAGCCTATATGGGGTACGTGCAAGCCTAAGTGGGTGCCCTTACACAGGGGAGCCTATATGGGGTACGTGCAAGCCTAAGTGGGTGCCCTTACACAGGGAAGCCTATTGGGAATTACGAATGCATAATGCATAATTCATAATTTCTAATTTCTCATTCCTAATTCCTAATTAATATCTATTCAGCGGCACTTACCAATGCCTCCCCTGTGTAAGGGGAGGGGGACCGCCTCCGGCGGTGGAAGGGTTGTTTAAAAGTTCTGTGTAAGGCGCCGGAAGCTGCCGTGCAGCGGAGGTGTGGGGACCACTTAGTGGTGGAAGGGTTGTAAATTTTAAGAAAAATACTTATAAAATCATACATTATAATTATTTCAAAAGGGAGATATTCATGAAAAAGCTTTTGTGTATTATATTTATAATATCCTGTTTTTCATTGACGGCATATGCGGATTATCCTGTCATACCCGAATCTGTCGTTGCGGAATGCAAAATCCGCTTCGGCGTTGATGATACGGGCAGCCGCCTGCTGTATGAAAAAATTAATATGGGCGGCGATAAATACGCATGGATGCTCGGCTGGTTCTGGAGCGATTATAAAATAGTCGTCGGGATAACGGACGAGAGCGACATTGTGTATTACAACCGTGCGCCGCTCGGCGAAGAACCGGAAAAAACCGCCGTGATTACTCCGGACGAGGGACTCGAAATTGCCGAAAATTTCTTGAAAAAATCTGTTTCAAAGCCGAATCTCACGCTTATATCCGGCAAGGCATATACATATAAATTTGCGGAATATTATCACGGAATACGTGTCATAAGCCACGACGCAACAGTCGTTGTGGATAAGGCACTCGGCGAAGTCAGCTATTATAAAGGCTTCGGGAGCACCGATACCGGATATAATTTCATGGACGGTCTTATATCCAAGGATTACGCATATAACATATATTTCGATAAAATCGGATTTGAGCTTGTGTACAGCTGCAAATACAGCGACGACCGCCGTGTAAAAACCGCACGTCCGATGTATATCCCGAACAAGCTGAAAAACCGTGCCGTAGACGCCGAAAACGGAAACGTTGTAAATATCTTTATGACCGATTACAATTATTATTACAACGATTTGTACTACGACGGAAAATATTTCCGAGACAATAATATTTCGACGGATTTGGGCACGTTTGAAAAAGACTCACTTGCGGATTCTTCAAACAGCTCCTATATTACGAATCTTGTTCCGTCGCTGAAAAAAGGCTATATTTTTAAGGTTATGAACGGTACGTTCGATTATGACGGCGGTACGTCCGTGCCGGCATATCAGATTGATTTCGTGCCAAGCGGATACGACACGCATATAGACGGATTTATAAACGATTACGACAAAAATATTTTTGATAATATATACAAAACGGATACCGAACTGGAATTTTTGTACGGCAGAGCATATATAAGCGCCGCAAGCGGAAAGATAATAAAATATGATGCGGTGAAAAATCCGAAACGCGAAAAGGCTTCGGAACAGCCGAAAGACATTCCGTCAAGGGTGAACGATATTTTAAAATTCGGTACGGTAAATGCCGATAAGGTTAAATATTTCGGCGATTTTTACGAGAATGAGAAAACGCTCGTTTTCTGCTTCGCACGGTACGAAAACGGCGTGCGTGCCATAGGCGAGGGTACGCTGATAAAGTATGATATTGATTTGAATGAGATTACTTATCTCTGCGAAAATGCGGTAATCACAAAATTCCCTACGGTTGAATATGTGCGGAGCGCAGCGGAAATTGCAAATGCCGAAAAGGGAAATATGCCGTTCGGAATATGCTACGTTGACGGAGCGGACGGCAGAAAAACCGCCGTGTATGATATTCTCGACAACAATGCGGCATTCGACCCCGTAACCGGAAACAGAATAGATTTGACTGACATCGGCGACACTTCGACGCTTTTCGTATGCGCAATAGACAGCACGGAATATACCGTAAACGGTGTGAAAAAAACAGGTCCGAAGCCTGTCATAGCCGGCGGAACGGTCTATTTGCCGTTCAGATTTGTTGCGGAAAACAACGGTTATGAGGTTTCGTATAAGAATAATTCCGTTTTTGCCGAATCAAATAATGATGTTATATATTTCAGCCTGTCGTCCGATACGTATTATGTAAACGGGAAAGGGAACAGACTCCCTCGTTCCGTTATGATAGGCGGCACGGCGTATGTTTCCCTATCGTCCGTCAATGCCCTGCTCGGGCTGCATTCCAACTGGGACGAGGAAACAAACTCCATATTTATTTATAATTGATGTTGCGGAACAGATGGTGATGTAAAACATTGGCAAGTGCCGCTGAATAGATGTTAATTAGGAATTAGGAATGAGAAATTAGAAATTATGCATTCGTAATTCCCAATAGGCTCTCCTGTGTAAGGGCATCCACTTAAGCTTGCACGTACCCCATATAGGCTCCCCTGTGTAAGGGGAGCTGTCAGCGTAGCTGACTGAGGGGTTGTAGGTCGGCACTTACTTGTGGTTTTGTGCAATAATTGACAATCCCTCCACCACTAACGCGGTCCCCCTCCCTTTACACAAGGGAGGCTTTTGTTTGTGCCGCTGAATGAGGTCTGTGCGTACTTCGATAGGCTCTCCTGTGTAAGGGCACCGGAGTAATGCCTGCGGCATACGCAGGCGTGCCTTGGTAGAGCTGGCGGCGTTGGGTGACTGAGGGAGTAGGTTTGCATCGGCTTCGATAGGCTCCCCTGTGTAAGGGCACCGGAGTAATGCCTGCGGCATACGTAGGCGTGCCTTGGTAGAGCTGTCAGCGTAGCTGACTGAGGGGTTGTAGGTCTGCACTTACTTGTGGTGATGTGCAATAATTGACAATCCCTCCACCACTAACGTGGTCCCCACACCTCCGCTGCACGGCAGCTTCCGGCGCCTTACACAGGGGAGGCTTTGGCAAGTGCCGCTGAATAGATGTTAATTAGGAATTAGGAATGAGAAATTAGAAATTTCTTTTCCCTGCGGAACGGTTTGAAATCGTTCCCTATAATAAGGGTTGCACAAATACAGGCATAAGCTAAATTATATTATTTCATTGTCATTAATTAAAATTAACCGGTCGTATCGGGCAAAGTCCGATACGACCGGTTTCGTTATAAATTACGAATTACACATTACACATAATGCATTATGAATTATGCATTATGAATTACGAATTACGCATTTGCTTTGTTAAGCCTTTTCAGTCTGCGTTTTTCTTTTCTTGCTTTACGTTTTTTGCCGATGTCGTCAAAGAACGTGTAGACAACCGGAACGAATACCAGCGTCAGCACGGTACCCATTGCCAGACCGCCGAGAAGTACGATGGCGAGCGGACGCATCATTTCCGAACCCTCGGACGTAGAGAATACCATAGGCATAAATCCGAGAACGGACGTAAGCGTTGTCATGAGCACCGGACGAAGTCTTGTAAGACCGGATTTTATAACTGTTTCCGTTCTGTCGCCGTCCGGGTTTTCACGCCTGGATTCATTTATGAAGTCTATAAGCACAATGGCGTTGTTTACTATCATACCCGAAAGCATGAGAATACCTATGAACGAAATCATGTTCAGCGGATTGCCGTCTATTACGAGCGCAAGCGCAACGCCTATAAGCGCCATAGGCAGCGAACCCATGATTATAAGCGGCTGTGTATAAGATTCAAACTGCGCTGCCATTACCATGTACATCAGCAATATACCTACGAAAATCGCAAGCATAAGCGATGAAACGGTTTCCTGCATTGTTTCGAACGAACCGCCTGCCTGCATACTGCATCCGTCCGGCGGATTCACATTCGCAAATTCCTTGTTAAATTCGTTTGTAACGGTGTTTATATCCGTGCCGTAAATCTGCGCCGATACCGTTACAACACGTTTTTTGTCCTGATGAGTAATTGAGTTGTAGCCCTCTTCAAGAGATATTTTACCGATGTCGTTTATCGTTATCCATTGACCGGTACCCGCTTTGAGCTTGATATTTTTCAAAGCTTCGTAAGAATCCGTGTACGACTGCGGAAGCTTTACTTTTATATCGTATTCGCTGCCGTTTTCTGTGTATTTGGAAGCCGTTGTTCCCGATACGGCGGCGTTTATGAGTGCCGATGCAGCCTGTGTATTCAAGCCGTAGTGAGCGGTTTTTTCACGGTCGAGATAAATTCTCGCTTCCGTTTTCGTTTCGGAAACCGAGGTCGCAACCTCACGTGTGCCTTTAATCTTTTTGAGCGTTTCCTCTGCTTTGGCGGCATACGAGGAAAGCGTATCCATATCATCGCCCAAAAGCGTGAACGAAACACCGGAGGAAGTACCCATGGAAGTGCTTGTCGTGGATGAAGCTTCGACGGAAATATCCGCACCGGTTATATCCGAGAATGATTCGCGAAGCTGTTCCACAACATCGTCCGTAGAATCCTTTCGCTTGTCGGCAAGCGTTATATATAATGAAACTGATGTGCCGGAAGAGGAGAACATCGAGCCGCCGCCCAAGGACATACTCGCAAATACGGTTTCTACGTTTTTGTTATCCGAAGCGATTTTTTCCATTTTTGCGGAAAGCTCATCTGCCGTTTCTATCTTGCTGCCGAGAGGCAGGTCTGCACTTACGGTTATCTGACCCTCGTCACTCGCCGGCATAAGCTCCATGCCCAGGCTGCCGAGAGCAGCAATGCTTCCGACAAAGAGAACCACGGCGATTAAAAGCACAAGCTTTCTTTTCGTAAGTGCCTTTTTCAGCAGCCTTGCATATAATTCGGAGAATTTTTTCAGCCCGTATGTAAAAGGCCTTAATATATTTTTTGCAATTCCGGACGAAACGTCTACGTTCTCTATTTTTGAACTTAGCATAGGTATCAGCATGAATGTCGTAATGAGAGAGGCACACTGCGAGAATATTATAACGAACGCAAATTCCTTGAACATCTCCACCATCATACCGTCTATGAACAGCATCGGAACGTATACAATACATGTTGTCAATACGGACGCCACAACTGCGCCGATAACTTCGCGGCTGCCCTTGATTGCCGAAGTGATTTTATCCTCGCCCAAATCTTTTCTGTGTCTGAATATATTTTCCAGAACAACTATGGCGTTATCCACAAGCATACCTACGCCGAGTGCCAGACCGCCGAGAGATACGACGTTTACGGACATTCCTTTGAAATACATTGCCACGAACGTTATGAGTATGGAAACAGGCATTGTAATACCTATGATGAGCGACGATTTCAGACTTGCAAGGAACATGAAAAGTATGAGGATTGCAAGGAATCCGCCGAGGAATGCACTGTCTTTAACGGAGTTTATGGAGTTTTCTATATAGCTTGCCTGCTCGAATGTGAAATTGTAATCGCAGCCGTCATACTGCTTTTTCGCATTTTCAAGCACGGTTTTGATTTTGCTTACAACGTCAACCGTATTGGCGTCCGATTCTTTCTGAATCGAAATGGAAAGGGCGTCTTTGCCGTTCAGCCTTGCGATTGAAGTAACGTCGCTCGCCGAATCCTTGACCTGTGCAATGTCGTCGAGATATATAATCTGACCTGTCGGCGTTGTTATCGGTACGGACGAGATTTCTTTGAGATTTGAGAATTTTCCTATGCTTCTCACGGAAACGTCTTTGCCGGAGGAGGTTATCTTACCGCCCGGCATATTGTTGTTTTCACTCGCTATTGCTGAAACAATCTGCGCCATGCTGATGTTGTAGCCGAACATCTTGTTCGTGTCTACCTCAACGTGAATTTCACGCTCCGCCGCACCCTGTATGCTTACGGAAGCAACGCCGTCTATGGCTTCAAGCTGATTTTGTATGTTATCTTCGAGGAATTTCTGCGTATCCTCGAGAGAATATCCGTCACGAACAAAGCTGAGCTGCGCTATAGGCATCATGCTCATGTCGAATTTCATGACCTGCGGGTCGTTACAGTCGTCCGGCAGCTTCAGAAAGCCTATTTTGTCTTTTACGCTCTGCGCCGCTTCGTCAATGTCCGTGCCGCTTGTAAACTGCACCATGACCATTGACGAGCCTTCGCTCGATGTTGAATAAATCTTGTCAACGCCGCTTACTGCGCTTACCGCGGATTCGATCGGGTCGGTGACAATGCTTTCGATTTCGGACGGCGCAACGTTCGGGTATGTCGTCATAACGCTTAATATTTCCATGGAAATATCAGGTGTCATTTCTATAGGAAGTCTTGTCAGTGCGAAAAGACCGAGTGTTACGAAAACAAGTACCGCCATTACGGACGTAACGGGGCGCTTTACT
Source organism: uncultured Clostridia bacterium (assembly GCA_934792465.1). Classification (GTDB taxonomy): domain Bacteria; phylum Bacillota; class Clostridia; order RUG12999; family RUG12999; genus CAKVOK01. The sequence continues at coordinate 8,480 of CAKVOK010000060.1, read as the reverse complement.
GATAATTCATGTAATTTCATGTGTGCGCCTCCTTAGTTTTCGGACTTTTTCGTTACGATTTTAACTTTGTTTTTCTCTTCGGTGATAAATTCTTTACCCTCGGTTACAACCTCATCGTTTTCGTTTACACCGCTCAAAACCTCGGTGAAGCTGTCGTCCGAAGCACCTGTTTCAAGCTTTGCTTTCGTTGCCTTGTCTTTTTTGACTACGTATACGTATGAACCTGTTTTGTCGGAAATAACGCTGTTTGTCGGAACACAGAGAACGTTTTCCGTAGATTCCGTCAAGAGCGAAACATCGGCGAACATACCGCCTTTCAATGTTCCGTCCTCGTTCGGAACGTTTATCTTGACGGTATACATTCCCGTCTGCGCATTTTTGGACGGCGAAACCTCGGAAACAGTACCCGGCAAATCCGTGATGTTTGCGGACGATACGCTGATTGTAGCCTGCGTACCCTCTGTGATTTTTGAAATTACGCTTTCGGTTACGTTTATTTCGACATTAACGGAATTTGAATTGATAATCGTCACTGCCGGCGTACCCTGGGCGATGTTCTGCCCTGCGATAACGGGGCAGGAAGTGATATATCCGGAAACCGTGGCACGTATGCTTGTGTTGTTCAGTGCGTTCTGCGCAATGTCGAGCGAAGCCTTTGCGGAATCCACGGCGGCTTTAGCTGCTTTTATGTTTCCGGGAGTTACAACGTCTGTTGTGAGAGCGTAGTTTTCCTTTGCCGTGTTCAGCGCCATTTCTGCATTGTCGAGAGCGGCTTTCATGCTGTCTATGTTCGCTTTGAGATTGTTTTCCGTAGCCGTGAGTGCAGCCTGCGCATTTTCATAGGCGTTTTTCGCATTGTCAAGCTCCGCTTGGCTTGCAGCACCCATGTTAAACAGTGTCTGTGTGTTCGTGTAGTTTGTCTGTGCGGTTGTGAGCGCATTTCTTGCGCTTATCAGATTTGTGTTGTTGTCGTACATCTGTTTTTCTCTTTCGTAGTTGGAAAGAGCGTTGTTGTATGCCAGCTGTGCGGAATCCACCTGCTGTTTCAGCTGCGTTCCGGTCTGCTTCTGCGTGCCGTTTACCATGTTGTTGTAGCTTATCGTGGCGCTGTTGTATCCGGCGAGAGCCTGGTTGTACGAAAGCTGATAATCGGTGGGATCAATCGTTGCCACTACCTGACCTGCCGAAACGTAATCGCCCAGTGCGACATTCACGCTTTTAACTGTTCCGGAAGCCTTCGAGGAAACGGAAACCTCCGTTGCCGGCTTGATTTCGCCCGTGCCCGTGGCATAGGAGCGGATTGTGCCGTAGCCGACTTTTTCAACGGACACGTTCGTGGCAGCGGTTTCCTTTTTTTTCGCCGAATCGTCCGGACCTTTTTTTCCGCAGCCCGATACCGTGAGCATAACGGCTATGAGTAATACCAGTATTTTTTTCATTATTTATTCTCCTTTATAATCCAATCGAAATTTCATATTTATACTTTTCCACCGCCAGTTTGTAAGTAAGCTTTGCATTTTCCGCATTGACACGTGCGGATGATTGCTTGTTCAGCAGCTCCGTAAGCTCAATATTTGAAATTGTTCCCATTTCAAATTTCAGCTTTCCGGCTTCGTAGTTTCTCGACTGAATATCGTATGTCATATTCGCAATGTCGAGAGCGTCCTTTGCCGAAAGAATGGAATTGTAATAATTTATTATACCTATTTTCATCTGCTTCGTCGTATTCGTATATGTATAATCGGCCTGGATATACGAGCTGTATGCCGTCTGATATGCGGCGGTGTTTTCCGAACTGTAGCGTTTTATATTATTGAAGTTTTTGTTCGCAAGCTCCGCCTGAACTTTCAGTCCGGACATATCGTAGCGAGATTCGATTGCCGCATCTGCGTCCGTCTGCGGAACGGCTTCGTATGCTTCGTAATCTATGTCGTCCGTCAGCGTGAATTCCGCATCGCCCTTAAGGTTCAGAGCGATTTTAAGGCTTTCTTTTGCAATATCGGCGTTTCTTAAATATGTGTTTTTTGTTGATTCGCAGTTTTCAACGCTCAAAGCGGCGTTGTCGTTTTCTATTTTTGAAATCCTGCCGAGTGCATAATTCGCATTTACAATGCTTAGGTTTTCGTTGGCAAGAGCAAGCGAGCTGTCCGCTATTTCGAGAAGATGCCCGAGAAGCTTGTAATTGTAATATTTCTGTGTAACGTCATAAGAAATTTTGCTTTTAATCTGTTCCTTGGATTTTTCTGCGAGTGCAAGCTGCTTTTCGGCGGCTTCCACGGCATAGTCCGTGTTTAAATATGCAATGGTGTTTACTCTGCCCTTGCATTTCGCACGTGCTTCTTTCGCCGCTTTCAGAGATGTTTTGCCGCTTTCTATGCTTATGTCGGCGGCGTTTATCTGCGGATTGTCAGTGAGAGCAAGCTCAATGGCGTCTTTCAGACTTAGTGTATAGTTTGTTACGGCAGTTTCCGTTACGCTTTGTGTTTCATCTGCCGTCACTGCGGCAGGTTCTTCGGCTGCGGCAAGCATACCTGTGAGCATCAGCACCGCCAGCGTGAGTGTGAATGTTCGTTTCATTAGGTTAATCCTCCCTTAAACTTATTCCATAATCTTAACAATGTAATTGAGTGATTCCGCCAGAGTTTCAATTTCCGATTTGGAAAAATTCTCTTTAAACTCGACAAAAACGGTTTGCTGAATCTCTTTTTCGCATGCCGCTATGTCAAAATCGTTGTCGGCAAGCGAAACAAGGCGTATTCGCTTATCTTTGTCGCTTGTTTTTGTTTTCACAAGTCCTTTTGCACATAAACGTGCAACGATTCCCAAAACGGTAGGGTGTGTAAGCTGCATAAGCTTTTCAATATCCTTTATAGCTGTTTCCTCGCCTTTTCTCTGCGACAGGAAGTGCAGCAGCAAAAGCTGTGAATATGTAAGACCGTATTTGCGAAGCTCATTATTTACAATGAGCGAAAGATTGTCGTTGAATTTTCTCATTTTAAAAGCAACTGCGCTTATATTGTCAAATTTGCAGCTCAATATATCGCCTCCTTATTTAAAAAGGTAGTGTACTACGTATTATACTATAAATCATACTCAAAGGCAATATGTATTTTAGACATAATTAGATTATGAATTGTATACAAAATTGTGCAATAATGCGCAACGGGATAATTATAAACTACAATTATTAATTTTTTGTGAACAAAGTATGAATATACTGTTAAAAGGTTGACAAAAAAGTGCTAAGATGATAAAATAATATGTACAACACCAATTCGGCGGCACAAACCAAAGCCTCCCCTGTGTAAGGCGCCGGAAGCTGCCGTGCAGCGGAGGTGTGGGGACCGCGTTAGCGGTGGAAGGGTTGTTTAAATGTTCTGTGTAAGGCGCCGGAAGCTGCCGTGCAGCGGAGGTGTGGGGACCACGTTAGTGGTGGAAGGGTTGTAAAAACCCCTGTGTAAGGCACTTGCGGTTTGCTGCTCGTTACACAAAACATAAGTATATACATTATTAAAAACGGAAAGGGAATTACTATGAACGAAAAATTTACCCGTACCGAAATGCTGATAGGCGAGGAAGCGGCGAAAAAACTGAAAAATGCCTCGGTGCTGATTTTCGGCGTCGGCGGCGTCGGGTCGTATGCTCTCGAAGCGCTTGTCAGGAGCGGAATCGGTCGTGTGGGAATAACGGACGGCGATACGGTGGATATTACCAATATAAACCGCCAGCTCATAGCACACAGCGAAAATGTGGGCAGGCTTAAAGCGGAGGAAGCGAAAAAGCGTGCGCTCATGATAAATCCCGAACTTGAAACGGAGGTTTTTCCGTTTTTTGTGAATTCCGGGAATATAAATGAGTTTGATTTTACAAAATATGATTATATAATAGATGCAATAGATATGGTATCGTCCAAGCTTGTTATAATAGAAAAAGCATACAGCGAGGGCGTTAAGATAATAAGCTGCATGGGTGCGGGAAATAAGCTTGACCCGACGGCTTTTGAGGTTGCGGATATTTATAAGACGTCGGTGTGTCCGCTCGCCAGAGTCATGCGCTACGAACTCAAAAAAAGAGGAATAAAAAAGCTCAATGTCGTGTATTCAAAGGAAATCCCGAGGAAAAGGGAAAATACGGGCGGCGGAAAACCTGTGCCGGGCAGTATTTCGTTTGTTCCGGCGGCTGCCGGACTCGTGCTTGCCGGCAGGGTAATATGCGATATTGCGGAAATTTAAAGAAATTTGTTTAATATTTTCCGTTTTTATATTGACAATCGGGAATATTAGATATATAATTATAAATATATAATTTATTTTGGAGGATAATTTTATGATATGCAAAAAATGCGGTCAGGAGATACCTGACGATTCAAAATTCTGTCCCGAATGCGGAGAAGCCTTTGAGGAAGAAATGATTGAGGAGAACATCGAAGCAGCTGAAGAAACAGCGGAGGAAACGGAAGCGGTTGAAGAAACAGCGGAGGGAACGGAAAACGAACCTCATGGGGGCGTTGAATTTGAAGAAGAAATAACGGAAACGCACGAACCGAAGAAATCGGGAATAAGCAGGATTATAACGGCTGCTGCGGTTATAGTTATAGTCGCTCTCGGCATCTTTGCCGGATACAACGAGATATTCAAAAACACGGAGGAATTTGCGCCGTTTATATATCTTAAGGAAGCAAAGGGCGGAAACGATGTCTGCGTAAACGATTACAACGGCAAGGAATATACGCTTATAAAGAATTTTAAAGACGGAAATTCGTTCAGCCAAAACAGCGATTTTGCGGTAGCCGGAAAAAATCTGTTCTACCTCGACAACGGTACACTGAAGCTGTATATTGCAGGCAAGGACAAGACAGAGGAAATATCGAAAGACGTTTTGTCGTCTTCCGTTGTAGTGTCTGCGGACGATAAAAATATACTTTTCGTAAAAGGTAAAAATGACAAAAATACGCTGTGCAGTTATAAGGTAGGTTCAAAGGCTAAGGAAATAACGGCACTCGAAAAGGTTAAATATGCCACGGGCGGAAAGCCGTGCTACGGATTTTTAAAAGGTACGGACAAGGTGTGGTACGTAAAGATTAAAGATGATACGAAAGCCGGCGAGTTGTTTGCAAACGGAAAAAGCGTTGCGAAAAAGGTCAGCGGAGTCGAATACATTTCCGGTGACGGCAAAAATATTGTGTATACAACGTCAAACGGAGATAAGAATAAGCTTGAAATCATAGAAAACGGCGGCAAAGCTTCCGTACTTGCGGAGGGAGAGGCTGCAAGCAAAGCCGTATATTATGTGGAAACACCGGCAAAAGGCATTATTTATCTGTCCGATGTGAAAAAGTCGGACGGCGAAACATCGCAGGCGTCCCTCGGAACGCTCTATTTCAAGGAGTTCGGCAAAAAGGCAAAGGCTGTGGATACGGAAGTCGGCGTATACGCAATGGCGAGAGAAATGGCTGAAAGAGGCAATAATTCGGCATATGACGACGGCGCAATGAGCGGCAAAAACGATATTTTGATTTATATGCAGAAAAATGAAATCCTCATGGCAAACGGCGGAACGAACGTTGCTCTTCCCGAGAAATTCTCGTATTCGACGGCAAATCCGGTATTCTCGAAAGACGGCAGCCGTGTTGTTTATACGGATTCCGACGGCAAGCTTGTATACAGCGATTTGAAAAACGGCAAATGGAGCGAAGCTGTGACGATTGCAAAGAAAGACGCTTCCGCAGCGGCAGTGAACGATAATGCGGATATGATTCTGTATGTGGTAAGAAGCGGCGAGGACAGCGATGCGAAAAATGCGCTGAACCTTTATGCGACGGCGAAAAAAGAAACATATAAGCTGACGGATAATACGGTAAGCACACCGTATTTCGGCAAGGATAACGCAACGGTTTACTATACGGACAATCTTAATTCGGAAAAAGGCAGTGCGGCGATTAACGCAAGCAAAGCGGGCGCAAAGGGTACTGTTATTGATAAAAAAATAAACGGATTTGCTTCCGGAGCGGCGAAAGACCCGATAACGTTCAAGATGGCGGACGAGCAGGGTCAGAAGCTTGATATTTACACGATTAAAGACGGCAAGCTTTCGGAAATATCCAAGAACGTAATAAACGTATTCTATTATTGATAATTTTGCGGAGAGTGCCGGAACAGGCGCTTTCCGCAGCAAAGTTTCAGTTTACATAAAGAAAGGTTGATTAGAAGTGAAGAACACAGAAAAGACAATGGACAAAATCGTTGCTCTTTGCAAAAGCAGAGGATTTGTATTCCCCGGCTCGGAGATATACGGAGGTCTGGCGAATACATGGGACTACGGCCCGCTCGGCGTGGAGTTCAAGAACAACGTTAAACGTGCATGGTGGAAAAAATTTATTCAGGAATCTAAATATAATGTAGGTTTGGACGCTGCGATTCTCATGAATCCGCAGACATGGGTGGCTTCCGGTCACGTAGGCGGATTTTCCGACCCTCTTATGGATTGCAAGGAATGTAAAACACGTCACCGTGCGGATAAGCTTATCGAGGATTATGCGGCGGAAAAAGGCGAGGTTATAAACGTCGGCGGCTGGGACGACGAAAAGATGCTGAAATATATATATGATAATAAAATAGTGTGCCCGAACTGCGGCAAGCTGAATTATACCGATATACGTAAATTCAACCTTATGTTCAAGACGTTCCAGGGTGTAACCGAGGATTCGAAATCCGAAATATTCTTAAGACCGGAAACGGCACAGGGTATTTTCGTAAACTTCAAGAACGTTCAGCGTTCCACACGTAAGAAAATACCGTTTGGCGTAGGTCAGATAGGTAAATCGTTCAGAAACGAGATAACACCGGGCAACTTCACTTTCCGTACACGTGAATTTGAACAGATGGAACTCGAATTTTTCTGCGCTCCGGGAACAGACCTCGAATGGTTCGCATACTGGAAAGATTACTGCGCAAAATGGCTCTACGATTTGGGTATAAATCCGGAAAACCTCAAGCTTCGCGACCACGACCCCGAGGAGCTTTCGCACTATTCAAACGCAACGACGGATATAGAATTTATGTTCCCGTTCGGCTGGGGCGAACTGTGGGGTATCGCAGACAGAACGAATTTCGACCTCACACAGCACGCCAATACTTCCGGCGAAAGCATGGAATATGTAGACCCGTACACAAACGAAAAATATATACCGTATGTAATAGAGCCGTCGCTCGGTGCAGACCGTGTTGCGCTCGCATTCCTTGTTGAAGCATACGATGAAGAGGAAATCGCCGAAGGGGATACGAGAGTTGTTATGCACCTGCATCCGGCGCTTGCACCGTTCAAGGCAGCGGTTCTTCCGCTTTCCAAGAAGCTTTCCGAAAAGGCTTCCGAGGTTCATGATATGCTTTCAAAGCATTTCATGGTTGATTTTGATGAAACAGGTTCTATAGGCAAGAGATACAGAAGACAGGACGAAATAGGTACGCCTATGTGTATCACATACGATTTCGATACGCTCGAAAACGGCGAGGTTACCGTTCGTGACAGAGATACCATGGAACAGGTACACGTAAAAATCGAAGATTTGGTTGATTATATCTCCGAAAAAATAGAGTTCTAAAGCCCCACGAAAAAAGGAAAGGATAGGTTGCGGCAAAATTAATTTATTTTGCCGCAGCTGCCAAAAAATTGAATATGTGTCAGTCGCAATTCCCTGACATTAAATAAAACACGAAAGGTTGATAAAAATGAATAAAACTACGAGAAATGTTGTTTACGGAGGTATCGTTGCGTGCTTATACGCAGTGCTTACGCTTATGCCGGGGCTCAATAGCCTTGCATACGGTCCGATACAGTTCAGAGTATCCGAGCTGCTTACAATTCTGCCGCTTTTCACGGCGAGTGCGGTTCCGGGTCTGGCGATAGGCTGCGTTGCGGCGAATATGGCAAGCCCGATGATTCTGGATATGGTGTTCGGCACGCTGGCAACGCTGTTTTCTGCTTATTGTACGTATAAGCTCAGAAAACATAAAAAAATTGCGCTTATGATGCCTGTTGTATTCAATGCGGTTGTTATAGGAACAATGCTGTCATTTTTTTATTCGGATACGGCGGTTTCGCTCAAGCTTGTGCTTATGAATATGTTCACGGTGGGTGCGGGCGAGTTTGTAATTTGCTTTGTTATAGGTTATCCGCTCAGCCTTATTCTCGAAAAAAGAGGATTTTTACAAAAAAATAATGGCAAAAATGAATAGTTTGGCATATAAATGTATAGAATAATTTGTGTAATATACATTAAATTGTGAAAAAACGAAAGAAACTGTTGACAAACAGGATGTATTGTGGTATAATATATTAGCTGGCTGGTTAGCAGCCGGCTTTATTATCCGCATTACCGTTTGGAACTTTTTTTGAAAATTGTCAAAAAAAGCTTGACAGAGAGGGAAAAAAGTGATATAATGGTAAAGCTGTCACGGAGGAAACGTGAGCCGAGTAAAAAG
>CAKVOK010000059.1 GCA_934792465.1 uncultured Clostridia bacterium | reverse complement strand
TATGTCATATTCTCAAACTCACGTTCGAGAATTACGGGCAGAACATCGCTGTTGTCCTCAACTATCGTTCCTATATCGCCCCTGTCTATGAATCCGCCCGCCAAATCCCGGTTCCACCCGGAAAGCCATCTCTCGCCGGTTGAATTAAACGGTTCGCCGAACTGATCCTCCAGGAATACCTTGACTTCCTTGTCATCGTCCGCACCGCCGTGCGATTCCGTTTCGGGTACGCCGCCCCTATCGGGGTTCGCACTCAGCGGCATTAAGCTGTCCATATCCCAAAGATATGCTTTTACATTCTCATTTGCACCTGCGTTTCGCAGCACAGTTTCAATTTCATAAGCCGTCTGAGCGCCTGCGACATATTTTTCCGTATACTTAATGCGCATAAGCTTTCCGCCGTTGTAAGCCGCTGCCGCAAGTCCCAGCTTCAAATCGCGCAAAGTGCGGTTTTCAAAGCTCGAAAGCTTTACTCTGCAGGTATTGCCCTCCCATGCGGCAACAGGCTCTTCAAAAACATACTTAATGCCATCTCCCATGTAACGAATCCGGTCTATTTCAAACAAGTCCGGCGCTTTCCAGTTTGTCGAAGCTGCACCCGCAGCCTGAAACCACAAGCGGCTCAAAACATGGTCTGCATTATTCACCCATACATCGGACGTAGGAACCATATTCACAATATGCCACTCACCGTCCGCCGGGACGGTTTCCTGCGCAAGCAGCGTTCTGTCTCCTGCCGCATCACCCTCTTCAAAGCAAGAATTACCGATATTCGATATATAATACATTTTTATAAGCGACGGGTCCGACACACGCACACGCATTTGAATATATTTAATATCCTTTGTATGAAGTCCTCCGCCTATCTGCGTTACAAAACCGGGTTTTTTATTAACGCTGCCGTCCTTTCCCGGAATCATTGATATTATACCGTCTTTTACCACTGTGTGGTCAACGTCCTGCATCCACAATACGTCCCGGCGATTTGGTTTCGTTTCGGGGGATTCCCCGGAATTTGCGCCTACGTCCCAGGTATAGCCGTCAAATTCTATGCTGTCGAGTATTGCGCAGTTATCCTCGGGCACTGCGGCAAATGCCGCACCCGAAATATTCGCTGTCAGCACAATAAGAATGTAATATACGCAAATGACTTTTTTTAACATCTTCATTTCTCCGTTTCGGATTATTTCGTTACAAGCTTAATATAATCTATCGAAACCTTGCCTGCAGCATCGGTCGGCACAAGCTTCAGTCCTATGATTTTGCCTTTCCATGCCGCATTGTCCGCCGTATTTATCTTATATCTCCTGTTACCCGGCGAAATCTCCGCAGCAAACGATTTGTCCTCCGACCATACGCCGTCCGAATCGGTAACAAAATATACACGTGCAAGCTTTCCGGCGGAAGCGTTCAGCCCGAAGGCAATTTCTTTTATTTCGTCTGCGGAATAATTCACATCTCCGCAGAGTGCCATTTCCGCCTTTTTGCCGATTATATCCATGCTCGCAACTCCGTTTTCCGTCTTTACATTGGCTATATATTTATTAAACTTCCAGCCGTCCTTGCCGTTGTTTATATCAAAATTCCATGCAACGCCGTCCTCGCCGATTTCCATACTGCTGTATCTGTTTGCCACTTCTTCCGCAGACAGCTCCGTTGCGAAATCCCCGTAAAACCTTATCCAGTCTATGTTGAAGCTGTTTTCCGTTTCGTATTCCGTATCGATACGCAGATATGTAAGCGTTCCCTCCCAGTTTTCCCAATCGGAAATATCTATGCTGAATATCTGCGATTCCGCTGATGTCGGCACATAGAAATAAAACGAATTTCGTTCCGCAATCGCAGGGTTTTTCGAGGTACTGAAATATACCTTTATCATACATTCTTTCTCAACCGTGGTTTTAATAGCAAATATCTTTGCATCGGCGCAGTCGATACTTTTCTCCCCTATTGTATTGTTAAAAAACTGCGGGTCGCCTTTCATGGTTTTCAGCTTGAACACACCGTTTTCTACAGTAGCACTCGTATCCTGTCCGGGATTAAATGCATCGTTGCCGCTGTCAAAATCGGCACTGTAAACAAGCTCCCGTTCCTCAATGCTTCTCTGCGGTACAAACGTACTCTTTTCCTTAATATAAAACGTGTTGCTTGCGGAATCGTAAAAAGCGTCTTTACCGAACACCTCCGCCGCCCAAAGCGGCGTTACCCGGCACACTCCGTCCTCGCAGCTGTAATAGCCCTCCGAGGGATATTCCTTGCCGTTTATCGTGAACGTTCCTCCGCCTGCCGGCATTACAACCGTTATTTCGTCCGAATACGAACGGTATTTTATAGTGTCCGTTTCCGCTTCGTAATGCACTCTGTCGTCGAATTTCATTGCCCATGCCACGTCGCGCACAGGTATCATCGCATTTTCATCATCTATAACAACCCCGTCCGTTTCGCTCACGCAGTCGTTCAGATTCAGCCGCATTTTGCTTTCGTTTTTGTGCTTCGCATATACTTCAATCGAATCTATATACAGTTCTTCGCCGTTTTCAAACGGCGCAAGCTGAAGCTGAAGCTTGTTTATTCTTCCTTTCCAGTCGAACGGATATTTTTCCGGTGTGAATACCAGTTCGCCCTCCGACCGGGGCTTTATATGGTCTTGCAAAGATTTTTCGTTCGGTATTGATGTTATAAACTGATTCAGATAATACAAATTCGCATTGTATGCCGAACCCATGTTTTTATACTTTATCCTTATCTGCAAAATATCCTCACATTCCGGAATATCAATATTTTGAGTAAGTTTTCCCGTTCCTCCGGACGAGGTGCATTTTAAATATCCGTCTTTCACCTCTGCCGCACTGTATCCGCTTTCCGCTTCCCAGCCGCCGAAATCGCCATCCGTATTGAAATCCCAAGACATTTTCACATAGCTGTCTTTCGGTATATCCTTTGTTACCTGTTTTTCCCGGATATACGGTGCTTTCCTCCATGACGGGTATCTGTTGTTGAATCTGTCGTACTGATGTTCCGTAGGCAATATATCCGTATGCTCTCCGCCGGCGAAAACATCTCTCAAAACATCTAAGTAACCGAATCCGTTTGATACCGTCGGCGAGAATATATGCCCCTCCGCATATTCGTCCCACGTTGCAAGCAGCATCATTTTTCTGCCCGTAGGGGTAGGAAGTCCCTCAAAATATTCGTCACGGATATATTCAAACATTTCTCTTAACATATCGTTGTCCCATACTCGGCCTGTGCTTCCGCGCCATGCATAAACATCGAATCCGGGACTTACTACCGGCACTGTCTGGAACGACAGATTGTTTTTCACTACATATTCCTTTGCTTTCAGCAGAGCGTTTTTCGTTCCCTCGATATATTTGCCCTCTTGGTGATACTGCGACTGCAAATTCACGCCCCAGCCGTTCATTTGTATAAAATCAACCTCGGAGGTATCTCCGTCTGCGTTTCGGTCGAGCCAAAAGAGAGGTTCGCCGACTCCGGAGTCTATGCACAGCTGTCTGAATTTATCAAGGCCGGCTCTCGTGTCCTGTGTGAAGTCGCCCTGTATCGTCCAGAAATAATATGCGCCTATTACGGGTCTGCCGTTTATCTTGTAATAATTCGGGTCTTTGAAGTAATATTCAATCCAGTACGGAGCTATATATTTCAAAAATGCGTCAAGATTCTTGTCCGCCGAGCCCAAGCCGAGGTCGGAGGAATTGTCCCAGAGTATGAACCACTGCATTTTATCCGCATACTTTGCATTCTGCATTGTCTTGTACTGCGGTGTATGTGTATATTCTCTTATGGGCGCATTAATTCCGCCGCTTCTGTACCATATTGAGGTACGCACGTCAATGCCGTGCTCCACCATGAATTTTATAGTCCAGTCGCTCGCCTCCGGGTCGGATTCGTCATAAAATCCGAGAAGCGGTTTCCTTGACGGACTTGCGTTCAGATGGTCGTAGCCGAAGTGGTAACCCTCGCTCCACATCGGGCACATCTGCATGATTATGTCTATATCGTCTTTCGGCGGTGCCTGCGGTTCGGGGCAGTAATCGTCATATTCTATGACAGGGTACACCGTTACCGCCGTAAAATATATGCTTTCTCCGCTTCCCGCATCGCTTACCGTTATATTATCCGTTCCCTTTGCGTCCGCCGCAAGCGGTATTCCCGACTGCATAAGCCTGTTGTTCATATACAAATCCATGGTATGGCTTTCAAAATCCGTAACCAGCTTAAAATTGTACATTACGTTTTCAAACTGCTCATAAAATTCCGTCGGCGCACCCTTGCCGGTGAAATATGCAAAGCCCTTGTCCGTTGTGGAAATACCGGCTATCTTCTTTTCGCCGTCGTTTATGCTTACTTCGAGTCCGTTTCGGCTTTTCGGCATACGCAGATAAAAATCCGACGCCGTTTTTCTCGTTTCTCTCGTATAGCTTTTACGAACCTTTTGATTTCCGCGAAATTCAAGCATTGTATCAAATACCTTTGTTGTGCCCGTTACATTTTCCCAGTCCTCGCTCATTGTAACGGAGGTTTGCAGAAACTGCTCGAACACCTTGTAGCCCCTGTAGATACGCATCATATCTACCATGAATCTGCCTTTTGTTTCGTCATAAGTACGCATAACGAAGTTGTTTATCTTCGATACCGGCGTTACGAACGGAATATTTTCCGCTACGCATTTGCCGTCGATATACACGCCTTTGACTGTCTGCCTATCCACGTCAAAATCAAATTTTATATAATAATAGTCGTTGTATTTGTAGTTTTTGAGTGCCGTAACCGTTCCCTGCGGAGTAAACAGCTCTATATTTCCGTCCGCAAGCGTAAAGCCCATGATTTTCTTATCATCGCAGCGCAGCACCCATTCCGCACCGTCCGTATTCGTCTGAAATTTCAGGCGAATATCCATGAAAGCTTCGCCGTATGTCATATTCTCAAACTCACGTTCGAGAATTACGGGCAGAACATCGCTGTTGTCCTCAACTATCGTTCCTATATCTCCCCTGTCTATGAATCCGCCCGCCAAATCCTGATTCCACCCGGAAAGCCATCTCTCGCCGGTTGAATTAAACGGCTCGCCGAACTGATCCTCCAGGAATACCTTGACTTCCTTGTCATCGTCCGCACCGCCGTGCGATTCCGTTTCGGCATTGCACGTCACTGCGAGAACCATGCTTATCATCAATATGCTTAAAAGTAATTTTTTCATTGCTATTCACCTCGATTATTGCTCATACGTAAACATAGTCCAAGCATATGCTTCGCTGGAATGTACCAAAACCTTCGTGTAGTTTTCCGTATTGTCCGAATACGGAATATACAGTGTTTTCGGGTTTGACGTTATCTTTTTTTTGCCGTTGTCTTTCAGCTTGATACCCACCTGTCTGAAATCGGACGTACAATATACGATAAATCCCCGTTCGATTTTGGCAATCTTGTTTTTGATGAGCGGTTTTTCCGAATCCGCCGCCGTTTCAAGCTGCGCTTTCAGCGTTTCTATCTCGCTGAGCTTATCCGGCGGAGCTATGGAAATCATACTGCCGTTTTTCCTGTATACCGCACCGTAGTCTATGCGCCAGTATCTGCCGTATTGGCTGTAATTTCCGTTGAAACTGCCGCTGTCGGTGTCAAGTATCATTTCAGCCGATACAAGCTCGCCGTTCGAATAGCTTATTGCCGCTATGTCGCCTTTATCCAGCTTATAACGCACACCTGCGTTATAATAAGCCGGAACACTGTCCAAATTAACGTTATAGTTCAATAAATCAAATTCGAAGCTCCTGTCCGTCGGACCGCATAAGATTATGCGCTGAACCTGCTCTCCGTCCTTGTCTATCGTATCGATAATATCGGCTACCACACCAACATACGAGGTCATGCCCGAAGCGTTTTTTCCGTGCACAACATATGCGTCCGGTGTGAAATTGTCCGAATCAAAAGCGTATGCGTCCACATCGTAATGAGCTTCCAAAAGAGTATTCAGGCTCATCAGTTTAAAGTCCTTATTATCCGCTGTTTTAGGGCTATCGGGTATTACAAATACCTTTTGGCTGCCGCTGCCGCCGAAATATCCGTCAAAGGTTTTCATTCTCGGGAAATATATAAGCTGACCCTCGTTTTGCAGCGTTGATGAATATACAAGTCTGAGGCTGCTCTCGCTGTCGTTCCCTGTCGGTATAATGTTTCTGTAATCCTCCGACACGCTGTAGTTGTAAGCGGTATCGACCTTTTTAAGCTCGCTCTTTTCGTTCACCGAAAAATACACAAGCTGCGGCTGCACCTCGTTTCCGCCCTTTTTCAGCGTTTCCAAAAAGCCTCTGTAATTCATGCTTTGTCCGTCTACATTTATTTTCGCCGCCGTTTTAAGAATACGCATCTGTCCGTAATCGTCAAACAGCTTCACCTCCGCAACATCGGCTATACCGTCGTCCTCGGCGGCATTTACCAAAAAGCCGCAGTGCAGCTGCGTATTTACCTTCATAACCGCAGCGACTCTGTTCTTGCCGTCCAGCCAAAACGTTGCGGTATCTCCTACACGGACTTCGTTTTCGTAATACGCATTGTCCGCAAGTTCATACACCTTGCCGTCTATTTTTATATCATCGTCATTCAAGGCTTCCGTCTTGCCCGTTATGCTTATCGGCAATATTTCAATCAGCATACCGTCTTTATCGCTTTCGCCCGTATAAACCGCTGTTTCCGCCTTGAGCGATTTAAGCGGAAGCTCGCCCGGCGCACCGTTTTGCGTTATTGTAAAATATTCGTATTTGTCTGCTTCCGTTTTGCTGCCGTCCTTGAAATATATCCTGTTGTTCGTATCGTCCACAGTGCTTATTATCTTTATATCGAACGAATAAACCGAAACAACCTCGGCGTTTCCGTCATTATTATTATCAATAAACACAACTCTGCCGATTTTCGGAACCATAGCCCCCGCCGTTGTATTCGCCGCCGGTCTGCCGTTGTACATTATGAAAGCCGAATCGTCGAGGGAAATATATTTCTGTTTGTCATCATCATAAGAAATTGTATATTTCCTGTTCGCATAAGAATCTATTTCGTCTGCGTCATATTCCGTTACGGTATTGTATTTTGATGTGCTGCCGATAAATTTCACAAAATTATAATTATTTACGTCAACATAATAATCCACTCGGCAGCCGACAAGATTCGATGCCGCCGCACAGTCCGTTTCATACTTTTCTCCGTCAATCGCCACATAATTTTTGCCTACCTTCAGCGATGTCAAAGATGTACCCGAAACCGCAGTCACCACACCTTTTTTGCGTTCAAGCTTAAACACCCTGCTCAGCACGGTATTGTCCGTAAGCATATAGCTTCCGTCGCCCGGCAGACTGCTCTCGACAAGCTTTATTTCAAGCGCATTGTCCAGCATCTTTATTACATTGAAAAACGTCACCGGCATACTCCGTTCCGCCGCAATCCCTTTTGCAACGCCCAGATTATATGCAATGCTTACATAATCACCGCCCGTCCGTCCGTAGCCCAGACCCGCAGCCATGCATTTGAGAGCTTCTTCAAGCGTTATATCCTTATCGAGCTCTTCGGGTTTCTCGTCCGAACCGAAAAATGCCGTAAGCTGCGCACCGCTGTTTCCGTAAAAATATGCTTCCGCCGCCTTTGCAAATTCACGGCGCGTAACAGTGGACGATGCGGACTTTTTGTCCGTTATCCCGAAATGCATATAAAATTCAAGCGAGCTTTCAAAAGTTTTGAGTTCACTTTCACTGTAATATGTACTGTCGTCGGCATAAACGAAATTCGCCGACAAAGCAAGCATTACGGTAAGTATCAATATTAAAAATTTCTTTATCATACAGTCCTCCTATATCCTGCCGATATATTTCAGCAAGCGTTCAATGATTACCGCTGTCTGCGCACGTGTCGCAAATTCCGCCGGTGCGAACGTGCCGTCCGGCATACCGTTTATGATTCCGGCACCGCTGAGCGCATTTACGGCATCTGCGGCATACGGCGCAATATCCGATTTATCCGCAAATCCGTTTTCGGCAATGTCCGAAAAATATTTTTCCGCCGCACGGTATATTATAACTGCCATATCCTGTCTTGAAATATTATCGTTCGGATAAAATTCACCGTTTGGATTTCCCAGCACGATTCCGGCGGCATATGCTTTATCAACATATTCTCTGTACCATGCACCGTTTTCAATATCCTTAAAAGGTGCCGCCGCAATTTCGTTCATGCTCATCGCCGCCGTAATCATCTTTATAAACTCCGCTCTGGAAATATTATCTCCCGGCATAAAGCTCTCTTCGGTCTTTCCCGATACAATGCCTTTTTCATAGAGTTTCTCAATACTTTCTTTCGCCCATTCAAAGCCTTCCAAATCGTTAAATGCTTCCGTGCGTATGACAGGCACTGTCGGCATAACGGACGTTGTCGACTTGCCCGAGGACGAGCCTTTTCCGCCGCCTCCGCCGGAAGAACCTCCGCCGGACGATGCTCTTTCATTCTCTCTGCACGTTTTCAATGCGGAATTGTATGCTTCCGCAAGCTGCGCATACGAACCGTACAGCTTGCCGCCGACTGCGGCATACAGCCTGCCGGGGTCTTTCAGCGACGTTTCTCCCGACACATCTATGCCGATTATATCTTTGTTTTCGTGCAGTATCTTCTTGACTGCGTCCGCTCCCAATGTAATGCTTATTCCGTATAAAATTGTTTTTTCCGTAAATACCTTTCTTATATCGTCAAGGCTTTTCGCATCCTTGCGTGCCGCATTCAGAATTTCCGATTTTTCCGCCGTTTCAAACATATTATAAATATAATATGCCCTGTCCTGCGACAGCTTCATCAGCGAATCGTATTTTTCCGCAAGCGATACCGCCGTTTCCTTTTCTGCCGTCATAACGGAAACGAATACCGAAGCTTCGCTTATCTTGCTTTCAAGGTCGCTTATGCTTTCCGCCGCTCCGAGATATACGAGATATTCTCCGAAAAGTCCGGGGTTTTTGTATGCACTGCGATACTCGGCATAGCCTACGGAATTCAAGCCGAGATATTCATAGTTTTCGTCCGTCAGCCTTTCGGCAAGCGCCGCATCCGCATTTGCGACCGCATCGTTATACTGTCCGAGTATAATATCGGCATATCCGCTGTGAACGTAGGATTTTCGGCACATATACGCTGTATCTCCTACGGATGCCGTAACGGCGAATCTCTGCGGTTCGGCAGACTGCGGTGTTCGGCACACGATTTTAAAGCTGCCGTCCGCTGCGGTTTCCGTTTCGTCCGTATAGATTACGGCGTCGGAATAATTCCCCGATGCCGCCGAATTCAAATCGGCGTCTGCGTCCGCAAGCTGGAAGCTTACCGGCAGATTCGCTGCCGCCTTGCCCGTTACCGTTATATTGCTGTCGTCTATGCTTATTTCAAACGGATATTTCCGCAAATATATTTCGTCTATCGTCACCGCTCCGGGAGCATTGCCGAAGTCGAACTTCAGGCCGTTTATATCGCCGTCCCAATTTTTGTTTTTACCCGTTATTATTCTGTATGTTCTGACTTTTCTGTCGTTCGGAACAATATTAAATTCAAAATAATCTTCATATTCTCCGCCGACCTTGTTTTTGAAATACAGCCTTGCCTTGTCCGCTGCTGTACCGTTTTGCATACTTATCGAAATATTCCCGAAATCCTTTGCCGATACGTCCGCAAGACCGCAGGTTTCCAATGCTTTCGCACCGTCCGATTCCACGGATATTTTTCCGTCGGATATATCTGCTTCGGATTCTCCCTCATCGAATTTCCAGCCGTCCGTTTTGCTGTTCTTCTCAAAATCATACAATATGCCGCCGGCGGTCGGCTTTGCCGAACTTCCTTCGCCGCCGAGAGCACGTATGTAATCAATATTCAGCTCGTTTGTCGCATATCCTCCGTTGCTGCCGAGAAAATCCATTCTGAACCGTGTTATGCTGTTGTCCCAATTCTTTATCCCGGAGGTGTCGATTGAATAAATATTCATTTCCGAACCGCCGCTCGGCTTAATCTGAAAATTTCTTTCCTCCGACCAATTATCTTCCTTGTTTGTTTTAAAATAAAATTTCAGCGTCATATCGTTTTTGCTTGATATTTTAATGTCTATACATTCTATATCGGACGCAGGTATCGGAGCCGCAAAAGGATTGAGCTCCATATAGGGCTTGCTTTCCTGATATCTGCCGGCGAGAGTGCCGTCTTTCAGGGCAAGCGAAAATTCCGCAAACGTATATTTTTCCGCACCGCCCATATCATCTTCAAATTCCAGCGACCAAAGTGTTTTTCTTGAATAAAATTCACTTGCGTTCACATTGCACACGAGCGAAATCATCATTGCAAAGCATATTAAAAAGCTAAATTTTTTCATATTCATCTCCCGTTTCATTCAATCGTTGCCGAAATGCATTTTTTAAGAACGCTTGTATCGTCTATGCTTCTTCTCAAAAACGCTTTCACCGTTTCTCCCGATTCCGCCTCGGCCGAAACCGTAACGGGAGAGTGCAGCTCCTTATCGGAAATATCTTCCGTAATGCAGCTTGCGCCTGTCATAACTCCGTCTTTATACCGTGCTATAATAAGAAAAACCGTCTGTTCTTCCTTGCTCTGCACAGCCGCAAGAGAAGCCGTAACGGTTCCCGCCGCAGCCGTCTTGCCCGTAATGCTTTTTTCGGCTTCCGTGCCGTAGCCGGTATACAAATCAAAATCTCCTGTATATGTATCCCGGTCTTTTTCCTTTCTAACCTTAAAAGACGTGATTGTCACGGTATTGGCGGATTTTGTGGTCTGCTCCAGCAGGAACTGCCTGATTTCGCCCTCCGCTCCCGAAAGAGGTATCGTATATTCTTCCGCCGTGCTGCCGCCGTTTATGCCAAACTCCGCAAGCGGCAGAAAATCTCTGTCACCGCCGTTTTTGCTGTAATATATCTTAAAATCCACAGCTTCTTCGGAGGAAGCCTCAAATTCCAGCATATCCTTGTCTGATACGGTAATATCAAATTCGGTCGTGTTGATTCTGCCTCCTACGCTGCCTTTTAAATTTGATGTCATTTTAATCGCATCGGAGGATGCATCTACCGTCGCTCCCTGTGTGCTTTTGCCGTTCCAAAGCTTATCCATATTCCCTTTTCCGAAATCGAGAGAGGTTTCAAACATTTCAAATCCCGTATTGAAAAACGTAACAAGCTCCGTTTCGCCGAGAGCATTTTTTATCACTGTTTTATATCTCTTGCCGTAATCCGCATTTTTAAATCCGACCGTTAATATATTGCCGTCCGCAGTCACCGTATCTGCGCCTTCTTCCGAATCGTTTACGAGTACGGTCTTTTCCGACGGATTTACCTCTTCCGGGTAGCTTACCGTCAGTTTTACGTTCGGCGACACTCCTGCCGCACCGTTTTCGGGAAATACAACCTCCGCAGCATCGGCAGTTGCCAAAACGGCAAATATACCGACGGCACACATTACCTGTCTTATACTGTTTCCAAATCTCAATACAATCCCTCCAATGTTTTGTTTGTATTAATATTATAAAGTCAAAAACGGATTTTTTCAATGCACTGAGTTTATATCTTGTCTTTACTTTATTGTTTTTGCTTTCGTCTTCCGCTGTTTATCATTGACTATTAAATAATAGAGTGATATAATATAACTAAATTGAATCAAATTAATAATCAAAACGAAAAGGAGCTGTATGTTATGCACACCGTAATGCTTATTGATGACGATTATATGACGCTTATCAAGCTTCAGAAAATTTTTCCGTGGGAAAAGTATTCGTTTAAACCGGTATATTCCACCATAAATTCCGCCGATGCCATAAGCGCCATGGTAAAACTGAATCCCGACGTAATATTTACCGATATATCCATGTGCGACTTTGACGGATTCGATGTGATACAGCACGCACAAAAACGGGGACTTAAGTCGCTTTTTGTAATCATAAGCGGCTACAGCAACTTTGATTATGCACAAAAAGCAATACGCCACAACGTTGTGGATTATATGCTTAAGCCGGTTTCGGAATTTGACGGCGAATACATTTTGGCTAAGCTGAAAAAGATATTCGACGAAAAAAATCCGATAGCGGCTCCCGTTCCGACCAGCAAGTTCAAAATTTCCAATGCAAAATTCAAACGTATGCTGGAGTTTATAGACAAAAATTATATGGAACAGCTTGCGCTTGCCGACATTGCGCAAATGTTTGACCTGAATATTTCTTATTGCTGCCAGCTGTTCCAGAAATATTTCAATTGCAGCTACTCGTCGTATATAACCTCGCTTAAGATGAGCAAGGCGACCGAAATGCTCGCGTCTGACGAGATGAGCATAAGCGACATCGCCGCATTTTTGCATTACGACTACACATATTTTTTCAAATCGTTCAAAAAATACGTCGGCATTACGCCGTACCTATACAGACAAAACTGCCAAAAAAAGAAAAACGACGCTAAAGAGGAGAACCGGAATGAAGAAGAAAAAGATTAATCAAATCGTATTTTATTTTTATGCCGTTTCATTTTGCATTCTGCTGATTGTGCTAATGTTCTTTACCATGTACTTTTCCAAGCAGGACAAAAAGGAACAGCTGCAAAGCCTGGAATCGAGCGTACATTCCACTCAGGGGCAAATCGTTTCGACAATAAACACCATGGAATATATGCACAGATTGCTCTATCCCAACGCACTGCGTATGCTTGCGGACAAGAGCGAAAACGACAAGTCGTTAATGCTTAACAATATTTTTATATGCCGCGATTTAAACAACGAGCATTTTTACAGTATGCTTTTCTATCCCGACGAATCATATAAAATCATTACAAACGACATAGATGATTTTATAATATCAAACATTTGCCGGATTTACAAGCAATCCGACAAAACCAAGAAATATACATATTTTTTTATACAAAAAGAGGACAACGCCAATACGATTTATATATACAACTCGCAGCCCGTATTGTACAGCAGCACCAGCGATATAGAATGTAACACGCTCGGCACTTCCGTACTCATTACAAAAATAAACATACCCGAATATTACAGGTATTTCTCATATCCGCCCTCCGTGGGAATTTCGCTTAAATCCGCTGCCGGCAGTGATGAAATCGCAATTTCAAAAATAAGTTCGTCCGCAAAGATAATTTCGGAATACGACTGCAACGTTGACGGCACGGGCTGGAAAGTATGCGGAAGCATGGCGTACAACATCAATCTTTTTGAAAGGCAGACATTATTTAAGCTTTTCATAGTGCAGACGTTTTTAATCATACTGTCGCTGACACTTCTCTTTCAGATTATATACAAAAAATATATAATGAAGCCGATTAATCAGATATCCGATTTTTTAAGCGAATATATAATACTGAACAAAACCGTCGAAATTCCTCCGCAGACAAGCTACGAATTTGACAAAATCGCAAAATACATATCGCAAATGGCGAATAAAAACCGAGAGCTTATACGGCAGATATTCAACAATCAGCAGACGATATACGAAAAGGAAATCGAAAGCAACGCATACAAATTCTATGCGCTGAAAGCACAGATAAATCCGCATTTTCTTTACAATACGTTAGACTGCATATCCTCAACGGCATATATAAACGACATCAAGCCTCTCGCCCATATCACAAATATGCTGTCGAAGATTTTGCGGTATACCATCACGGACAAGACATATACGACAGTAAAGGACGAAGTGGATTTGCTTAACAATTATTTCGGCATAATGAAAATACGCTACCGCGACAGATTTAATTACCGCATAAATGCGGACGAAAATCTTTCGGACTGCAAAGTTCCGCATATGCTGCTCCAGCCCATTGCCGAAAATTCCGTAAAGCACAACAACCTTGCCGCAAGCAAGCTCATTATCTATGTGAAAATATACGCTTCCGACGGATTTCTCAATTTCATAATAATGGACAACGGCATAGGAATGTCGGCGGATAAGATGAACGCCCTGAACGCTGCGCTTGCCGAAGCCGTATCCGCAAGCACTCATACGGCGCCGAAGTCGAGCCATATCGGCATACACAACATAAATTCCAGAATAAAGCTGATATACGGCAACGAATACGGAATACGGCTTTCGGGAACGGAAAACAAATATATCAAAATTTCAGTGAAAATCCCGATTGAAAAATCGGAATAAAAATATCACAAACATCGAAGGGAGAAAACAAACTATGAAAAATTGGCTTGAAAATGCGGTATTTTATGAAATATATCCGCAAAGCTTCAACGACACAAATGCGGACGGGATCGGCGATTTTAACGGTATCATACAAAAGCTCGACTACATCAAAGACTTGGGATTTAATGCAATCTGGCTTAATCCCTGTTTCAAATCTCCGTTTACGGACGCCGGATATGATGTTGAGGATTTTTATGCCGTTGCGCCGAGATACGGCACAAACGAGGATATAAAGCGGCTGTTTGAAGAAGCGCACAAGAGGGAAATGCACATACTTCTCGACCTCGTACCGGGACATACTTCCCTGACCTGCAAATGGTTCAGGGAATCCATGAAGCAGGAAAAGAACGAATACAGCGGAAGATATATCTGGACAAACAAGGCATGGGAGAGGTTTGACGGCATTTCGGGAATAAGCGGCGGACTCAGAGGAATATCCGACCGTGACGGCAGCTGCGCAGTCAATTATTATTCCACGCAGCCGGCACTGAACTACGGATTTGCGAAAATAACAAAACCCTGGCAATCGCCCGTAGATTCCGAGGACGCAATATCCACAAGGGAAGAAATGCTCAATATTATAAGATTTTGGCTTTCCATGGGATGCGACGGCTTCCGTGTCGACATGGCACCGTCTTTGATTAAAAACGATGAAGGATATAAAGAAACGATTAAGCTGTGGCAAAATATGTTCGCTTTGCTGAACAAAGAATTTCCCGATGCGGCATTTGTTTCCGAATGGGGCGAGCCGGACAGAGCATTGCTTGCCGGATTTGATATGGATTTTCTTCTCCCCATAGGAAATTCCCATTACAACGAACTGTTCCGCACGGACGCTCCGTATTTCTCGCATGACGGTGCCGGAAGCGCATCGGAATTTTTCGAAACATATATGGCGAACTGCAAAAAAACAAACGGCAAAGGGCTTATGTGCCTGCCGTCGGGAAATCATGATTTGCCGAGAATTGCAAACAAGCTGGACGAAACGGAAATCAAGCTTGCCTTCGCCTTTATTATGTCTATGCCGGGCGCTCCGTTCATCTATTACGGCGACGAAATCGGCATGAGGTATCTGGAGGGCATAAAGTCCGTTGAGGGCGGATACGAGAGAACCGGCACACGCTCTCCCATGCAGTGGGACGCTACGCTGAACTGCGGTTTTTCTTCCGCAATGCCCGATATGCTCTATATCCCGCTCGACCCGTCAGGCGACAGACCCACCGTAAGCGAATGTTTATCAGACGAAAATTCGATATTGCACGAATTGAAGCGCCAAATCGCCGTCAGAAAAGCAAACAAGGCTCTGCTGGCAAGCGGAGAATTTGAACCGATTAATATTACATATCCGCTGATTTACAAACGAAAATGCGAAAACCAAAGTATTTTGGTTGCGATAAACCCGACGGACAAGGCAATGTCTTTCCCGATTTCTCTTGACTTGGGCAAAACAATTTACGAGTATAATTCGGGGTCTGAGTTCGAAAACGGCAATCTGACGGTTATGCCCTGTTCCGCTGCGTATATCGAGATATTATAATGCCTGCCGAACAACCGATTTTAGGTTTACGGCATTGAATTAATTCCCATAGATACCGGGTTCAGAAAAAATCCGCCCAAACGCAGTGTTTGAGCGGATTTTTGCCGGTGCACCATGAACTTAAGTCCGCCCTGATTAAGAGCAATAAAAATGCCGAACGGCAGATATAACGGATTTTCCGCAAAATTCACGAGTCTTTCTCCCGAATGGCAGGAGGAAGTGCTTACAAGGAATTTTTATAATTAATATGTTTAATCGGCGATTGATGTGATACATACCGTCCGCCGCACCTCATTGCGTTTCCCTGTATTCGCTCGGCGATACTCCGATATATTTTTTGAAACAGTGGCTGAACGAATACACATCGGAAAATCCGCATTGAAGCGCTATATCCGAAATCTGCTTCGGCGTGTTCAGCAGCAGACGTTCCGCTGCGTTCAACCGGAAATCCCTCAAAAATTCATGCGGACTCTTATTGTATATTTCAAAAAACAGCCGTCTGAAATGCTTTTCGCTTATGTCGGCGACTGCCGCCAAATCTCTGACTTTCAAATCCGAATTTCGGTAGTTTTGTTTTAAAAAATCAAGCGATTTTTTCAGCCTTGCCGCCGTTTTGGGATTAAGTCCGCCATATGCGCAGTCATTATGCAGCATACCTATTATCTGACGCAGGATTCCGCTGCATATCATTTGCGAACCCGGCAGCCTTGAATTATATTCGTCAAGTGCCCTGACGAACAGCTTTTCATATTTATACGAAGCTGTTTTCGAACAAACCGTTTCAAAGTCAAGAGAGCGTTTCGGTACGGCATTTGTCCTGTCAAAATTAAAATTTACCGCTATGTATGAAACGTCACGGCAATTGTATGCGCTGCTCTTGTCCCTTGAGCCTCTTGCTATATACGAAACCTGCCCCTCCCTTATCAGCTCCGTTTTTCCGTTGCTTTCATAGGCACATATTCCGTTTGTAACGATGCATAAGCTCTCATGATTTCTCGGTTCAAACGAAATATACGGCTTTCCCTCGGTTAATGTATCATAAAAAAAGATTGCGTCATCAGTATTTATTGTTTCCGACATTTCCGTCCCTCCTCTTTCCTCAATTCCATTATACCACACATAATAATATTTTGCAAGAAAAATGTCCGTTTCAAACAAAAAAATATTTTTTAATCATTGGCATTTCGTCCGATTTGTGCTATAGTATAGAAAAACAACGAACGGATGTGATTATAATGAAAAAAGCATTGGTTACGGGCGGAAGCCGAGGCATAGGATTTGCGATAGCCAAAGCCCTTGCGGACGACGGCTGCACCGTTGCAATAACCGGGCGCAATGCGGCAGGCACAGAAGAAGCCGCCGAAAAAATCAACGGCAATGTTATCCCCGTTGTATGGGATGTTTCCCGGCTCGACATCGCAGGCGAAAAAATATCCGAAATATCTGAAATCCTGGGCGGACTTGACATTGTGGTAAACAATGCCGGGATTTTTGCTCAAAGAAACGAATGGGACAAATCGGAGCTTTTAAAGACAAATTCCGCAGAATGGCTTTCCGTAATGAATACCAACACAAGCGCATTGTTTTTCATAATGCAGGCGGCGGTAAACCATATGCTCACGCACGGAATCAAAGGCAATATTCTGAACATAACCTCCGTTGCCGGAGAAGAGCCGGTATACGGTGCTTACGGTGCTTCAAAAATAGCGGCCACAGGCTTAACACGCGGCTGGGGCAGAATGTTTGCGGCGGACGGGATAACAATAAACGGCATTGCGCCCGGACCCGTTGCAACCGCAATGAACAATTGGCATGAGGGCGACCCCATGGAGCATGACCGTATTCCGTTCGGCAGATTTTCCGCAGCCGAGGAAATAGCAAAGCTGGCAATGTATCTGCTGAGTGAGGATGCAAAGATGATATGCGGCGAAACCGTTATCATAGACGGCGGATATTCAATAAGATAATATAAAACTAAAATATGAAAAATGCGGATAGCTCATGAAAGTATATGGGTGTACGATTTTACAACCCTTCCACCACTTATGTGGTCCCCACACCTCCGCTGCACAGCAGCTTCCGGCGCCTTACACAGGGGCTTTTACAACCCTTCCACCGCCAAAGGCGGTCCCCCTCCCCTTACACAGGGGAGGCGTTGGCGAGTGCCGCTGAATGAGGTCTGTGCGAACTTCGATAGGCTCCCCTGTGTAAGGGGAGCTGTCAGCAAAGCTGACTGAGGGGTTGTAGGTTTTGCATGTACCGCATTATTACGTAGCATATACAGCTTTTTACAACCCTTCCACCACTAACGTGGTCCCCCTCCCCTTACACAGGGGAGGCATTGGAAAGTGACACTGAATAAGGTCTGTGCGAACTTCGATAGGCTCCCCTGTGTAAGGGGAGCTGGCGGCGAATGCCGACTGAGGGGTTGTTGACCTGCGGCATACATAGGCGTGCCTTGGCAGTGCTGGTTTCTAAGCAAAATTCGCATAAAATCATATGTTATAATCAACTCATTCAATAAGATAATACAGGAGGAAAGACAAAATGAATAAAAGAATAGAAAAATTGGTTCAAAAAACGATTTCGGGCGAGATGTACGCAACTCCGGTAAAAACCGAATATGACAGATGCGATTTGTTTTTGTCGCCCGTAAAAATGTCATGTAAAAGAGTATGCGAATACATAAAAAATCAAGAACCGCCGATTGCCGAGGAGTCTTGCTTTACCGGCCTTATTACGTTCGACGGCAGCGTTGAGGGCGATATTTTCACCCGAAACGGACACAGGCATTTTCAGACTGCACTTGACAATTTCTATAATAAGCCCGTGGATAATCTGCTGACGTTCGAATGGCAGCATTCCGCCGGGGATTTCGGCAAAATCATCAATCGGGGCATATCGGGCATACAGAATGACATACAAAAATCCATGGAGCTTCACAAAAACGACGAGAAAGCCGTTGAATTTCTGGAAACGCAGTCCGACATCTGCAACGCCGTTATCTCGTGGGCGGAAAAATGCTCCGAAAAAGCCATGGCACTTTCAAAATCTACAGCGGATTCGGAATATAAAAAAAATCTCGAAAGATTGTCGGCGTCACTTAAAAAAATCCCGAAAAATCCGGCAGGCAATTTTTACGAAGCAATTTTATCCCTGTATGTATGCTATGCACTTCTTCCGGACAGTATCGGGTTAATCGACAGATATTTATATCCCTTTTACAAAGCGGATACGGAAAGCGGAAATCTTACAAGAGAGGAAGCCTCGGAATATTTGCAGGAACTTTTCCTCATGCTTCAGGCAAGGATAATTATTTCATCAGACCGCTTTTACCGTGGCGGCGAATCGCACTTCTGCGTTGGCGGCTATCTTGAAAACGGCGAGGACGGATTCAACGAATTGTCCAAGCTGATTGTCGATTCGCTTATGGAGCTTCCGACATGGATTCCGCAGATTTCACTCCGCTGGACTCCGAAAACACCGCACGACGTACTCCGCTATATGATGGATTGCGAGAGGAAAGACCCCAACAAGCGTATTGCGTTCGTGAATGACGAACCGCGCATAAAGGGTCTGATGAAATATACGGGATTCCCGTATGAAAAAGCGGTAAACTACACGATGATAGGCTGCAACGAGATTGCCATGCCCGGAGGAATCGTGTTCGGATTCGACCCGATGAATATTGTACGGTGTGTTCAAAACACGTTTTTCGGCAGAACCGACGATATTATAAAGGCAAAGACTTTCGATGAATTTTATAATATATTCCGAGAGGAAATGTTCAAGGATTTACAGGAAGCGGAAAGAATAGGCAACGGTCTGCAAACCATACGCAGCCGTGACTGCAATTTGGTAAGCAACATCTTAATCGACAACTGTATCGAAAATGCAAAGAGCGTTACACAAGGAGGCACCGAAACCTATGTTGCCGTGGGACTGCTTATAGGCATTTCAAACGTTATAGATTCTCTTTCCGTAACGAAGCAGCTGGTGTTTGACGAAAAGCGCATAACAATGAAGCAGCTGACGGACGCTTTGAAAAGCAACTGGAACGGCTTTGAAGAATTGCGAAATTATATATTGAAAAAGGGTATGTTTTTCGGCAATGACGATGCTTGTTCAAACGATATTGCACACAGATTTTTCAAGAGCCTTGACGAATGGAACGACGGCAATAATTATTTAAAGAAAAAAATTGTTTTCGGAAATCTCGTAGGCTATAACGAACATCATAAATTTTTCGGCGATAAAACAAAGGCAACTCCGGACGGAAGATTTGACGGCGATATGATAAGCTTCGGAATCGGTCAGTCCGAGGGGAAAGACCGAAACGGACTTACGGCGCTGCTTTCCTCCGTTGCAAAATGCGACCCGTATTCCGTTCTGACAGGTCCGAGTGTGACAAACGTATTGCTTGACGAGCAATTGATTAAGAAAGACGAAAACTTTGAAAAGCTTGTATATTTGTTTGAATCCTATTTCAAAATGGGCGGCACGCATTTCCAGCTTACGTATGTTTCCAAAGAGGATTTGATAAATGCGAAGAAAACACCGGATAAATATAAGAATTTACGTGTACGTGTTTCGGGTTTTTCCGATTATTTTGTATTCTTAAACGAGGGCTTGCAGGACGAAATAATCCAAAGAACGAATCACGTGAAATAATTTCCGTTTCCGCTCGGCTGCCGGGAAGTGACAGCCGAACGGACGACCGTTAAAACAAAGGATGTGTGAACAGTGAACAAAGCTATTATCTTTGATATTCAGAGAAGTTCGTTTGTCGACGGACCGGGATTGAGGACAACGGTATTTTTCAAAGGCTGCAACATGAAATGCAAGTGGTGTCACAATCCGGAAAGCCAATCTCTAAAACCGCAGAT
>CAKVOK010000058.1 GCA_934792465.1 uncultured Clostridia bacterium | reverse complement strand
TTGTCTATCATATCGTCTGCAAGTCTTACACTGTCGTTTTCCGGAATTGTCTTTTCTGCAAATTCTTCTGAAATTAATAGTTGCAAATTTCTTCTCATTGTGGTATAATATCCTTACACAAATGTAAAATATGTATATGTACTTACTGCAACGCCGGCAAGACAGGACGGGCATTATCCGAAGATATGGCAAGAAATAATTTGATAATAAATGACGCAGTCTTGGAATTAAGAATCACAGGACGCCTATAATTTTAACAGAAAGGCGCAAACATGTGGAGATGCTTACAGAGATGCTGAAACCTTATTGTGATAGTGTAGTATCTATAGTTGGGACAGCCTCTGTTAAATCAAGGCGGGAAATGCCTGAAAGATTAGAAAAAATAACAAAAGATGAATCATTGGCTATTATTGCAACAGAAAGATATGTCGGCGAGGGATTTGATTATGGAAATTGATGAAATCACTATGCAAAAGTGCCGGCGTGGATAAAACAAAAATATTTCCACATAACTTCTACCATCTGTTTACAAGAACCTTTTACTCCATTGAAAAAGATGTTGTACGACTTGCTGATATTCTCAGTCATTCTTCGGTAAACACGCTCGTATTTACACAATGGAAACCCTGAACATATGCCGCAGGCAAGTACGGAGATTGGGGCTTTTACGCTGCTGAGTTCGTCAATTTAACCAAATGTAACATAATATGAATTATGTTGTAATGCAGTGGAAATGTTCATAAAAAAATAAAACACCCACTCAAATATATTGAGCTTTTATGACAAATTACAGGCATGATACTTAAGGCTAATACTATTTTAAAAAAGTTATTGGTCTGATTTATTGTGGCTTGAATTTATATAAACTGACGAAATCGGTCGCAAATAATTGACAATTCCCTAAAAAAGTGATATAATTTATATATTAGCTACATTGGACTTTTTATGCTTTACAACATAATTCATATTATCTTGCATGGAAGTAAAATGAGGTTTTTATATGCGGATAGATTTATATAACCATAAAAAAATTGCATATAACAATGCACTTTTTTTGCTGCAAACAGAAAAATGGGTTGCTGTTATACACCCCACAGGGGCAGGAAAATAATTTATTGCTTTTAAACTCTGTGAGGATCACCCTGATACAAAAATATGCCGGCTGTCACCGTCCGAATATATTTTTGATACACAGATTGAAAACTTAAAAAGAGCCGCGAACCGGTATGCTCCTCAAAACATCAGCTTTTTCACATATGCAAAGCTGATGAATATGAGCAAGGCTGAAATATCTTAAATTAAACCCGATTATATCGTTTTGGACGAGTTTCACCGCTGCGGAGTCCAAATGTGAGGACAGGGTGTTGAAACATTGCTGTCTGAATATTCAGACACACCGATTTTGGGTTTATCCGCAACAGCCATACGTTATCTTGACAATCAAAGCAATATTATAAATGAGCATTTTCGTGTAATTGATGAGGCAAAGGACTGTTTATCTTTATTTGATAAATTAAACGAAACACCGGCCGCATCTTGGGACTATATGTATGAAGAAGCCAAAAGATATTATGAACAGAATGAAAATCTCAATGCACCTGCCGGATATAAAACCATCGACGCCTACTCTCTCGGGGATTGGTTTCGCACACAAAGGAACAAACGTTTGCACAGAACGCTTTCAAATGATAGGATAAAGCGCCTTAACAAAATCGGTATGGATTGGTTATTGCCTTTGGCAAGAAATTGGGAAATATATTTTTCTGCGTATAACAAATATTATATGACTTACGGAAATCTTGAAATAGGTACAACTTATACAGACGAAAACGGTTTATGTATAGGAATGGCTTGGAAAAATACAGACACAGCCGATGTGGTCAATGCGTCTGACAGCAAACTGATACAAAAAGATGAATTAAGGAGTTATGCGGCATGAATGGGGATTTGACGATTCTTGCATGATATTTTACGACGGTATGAAATTTGAAAAGGTAAAATTCAAATAAGGAGAACAATAAAATGAGCTGTAGATTTGATGACTTTATGAAAATTGTAAAAGGTGATTTTATTTGTGATGTTGACGGAAAAATAATCGTTAAGAAAAATATTGACGCAGAGATTTACGGGAATTATTGCGTTGCTTCTGTTGGAGTTGAAAATGGCACACTTTTAATTGAATTGAAGCCGTTTGAAATTGTCAGTCCGAAATATGATTCTGAAGAAGAATGGATAAAAGAGCATAAAGAGCAGCTTGGCACTGAACCAAGTTTCTTTTGATTTAGTATTGAAAGTTTAACGAAAGTGAGAGATTAAGAAAGAATGTCGGAACATAAAAGAATGATTCCTTTTAGTCCGCCCGATATTTCGGAGGCGGAAATAAACGAAGTTGCCGAAGCACTTCGTTCGGGGTGGATTACCACAGGACCACGAACAAAGCTGTTGGAAAAAAATATTGCAGAATGGATTGGCACAGAAAAATGTGTATGCCTTAATTCGCAGACGGCTTGTGCGGAAATAGCTCTGCGTGTGCTTGGTATCGGTTCGGGAGACGAGGTTATAGTCCCCGCCTATACATATACCGCATCAGCCTCTGTCATAGATCATGTCGGTGCAAAAATCGTAATGATTGATTCGCAGAAAAATAGCCTTGAAATGGACTATGACGCTGTGGAAAAAGCCATTAATGAAAAGACAAAAGCAATAATCCCCGTCGATATCGGCGGTGTACCATGTGATTACGACCGAATTTTTGAAATTATTGAACGTAAAAAGCGACTATTTAAGCCGTCAAATGAAACACAGGCTGCAATCGGCAGAATTGCCGTATGTGCCGATACAGCTCATGCATTCGGCGCAAAGCGGCATGGTAAGCCGGTCGGAAGTATTGCCGATTTTTCAAGTTTCAGCTTTCATGCCGTCAAAAATCTCACGACGGCCGAAGGCGGAGCACTGACATGGCGAACGATTGACGGTATCGGCAACGAGGATATTTACCGTAAAATTCAGCTTTTCAGCCTGCATGGACAGTCGAAAGACGCTCTTGCAAAAACTAAGCTCGGAGCGTGGGAATACGATATTGCCGGAACGTGGTATAAGTGCAATATGACAGATGTAGCTGCAGCGATTGGGCTGAAGCAATTGGAACGCTATCCCGATATGCTTGCAAGAAGGAAAGAGATTATCGGCAGATACGATGCCGCATTCAGACCGCTTGGCATTGAAACGCTCG
Source organism: uncultured Clostridia bacterium (assembly GCA_934792465.1). Classification (GTDB taxonomy): domain Bacteria; phylum Bacillota; class Clostridia; order RUG12999; family RUG12999; genus CAKVOK01. The sequence goes on along the minus strand of CAKVOK010000058.1, from coordinate 17,471 downwards.
ACCACTATAATGCCGAACATCAGTCATCGGGACATCTTTACATTACCCATGTTCCGGGAATTACACCGGAGGAGCGCAATGAAATTATTATAAAAATGGCTGAACAGGGCATTGCCTGCAATGTTCATTATAAGCCCCTGCCGATGCATACTGCCTATAAGAAGCTCGGATTTGACATTAAAGATTATCCGAATGCCTATGCGCATTTTGCCAATGAAATCACACTTCCGCTGCATACGTGCCTAAGTGATGAAGATGTGGGGTATGTGATTGACAAATATGTTGAAATATTGAAAGAGTACATATAATTATGATTTTAAAAAACTGGGAACAGCTTCCGCCGGAAATGCAGACCGATGAGGTGCGAAAATATTATGAGATTTTAAAAAAGAAACAGGTCAGCCTGTTTTTTAAAAGAATGTTTGATATTGTCGCATCTTTGATTATGCTAATCGTTATTTCACCTATTTTTTTGGTTTTGGCAACAGCAATAAAAATCGACAGCAAAGGTCCGGTGTTTTATCGGCAGGAACGAGTTACGCAATACGGAAAACATTTTTACATACACAAATTCCGCACAATGGTGCAAAACGCCGATAAAGGTTCGCACGTTACTGTCAGTAACGACAGCCGTATAACCCGTGTGGGGAAAATCATCCGCAACTGTCGGCTTGACGAAACAGCGCAGCTTATCGACGTGATTGAGGGGACCGTTACTCTCGTCGGTGTACGCCCCGAAAGCACGAAATATGTTGCCGAATATACTCCGGAAATGATGGCTACGCTTTTGCTTCCCGCAGGTGTAACAAACCTTGCGAGTATTCTCTATAAGGACGAGGCAAAATTGCTTGATGCCGCCGAAGATACAGACAAAGTGTACATTGAGAAGATTTTGCCCGCAAAGATGTATTACAACCTTAAAGGTATTGAAAATTTCAGCTTTTGGGGCGACATACGGATTATGATAATGACAGTGCTTGCGGTATGCGGCAAGGAATATAAGGGTGATTATGAAACTGCGAAAAAAGAAGAAAGTCTTTGAAGTTGTGGGGGAAAATTAAAATGAGCGATTTTGTGATTCAAGAGATAGTTGATACAAATAAAGAAACGATAAACGATGTCGTAGATATTCATCTCGAAACATTCAAGGGTTTTTTCCTGACTTTTATGGGAAGCGGTTTTTTAAAACAAATGTATAGGTCGTATGTTGAAAACGATGAATCCGGAATCTATATTGCGTCCGAAGAGGATAAAGTTGTCGGTTTTCTGGCTTATTCGGAAAATATGTCCGGTCTGTATAAATACATGATTAAGCATAGACTTATTCCGCTTGCATGGTACAGTGCCGGAGCGTTTTTCAGAAAGCCGAAAGTGTTTATGAGGCTGATACGGGCGTTTCTGAAGCCAAAAGAGTCCGAAAGAGATGAAAATTATGTTGAGCTTGCATCAATCGGTGTTCGACCCGATGTCAAGTCAAACGGAGTGGGAAGCAAGCTTATTGACACTTTGAAAAACAATGTTGATTTTAAGAAGTATAAGTATATTACGCTCGAAACAGATGCCGTTGATAATGAGATTGCCAATCGCTTCTACAGGAAAAACGGATTTTCCGCTGTTCGGGAGTTTGTAACGCCCGAAGGCAGACATATGTACGAATATCGTTACGAAGGAGGCAGCACAATTGAAGAAACTCCTTTACATATTGAATATAGCAAAGAGAGTAAATAATTTTTCTTACACAAGTATGCTGGCAGCAAAGGAAATCGGCATTGAATTCCACATTGCCGGAAATTGGTCGTATGCGTCTGATGAAGAACGAATTGCCGATGAAGAAAAATACGGAATTAAAATTCATCAAATTGATTTTATGCGTGCCCCGTATCATCCGGGAAACATAAAAGCATACAAGCAATTAAAGCGTTTGGCTGCCGCCGAAAAATACGATTTTATTCATTGCAATACACCAATCGGAGGTGTACTCGGGCGCTTAATCGGAAAAAAATTCAATATCGGAAGAGTTATATACCAGGCACACGGGTTTCATTTTTATAAGGGTGCGTCCATGAAAAATTGGCTTCTGTACTACCCTGTTGAAAAATGGCTTGCTCATTATACCGACGCATTAATCACCATAAACAGTGAGGATTTTGAACTTGCGAAAACCAAATTGAAATTACGCAAAAACGGCAAGGTATACTATGTTCCCGGTGTCGGAATCGATACGTCACAATATAATCCTACCGGGAAATCCAGAGAGGAAAAACGCACGGAATCGGGAATTCCTCTCGATGCTTTTGTGTTGATTTCGGTCGGAGAACTTAATACAAACAAAAATAACGGCGTAATCATCTCTGCCATGGAGAAACTGAACAGCAAGAATATTCACTATATTCTGTGCGGCATCGGTGAAAACCGTGAGGAACTGCAAGAACAAGCCGATAAAGCAGGGCTGCACGACAATGTGCATTTCTTGGGTTTCAGAAACGATGTAAATAAATTGTATGAAGCTGCCGACTGCTTTGTTATGCCGTCATTCCGTGAGGGGCTTTCACGCTCCGTTATGGAAGCTATGGCGAGCGGTTTGCCTTGCGTGGTCAGTAAAATCAGGGGCAATACCGACTTGATAACAGATAACAAGGGCGGCTTTCTGTGTGAACCGTCTGACAGTGAAGGTTTTGCACAGGCTATCGGCTTACTCTGCGATAACAAACCTTTATGCGATGAAATGAGCCGATTCAATAAGACAAAAATAAAAGATTTTGATACTTCGGTATCGGAAAAAGCGATGAGGAGTATCTACACCGAAGTTTTTTAGGAGGATAAGATGAAAGTATTGCATTTACTTCAAAGCGACCGTTTTTCAGGTGCGGAGAACGTTGTTTGCCAAATAATCGACATGATGAGGAATGAGCCGGATATTGATATGGTGTATTGCAGCCGGAACGGTCAGATTTCCGAAGCATTGAACGAACGAAACATATCATTTGCGCCGATTAAGGAATTGTCGGTTAAAGAAGTAAAGCGTGTTATAAAAGAGCAAAACCCCGATATTATCCATGCTCACGATATGCGTGCAGGCTTTGTCGCAGCTTGTGCCTGCGGCAAAATACCGTTGATTTCCCATATACATAACAACAATTTCAATTCGCGCGGTTTGTCTGTAAAGTCAATCGCATATTATTTTGCGGCACACAAAGCCGGGCATATTTTTTGGGTTTCGCAAAGCTCTTTTGACGGATATGCTTTCCATAAATCCTTGAAGAATAAAAGTACCGTCTTATACAACATTATTGACGTAAACGCACTGTATGAAAAAATGAAGCTTGACGGCAGCAGCTATAACTATGATGTCATATATGTCGGCAGACTTACTACACAAAAAAATCCTCAAAGGCTTATGAAGGTTTTGCAAAGAGCTTGTGCAAATTGCCCCGATATAAAAGCCGCCATTATAGGCACGGGCGATCTTGAAGAAGAAACAAAAAAAATGTGCAATCAACTGAACCTGCAAAATAATGTGCAGTTTCTCGGATTCCGGAGCAATCCCCTGAAAATGCTGCATGATGCAAAGGTTATGGTTATGACATCCAGGTGGGAAGGCACGCCCATGTGTGCGTTGGAATCCTTAGCGCTCGGAACACCAATCATAAGCACGCCTACAGACGGTCTTTGCGAGCTTATCACAGACGGCAAAAACGGATTTTTAAGCGACGATGATGATGTTCTTGCCGATAGAATTACGAATGCTGTAACCGATGACAATATCCGAAAAAAGCTTTCGGAACAGGCAATTGCTTTTTCCGAAGTATACAATGACATTCAAAAATATAAAAGTGAGATTATAAGAGTATATGCGAACTTATATACAGAAAAGGGGCTCTGAAAAAGAATGAAAACGGCATTTTTAATAACAAACGGCAATATGGGCGGAACTGCGGGCGACGCCACGCTCATACTTCGCAGAGCAAAATCAATGTATGACAAAAAAGGCATATACACAAAAATTTTGCTGCTTAATCCCGTTGAGCAAGGAACTGTAAACAGAGGCGACTACTTTTATTCAATCGAAAAGTGTGCCGGCAAAAAAGCACTTACGGACAAAATTTTGAAAGAAAAACCACAGCTGATTATCTTATACGGAGATAAGATACAAATGATGACCGCTGCCATACATAAATTTGCGGAGAAAAACCGTATTCCCGCAAAAATAGTTGTCGATATACAGGGAGCAATCGAAGAAAAGAAAGAGTATTCATCAAGCTTTGTCAGAAAATTTGTTATTTACCCCATTAGTCGCTATTTCTTTACAAAAGCCGTCAAAAATGCGGATGCCGCTTTTGTTGTATCGGATGAAATACGTGACAAATGCGAAAAAGCAAGAAAGAACAAACCGGGACAATTGGAGTATTATAAAGTCCGCTGCGGCTTTGAAGAGCTTGCAACGGTTGAACAAATAAAAGAATACCGTGCCGAATTCAGAAAAAACAAAAATATTGCGGAAAATACCAAAGTTTTTTGCTACAGCGGCTACCGTGCCGGATGGCAAAAGGTCGATGATATAATAAAACATTTCAGCCGTTTTGATAAATTTGATTCAAATTGTTATTTTGCGTTTTTCTGTAATACGGATGAACGCTTTGAAGCACTTTTAAAAGAAACTTTTCCGCACGGAAATTATTGTTTGGAGCTTCTGAAACCGCAGGATTATTTTAAGTCCTTATGCGGATGCGACGTAGGATATATACTTCGCGATTACAACGAAACAAATCGAGTTGCATTTCCAAACAAGTTTTCGGATTATCTCGGCAGCGGATTGATTGTTGCACTCAACAATGCTCTGCCCGAACCGATGCGATTAATTAAGAAAATGCCTATGCATTATACAGATACCGATACGGTATTGAACGATATTGAAACCCTGTTTCAAAAACTTTCCGAGCGAGAGGCGGATTATGATAAGTTTGTGAAAGATTCGCTTGAATTCGGGAAAGAAGAATTGCTTTATAATACGCAAATTCAAAAATTAAATATTTAAGAGGTATTGAGATATGAATATTACTTTTCTTGTTGCAAATCTTGCTTGCGGAGGCGTTGAGCGAACAGTTTCATATTTGAGCAAATATTTTGCCGAACACGGTCAGCACACCTCAATTGTGTGCATCTCCGACGAGCAGTTTTACGACATTGATAAGAGAGTCAATTTGATTAAACTCAATGTGCCCAGCGAATGTAACGGAAAATTTGATCGGGTTAAAAAAATTTTTTCAAGGTTTTTAAAAATACACAGAGCGTTCAAACAGACAAAACCGGACTGTGTTATATGTCTTGACGCTCAGATGCTGCGCTTTATAAGGGTGCAGTACAGATTCGGAAAGTTCAGATTAATAACATCGGAACGAACCAATCCATTGATGAATACAGAAAAACAAAGGAAGGCAAAGTTCGATTCGTACCGACACAGCGATGGCGTTGTGTTCCAGACAGAAAGAGCCAAACAGTGTTTTCCTCGTGATATAGCCTCAAAAGGCATTGTTATTCCGAATGCTGTCGGAAATGAACTTGTTATGGGAGCAAGCACTCCGGAGAAAAGGCGAAAAGCGATTACCGCAATGGGACGTTTGACCGACCAAAAGGACTATCCGACGCTTATTAAAGCTTTCGGATGCTTTCACAACCGCCACCCGGATTTTAAACTTGAAATATACGGTTCGGGAGACAACAAAGCTTCTCTTTGCCGTTTGACGCATGATATGGGACTTGATGATTGTGTGAAATTTGAGGGTGCCGTCAAAGATGCGGTTCTTAAAGTCGCATCGTCCTCTTGCTACGTTATGAGTTCGACATACGAAGGAATGCCGAATGCCCTTATGGAGGCACTTGCGGTTGGTACACCCTGCGTTTCAACGGATTGCCCTTTCGGTCCGGCGGAATTGATATCTAACGGTGAAAACGGGCTTTTGACACCAGTGGGTGATGATAAAGCTCTTGCGGACGCAATGTGCAGAATGGTCGAAGATACCGAATTTGCGGAAAATTGTGCAAAGCGTGCAAAAGACATTATTGTAAAACAAAGTGTGGAAAATATTTCCCAAAAATATTTGGACTATATTATAAGCGTGGTTGGAAATAAATAATTACGGTGAACTTTTCAAAGGAGAGATAATAATTGGATGTTTATAAAATAAAAGCTTCGGCATTTATTCCATGCATATTAAGCTTAAATATTCTGTTTTTTTTGCGTGATTTTGCGAATATAGCTGTTCCGTCGATAGTTTTCCTCGCTATAGCTGTTTTGATAGCGCTTTTTTCGGATAAGACGGAAGTCATAGCATTTTGTTTTTGCTGTATTCCTGTGCTTAATGCATTTCAAAGCAAATACGCATTGTGGCTGTGTATGATTATATATATCGTACGATTTGTAAAAAAGCCTACAATTTATGCGCACTTTTTGCCGGTGTTTTTTCTTGTTCTATGGGAGGTTTTACACAAATCTGCGGATTTTTCTTTCGTAGAGGTAATTCGGCTGTTTACGGAGCTTTCTTTCTGCTGCTTTATCGGCAGCCTTACAGGTGAAGATTTCGATTTTGACAAAACGGTCAGATCTATGTCGTTTACGGCGGTCTGCGCCTGCATTACCATACTTTTAAGCCAGCTGAAAGGGTATGGATATAGTGTAACGCTTCTGTTTTCCGGCGTCTTTAGACTCGGATACGGAATAGATGAAACAAGAATGTCAGTCGGATTTAATCCAAACTATCTTGCGTACATTTGTATTTGCTGCATCAGCGGGTTGGTATATATAGTTTATAAAAAAAGACAGAATGTATTTGACACCTTATTTATCGCAATGCTTAGTGTTTTCGGACTTTTGACCATGTCAAAAAAATTCGTTCTGTGTTTACTTATTATGTTTGTTCTGTTCTTTCTTTGCTGGGAAGGATTTGAAATTAAAGGAAAAATCAAAAGCTTATTGCTTACAATTGCAATAATCATACCTGTAGTATTTATAATGCAAAGGGTATTCCCGACTGCATACGACGCTTTGATTTTGCGTTTCGGCGAAAATGATATCTCTACGGGAAGAAATGATATTTTTGCTTATTACACAGAGATGCTGCTTTCAGACCCCAATTTGCTGATGTTTGGCGTGGGATTGCAGGGATATGAAACAAAATTGCTTACGAATTATAACTTAAGTATTCCGCACAATGCTTTTCAGGAGCTTCTCGTTATGTGGGGAATACCGGGATTTATTGCGTTTGTTGCTTTTTTGATTCTTTTGATGAACAGAGCACACAAGCTCAATCATAATATACAATTTGTCAACTACATTCCGCTTATTATTATGCTTGTAAATATACAAGTTTCGCAAATGGCATCGTCGAGTGTAGTTACTATATTGATTGCTTTTGTGTATATGTGTCTTGTTACGGATATGAAAACATCGGCGGACAGAGCGAATACAATGCCGCAGAATCAGGAGTGATAAAAAATGTCAACAAACGAAAACCGATTAAAAAAGGCGTTTTACAGTTCGATAACGTCAGCGGTTTATCAGATAGTCGTTATAGTATGCGGTTTTATTACTTCACGTCTGCTGATTGAAACTTACGGTTCTGCATGGAACGGCGTGATAGCGTCTATCACTAAATTTTTAAGCCTGTTTGTTATTGTTGAAGTCGGAGTGAACGGTGCCACACGTGTTGCACTTTATAAATCTTTTGCAAGCAATGACGAACGCCGCACGAGCGCAATAATTAATGCAAATGACAGATATTATAGAAAGATTTCGTTTTTTCTTATAATTTACGTTTTGGTGCTTGCCTGCTGCGTACCTTTGATTATTAACGCAAATGTTTCGTATTGGTCTGTTTTTTTCATGGTGATTATAATAGGTGCAAGCAAATTTGCGGAAAATTGCTGGGGAATAAACAGCAGAATATTACTCGCCGCAAGTCAGTCTAATTATTTGACAAATATTATTCAAACTGCCGCAACGATCTCAAACGCAATATTGCTGTTTATTATCGTAAAAGCCGGAGGAGATGTGTTTGCGGCAAAGTCCGGAAGCAGTGCGATACTGGCAGTAATCCCTATAGTGCTTTTCATATTGTCCCACAGAATGTTTCGCATTGATAAAAAAGTTGCACCGGACAATACCGCACTTAAAGGCAGATGGGATGTGTTGGCAAACTCACTGTCGAACATTGTTCATGAAAACGTTGACGTCTTTTTTATCACGGTATTTTGCAGTGCCAAGGAGCTATCGGTTTATTCCATGTATTATATTGTAGCCGATGGTCTGACAAAGGTCTTTCAGGTTATCACCAACGGACTTGAAGCAGGATTCGGAAATATGTGGGCAAGAAAACAGTATGATACGCTAAACCAAAATCTAAGACAATATGAATACATAATATATGCGCTTTCCGCACTTCTTTTCGGTTGCATGACTGTACTTGTCGTTCCGTTTATGTCAGTGTATATGAGAAACGTTACTGACGTTAATTATATGAGAACCTCACTCGGCATTTGTATTGCCATAGCACAGATTATGATGAGTTTGCGTACACCGTATGTTTTATTGGTTCAGGCTGCCGGTCATTATAAGCAGGTTAAATTTGCCGGTTATGCGGAAGCGGGAATAAATATAGTTCTTACAGTCGTTTTGGTTTTAAAATTAGGGATAGTCGGTGCTATTATAGGAACGATTGTCGCAAATACTTTCCGCACCGTTATGTATGGCAGTTATGTTTCAAAACATATGCTGAACAGAAAGTTTTCCGAAATTGTAAAGCGATTTATTTGGCTTGCGGCTGTTTGGGGCATTTCGGTCGTATTGTCATATATCGTTTTAAAATATATAACCGTAACCGGTTGGGGTTCATGGGTACTTGCCGCAATTATAACTTTTGCGATTCATGCGGCGGTCGTTCTGATTTTATCGGTCATTTTCTATCGTAATGACTTGAAGAATTGTATTGCGCTTTTCAAGCGGCTTTTAAAAAGATAGTCAAACATATTTGTATTTGGAGGGATAAGTTTGAATAAAATTGCCCATAGCACCGCTTTTTGTTCGGGGCGGTACAAAAGTTACATCACCGCTCACTGCAAAGCGGCACTCTGAACAATTTTCTTTCAAACTTGGTTTTGTGCTTTGCGGCACGGAAAGGAAGGGTCATATTTATGAATGATAAAGAGCGCCGAGGAATCGGACTTTGCCTTGCGTTTAAGGGGGCAAATTACGGAGCTTTGCTGCAATCCTTTGCCACGCAGTATGAATTGGAAAAGCGAGGTATATACACTGAGATATTGGACTATACAAGGGGGAAAAACAATAAATATATTTTTTCTCCCGAGGCATTCGTGTTTCTTGTTGTGAAAAAACTGTATCTGATGGCTGACGCTCAGTTCGGCAAAAAAACCATACCGAGTGAATTACACACCCGTAATAAAAAGGAACGTACCGAAGTTGCCGATGATTTCAGGCACAGAAGACTGCACAATATAGTTCGGTTAAACGGATACGACGAGCTTGTCGAGCGAGCTAAAACATATAATGCAGTCATGGTAGGAAGCGATCAGCTTTGGCCGCCGGATGTGTCGTTTTCCAACTATCTTTCACTTATGTTTGCCCCCGAGGGGGTCAGAAGAATTTCGTACGCTACAAGTACCGGTGTGGAAAAATATCCGCGGTTTGTTTATCGTCAGGCAAGAAAATTCTTGAATAAAATCGATTATCTTAGCGTGCGAGAACAGAAAGGATATGAAATCATCAAAAAGATAACCGGCAGAGACGCAAAAATCGTATGTGACCCGACATATCTTATATCAAAGAAAGAATGGGAAGAACTTATTCCGAACAGGGAAGTGACGGAAAAAGGATATGTATTCGGATTCTTCTTGGGGTGTAATGCAAAAATGAAAGCATTGGTGAGGAAATATGCGGACTTACATAATTTGAGAGTGGTTTGCATATTGAGCAATGAAGTTTCGGAAGACGACACCATATATGCCGATGAAATTTTAACCGGCCGGACGCCGGAGGACTTTATAAACCTCATACGCAATTCGGAATGTGTGTTTACCGATTCATTCCACGCTTTTACGTTTTCCGTAATAAACGAAAAAGAGGTTTATGTTTCTTACCGTGTAAAAAAGGGTGTAAGACCCCGCAATCAGAGAATTGATAATATTGTTGAGAAATTCGGACTTCAAAACCGTCTTGTGAAAAATCCGGATAGTTATGTATTTGACGAAAATCCGATTGATTACAAGCGAGTAACAAAAATTGTAAGAGATTTCGGCAAAGAATCGGCTGAATTCCTTGACAGCGCAACGAAAGGATGCTAAAAATCGGTGAGTTTATGAAAAAAACAACGTTGTATGAATTCAAAAACGATTGCTGCGGCTGCGGTGCTTGTTCATGCGCCTGCCCGAGCAATATAATCGATATGGAATACGATTCCGAAGGTTTTCTGTATCCCGAAATCAAAGATAACGCCAAATGCGTCGGATGCGGTATGTGTGAAAATGTTTGCCCCATGCGTCATTTTGATGAAATCGACTCACATTTCGGCAAGGCGTTTGCAGGGTGGCTTTCGGACGGCAGTTGTGTGAAATCCGCATCCGGAGGTGCCTCATATGCTTTGGCAGAAAGGGTCATTTCGGATAACGGAGTAGTTTACGGCGTACAATATACACAGGATTGCAAGGCTGCCGAATACGTCAGGATTCAGAACGCCAACGAAATAGAAAAAATGCGCTCGTCAAAATATATACAGGCACGAAAAAATGATGTGTACAAGGACATAAGCTCCGACTTAAAATCAGGTAAAACCGTTTTATTTATCGGACTTCCTTGCGATACGTTTGCTGTAAAAAAGTATACCGAAAAATTCAATGATAAGCTTATTACGGTATCGCTTATCTGCCACGGACCAACTTCCGAAAAAGTCCATGCGTCATTTTGTAAAGAAATTGAAGAACGATATCGCAGTGAAATGACTGAAATAAATGTTCGCTTCAAGAAGAACGGACGGTGGAAACCGTATTATATACGGGCTGTTTTTAAAAGCGGAAAGGAATACATAAAAAAGTTTCAATCAACCTACTATGATGTTGCATTTCAAAATTTCAAGCGTCCCTCCTGTTCAGATTGTCGTTTCAAAAACAATTCGTTTTGTGCCGATATTTTGATAGGCGATTTTCACAGTGCGCAAAAAGGGACGTCTGAGTATAACGAGTGCGGTGTATCGACCTTGCTTCCTCTGACAGCGCAAGGAACAGCACTGCTGAATACGCTTCACGAAAATTTTACACTGTTTAATGCGGATTTGCAGCGTTCAATCGGGCAAAGAGCCGTGCACAGTTCAGTTAAATCCGCAATCTGCCGAGATGCATTTTCAAAAGTATTGACAGAAAACGGATTAACAAAAGCCTGTCAAAACCGTGATGTCAAAAAAGCAAAAGCAATAACCGACAAAAGGCGGTTGATATTTGGCATTAAAAGCAAAGCATACAAACTGCTTAAACGTTTTAAACTTGTATAACCGATATAACATCGGAAACCTCAAACAATAAAAATAAAATATGGAGGGATAACAAAATGTTGACACCGAACATACAACTTGAAAATAAAACAATTCTTGTCACGGGGGCAGCCGGATTTATCGGCGCAAATCTCGTGACGGAACTTCTGAACACCGTAAGCGGTGCAAATCTCATCGGACTTGATAATATAAATGACTATTACGATATTTCCATAAAGGAATATCGGCTTGCCGAGATTGAAAAGTCGGCATCGGCACATACGGACTGCAAATGGACGTTTATAAAAGGAAATCTTGCGGACAAGGAACTCATTGATAAAATCTTTACGGAGTACAACCCGGAAATCGTCGTGAATCTCGCAGCACAGGCAGGAGTCCGTTATTCCATAACAAATCCCGATGTGTATATTGAAAGTAATCTAATCGGCTTTTATAACATTCTCGAAGCCTGCCGCAATCATCCTGTTGAGCATTTGGTTTATGCATCGTCCTCCTCTGTTTACGGTTCCAATAAAAAGGTACCTTATTCTACCGAGGACAAGGTGGACAATCCCGTTTCGCTCTATGCTGCAACTAAAAAATCGAACGAGCTTATGGCTCATGCTTATTCAAAATTGTATAATATCCCGGCTACGGGACTTAGATTTTTTACTGTTTACGGACCTGCCGGCAGACCTGATATGGCATATTTCAGCTTTACAAACAAACTTATTAAAGGGGAAAAAATACAAATTTTTAATTACGGCAACTGCAAACGTGATTTTACATATGTTGACGATATTGTGGAGGGCGTTGTACACGTCATGAAAAAACCGCCCGAAAAGAAAAATGGTAAAGACGGATTACCGATTCCTCCATATAAGGTATATAACATAGGAAACAGCAACCCGGAGAATTTATTGGAGTTTGTAGATATTTTGCAGCAGGAATTAATCCGTGCTGAGGTTTTACCGAAAGATTATGATTTTAACGCTCATAAGGAATTGGTTCCGATGCAGCCCGGGGATGTCCCGATTACATATGCAGACACAACAGAACTCGAAAAAGATTTCGGATTTAAACCGTCAACGGATTTAAGAACAGGATTGAGAGCTTTTGCTAAGTGGTATAAAGAATTTTATATGTGAGGAGAGATTTAAATGAAAATAGCAGTAGCAGGTACAGGCTATGTTGGACTGTCTGTCGCCACACTGCTGGCGCAGAAGAATAAAGTGACGGCGGTTGATATCATTCCCGAAAAGGTGGAATTGATTAACAATAGGAAATCCCCAATACAGGACGAATATATCGAGCAATACCTTGCCGAAAAGGATCTTGACTTGACCGCAACACTCGATGCAGAAGCTGCATATAAGGATGCGGATTTTGTTGTAATTGCCACTCCGACAAATTATGACAGCCGGAAAAACTTTTTCGACACATCGGCGGTTGAAGCGGTTATCAAACTCGTTATGCAATACAATCCCAATGCGATTATGGTTATCAAATCCACAATTCCGGTTGGATTTACGGCAAACGTGAGAAAAAAGTATAATTGCGAGAATATCATTTTCAGCCCTGAATTTTTACGTGAATCCAAGGCGCTTTATGACAATCTCTATCCCAGCCGCATTATCGTCGGCACGGATATGGAGGACGACAGACTTGTTAAAGCCGCAAACAGCTTTGCAAAGGTGTTGCAGGACGGAGCCATAAAAGAGAATATTGATACTATGATTATGGGATTTACCGAAGCTGAGGCGGTTAAGCTTTTTGCCAATACATACCTTGCTTTGCGCGTGTCCTATTTCAATGAGCTTGATACCTATGCCGAAATGAAAGGTCTTGACACTCAGCAGATTATCAAAGGTGTCTGCCTTGATCCTCGCATCGGTAATCACTATAACAATCCTTCGTTCGGATACGGTGGTTATTGCCTGCCGAAAGACACCAAGCAGCTGCTTGCAAATTATACCGATGTCCCGCAGAATATGATGACCGCTATCGTTGAATCAAATCGTACCCGTAAGAGCTATATTGCCGATAAAGTGCTTGAACTGGCAGGCGGATACCGTGCTAATGACAGTTACGATCCGAGCAAGGAAGGGGAAATTACTGTTGGAATTTTCCGTCTGACGATGAAATCCAACTCGGATAACTTCCGTCAGTCCGCTATTCAGGGAGTTATGAAGAGAATCAAAGCTAAGGGTGCTAAGGTTGTTATTTATGAGCCGACTTTAAATAACGGGCAAACTTTTTTCGGAAGCGAGATTGTGAATGATCTTGCAAAGTTTAAAGAACAATGCAACGCAATTATCGCAAACCGCTATGACGCCTGCCTTGACGATGTTTCGGACAAGGTGTACACGAGAGATATTTTCAGAAGAGATTGAGAACAAAACAGTATAATTAATATTTCCGAAGGAGCAATGAAATGAACAAGAGTGAAACTATACTCACGGCATTGGTGAAAGCTGCGCTTAAATCCGAAACCTATAATCCAAAGGAAGAATTAACAACCGAAACAATATTAGATATTTATAAGGAAAGCATTGCGCAAACGGTTGTTTCTCTTGCATTTGAAGCTCTTCCCGAAAATGCAAGAAAAGACGTTCCGCAGTTTGAAACTGCGGCGTTCGGCAGTTTGACAAATAATATCAGAGTTACGAGTGAGCATATAGCAATAGGGAAAGTCCTCGAAGACAGCGGTATTCCGTATTGCATCTTAAAGGGTTGTGCTTCCGCCTATTATTACCCGAATCCCGAGAGCCGTACAATGGGTGACGTTGATTTTTTGGTTGCTCCGTCGGATGTAGAACGAGCAACAAAAGCGCTCGAAAACATCGGATATCTCCCCGCGGAGGATGCCGATATACACGACTTCCACATGGAATTTTTCAAAGGACAAAATATTGCGGAAATGCATTATTCCATAAGCAGAACGACCGAGTTCGGGTTTGACCCGTCAACCATAACAAACGATATTCTTGCTTCGGCACGGTTCTGCCAAACGGAATTCGGCAAGATGAAAATCCCTGACCCTTATCACCATGCAATTATAAACCTGTTACATATATACAGGCATTATGTCGGTACCGGAATAGGTCTGCGTCACCTTTGTGATTGGGCGGTTTTTGCCGCCTCAAAGGATTATGATGACATTACCGATAAATTTCTCGAATTTACCGACAAATGGCACTTAACACACTTTTGTCAAATGCTTTCGCAGATTTCGGTTCGGTATTTGGGAATTGAAAACAAGGACGGCTTCGGAAGATTTGACGAAAAACTCTGCTGCGAATTTATGGATGATATTATGCACCTCGGAAACTTCGGTAGGAAAAGCGTAAATTATCAGGGACTTATCAATCTCTTTGATGCAAAAACTCCCGATAAAAAAGATGAAAATTACATATCATCTTTCTTCTCGTCAATCAAATCGGTTGTTTGTACGCACTGGCCGAAAGCCGAACATAACATATTTATTCTGATTGTCGGAACAGTGGTTTTTTCGGCTAAATATTTGATTCGTTCAATTATGGGAAAACGCCGGAAATTGCACCTTATTGACGATTATAAGCAAGCAAAAAAGCAGGTAAAATTGCGCAGTAAATTAATTGATAACAAACATTCAAAACGAGATCATAAGGAATAAATATCACAAACTTATAGCATAAACAAGCGATGTGTGGATTAAATGGTAAAAAACATTATCCCTATTGTTCATAATAAAAAATGCTTTGTGCATACTGATGCTTTTGCGGCGATTATATTGAAAGTATTCGAAAAATATATTATAATACTGATAGCCTTGCTTTTGCTCAGTTTGTCCATTCTGCACTATTTTTCTAAAGCCCCAAAAGAGGGTACTGCAAAACAATTTCGTTTTGCAACACCCTCTGTATAAAGCAAAGTTATTTTGAAACGGTCAATTTTCTGAACGGAGCTTTCAGAAGAAGCAGAATAATACAGGAAACAATCGGAATGGCATAACCCAGCTGCTTTATAATTCCGTCAGCTTTCATAAACATATTAAATATTGCGTGAAAGGTAATTGCAACGCATAAAAGTCCGAAAATCCCTGCTGCTCTCAAGGCATCCGAACGCCGAAACACCATAAGCCCGTATCCGATGATGAATGCACAGGTAATATGCATGGCGCCCGATGAAAAGCCGCGGACAAACAGATAAAACAGATTGCCCGTTCCGTTTTCCAAAAGATAACAGATATTTTCAAATGTGGCGAAGCCTATCGCAATATTAAAAATGACATTTCCTCCCTCTTTCGGCTGAAGCTCAAAAACAATCAAGCCGAACAAAAGAGGAAGAATCTTTACGGTTTCCTCTATAACCGGTGAGATTTCCAATACGGCAGATGTATCCTGCGCATTGTAAAGCACCGAAAAAAAGGTGTTGAGATATGCGGATATAATACAGCACAAAAATCCAAAAACGATGAGCAGATAGTTCTTTCTGCCGCTGTTGCCCGTACCGAGTGCGGCGATTAAAAACGGAGCTGCAAGGCATATAAATATATTTTCTATATTGTACGGCATGGCTTTTCCTCCCTGCTTTGTGCAACGGCTATCATAACAAGAGCCGGATTCAGTATCAATATATCAACCAAATAATAAGGATTTACAAAAATATTTTCAGTAATAAAATACGAGGAAATCCATAAAAGATATTCAGCTGCATAAAAAAACAAAGCTGCATAAAAAATCAAAGGCTTTCCGGAGCGGTTTCGGGTTTTTGCCAAACATATGCCTTTTACCGCATAATATCCCAATACACCCATCGCCGTTCCCATTAAGATGTTCTCAAAATAGCTGCCTCTTGTGTAAAAGAAAATACACATGGCAAGTGAAAATGCCGGTAAGATCCAAAAAACGGCTTTCCCTTTCTGCTTTTCTTTCGGTATATCTGCATAAAGACGCAGAGCAAGAAAAATATATGAAGCCGTCCAGCTCAGCTCCGAAACGCAGAATACGAGCGGAGAAGTGTCAAACAATATCAGATAGAGCACCCAATAAGCAAGCCCCATTCCGAAGCTCAGATAAAAAAGCGCTATCAATAGACGATTGTAGCTTCTGCTTCGTACTGCTGCAATGCAGGAGTGACCTCCGCAAATAAAAATGCAGAAAAGCTGTAAAAGATTATCTGTCAGCTCGGTCATTTTCCTCGTCCCTTTCTTTCTTTCTTTTATGCAGAATATTACACATCAGGGTTACCGAAATGCCGAGTAAAAACGCCAGAATACCCACGACTGCATAACCGGCAAAGGCTTTGTCTGCAAAAACACCGGCGGCATCGGGCAGCGACATATGCTCAAATTCGTTAAAATTCAAATCACAGACAAGCGCCGATACAGCGGCGATTAAAACAAGACAAAACGAACAGTACGAGATGACCGCAAGCATATGTTTTTTTGCCTTGCGCCGCTTTTTCAGTTCATCGGTTCGTTTTTCCAAAAGCAGCATTCTTTCAGTCGTTGAACGCACTTCTTATTCCCTCCATTTCAAGCAAAGGTCTTAACTTCTTTTTACCGAGCTGCAGCAGCTTATCAATCTGCTTTGCTGATTTTCTTAAAATTGCCGCAGCGTCTTTATAACTCATTTCCTCAATATACACAAGATAAAGAGCCTCTTTCTGCGTAGACGGCAAACGCTCCATACATTCATAAAGCCGTCTGTTACGCTGTGCGAGCCACATATCATCTTCAAATGTATTTTCTATGCAAAAATTCATTTCTTCATATGTAAGAAGGATATGTCTTTTCGCTTTTCTCAAAAACATCAGTGCGTGATTGCGGGCTGCTTTATATATATAGCTTTCAAAGTTATTTTTGATATTCGGACGTTTATCGACAAGATATGCAAAAACCTCTATCAGCAAGTCCTCCGAATCGTGAAGATTTTTCACATATCCGTTTATATACAG
>CAKVOK010000057.1 GCA_934792465.1 uncultured Clostridia bacterium | reverse complement strand
AAATTTTGTGCAAAAAGACGAATATTTTTAATTATTTATATTATTTTTGCCTTAACGTGGACTATTGTCAAAAAGTATACCTTTTGACAATAGCGTTGTGCAAACTACAAATATGTAAAATTATGGGGTGATATAATGTTTAATTGTCCAAACTGCAAAAAAAATGTTGAAGGTTATGAATCAAAATGTTCTTTGTGTGGTCAGGATCTTAGCAAAGGACAATGGGCATATAAAAATGCACCATTGGGAAATAGTGAGGCTCAGTTTTGGTTGGGACTAGCTTATAAGTTTGGTGTGTATGTTGAACAAGACGCTGCTAAATATCATGATTGGACTTTACAGGCAGCTAGAAATGGAAACTCTAAAGCTATGGCTGAAATTGGCACATTATATATTAGTTTATATTTTAATAATGCAAATGGCGATGTTAAATTCTATGAGGACGGATTGTATTGGTTGATTAAAGCTCGTGACAGAGGTGAGACAATTGCGATAAATAATTTAGACCAGTTAGGAATAATCAATGCACATTTTCTTGGTTCTGACGATACACATTCCTTAGTACATATAGAAATGAGGGAATAAGATCTAAATTTATTATAGGATAAAAAAGAAAATAAAATAGGAGGAAAGTAAATAATGTATTCAAAATATATATACAATATTGTTAGAGAAAAAATACAAGAGAATTGGGTTTTAGAGTGTAATGAACAGGAAGGAACAATATTAGTTTATCGGGTTGGACTTAATGCTTCTATAAACACTTATTCTACTATTATTACAGTCAGAGAAGATGATTGTCTATTTTATGCACTATATGATAGTTTTAGTATTAAAAGTGATCATATGAATAAAGTTGCTGAACTTTTAATGAAGATTAATGGAAAATATATTTATCCACATCTATTGCTTGATTATGAACATAAAAACGTCTACTGTATTTACAGACCAATAATTTCAGCAGACTCATGTGATAAAAATGATGTTGGACAAGCTTTCTATGATGTAGGAATACAGATGCAACGTTGGGCTAATGCGATTTTAACAGTTTCACTTGGATTACAGTCTCCTGATGATGCTATTGCCAGCGTAAATACGGAAGAATAGCATATAAAATAGAAAACAAAAATCACTTATTTTTCGATAAGTGATTTTTTGTTTTCAAATGCTAAGTTTATTTTTTTATCACTATAAATAAGTAAAGGTGATAAAAATGCTAATTGATTATTATAAAAGTACACTAAATAAGTGCCGAAAATCTAAAAATATAAGAGGCTATTTTAGATATGAGATTATTGATTTTACAAAACCGTTTGTTCGGCAGTCATTACACCTTATATGTATTTCCCGTCATATTCGCTTTTTCCTCGTCCGTCCGTGAAATTTCTGTCGAGCGACCTATACTGCACCGCCTCGGCGATATGTCTGTAATTAATATTTTCCTCGCCGGCAAGATCCGCAATCGTTCTCGCCATGCGCACAATCCTTGTATACGCCCTCGCCGAAAGCCCCAGGCGTTCAAACGCATTTTCGAGAAACGTATTTGCCAACTCGTCCAGCGGACAAAACTCCTTTAAATATCTTGCGTCGAGATTCGCATTATTATATATTCCTATATCCTTATATCTTTCCAGCTGAATCTTCCTCGCACGGTCAACTCTTTCCTTGATGGAAGCAGAGCTTTCCGCTTTTTCCGTGCCGGTAAGCTCATCGTACTTCACCGGTGCGACCTTAATATGTAAATCTATTCTGTCCATCAGCGGGCCGCTGATTTTCCCCATATATTTCTGTATCTGCGACGGCGAACACATACACTGATGCGTCTTGTCGCCGAAATATCCGCACGGACAGGGGTTCATAGCCGCAACAAGCATAAAATTGCACGGATATACATTCGTCGCCGTCACCCTCGATATTGTCACCTTTTTATCCTCCAGCGGCTGTCGCAGCACCTCCAGAGCGGATTTTGAAAATTCCGGAAGCTCATCGAGGAACAGCACACCGTTATGCGCAAGGCTGACTTCGCCCGGCTTCGGCATTCTGCCGCCGCCCGTAAGGCTCACGGTCGAAACCGTATGATGCGGACTTCTGAACGGCCGTGTGTTTTCAAACGGCTTTTCAAGCACGCCTGCAATTGAGTGTATTTTCGTGACTTCAAGCGCCTCTTCAAACGTCATATCCGGAAGTATCGTCGGCAATCGCTGTGCGAGCATCGTCTTACCCGAACCGGGCGTACCTATCATAAGAATATTATGTCCTCCTGCCGCCGCAATCTCCAGCCCACGTTTGACGCTTTCCTGTCCCCGAACGTCAGCAAAATCAAATTTATATTTTGCATTTTCCGTTTTCAGCATATTCGGGTCGAGTCTGCAACGCTCGATAGGCCTCATACCTGTGAGATGCGCAAAAATATCATGGAGATTTCTCGCCCCATACACTTCAAGTTCCTCAACGACCGAAGCTTCTTTCTCATTTTCTTTCGGAAGTATTATCCTTTTAAATCCCTGTTTCCATGCGGAAACCGCAATAGGAAGAACACCCTGAACGGGGCGCAGCTCGCCGCCGAGAGAAAGCTCTCCCACAAATATGCAGTCCGAAACATCCGGAAGCTTCACCTTTTCCGCAGCAATCAGAATTGCAAGCGCAATCGGCAAATCGAATCCCGTACCCTCTTTCTTCACATTGCTCGGCGCAAGGTTCACGGTCACTTTTCCGAGAGGAAAATCAAACCCGACGCTTTTCACGGCAGAAACCACACGTTCTTTCGATTCCTTTACGGCGGCGTCCGGAAGTCCTACAATCTCAAAGCTCGTAAAACCGGAGGTGGAATTTACTTCTACCTCCACCTCAAAACCGTCTATTCCGATTACGCCCATACTTCTTATTTTTGCAAGCACAGCACTCACACCTTTATTTCAAATTAATGCCTATCGACCTCTCAACAATCAAAACAAGCCTATTTGTTCGTATTTGTCATCATCTTTCGCCATTCTGCCGGACGACGGTATTCTTTCGCTGTAGAACTCTTTAAGTGCTGCAAGCTCCTCGTCCGCAACAGGTTTTATCGAGGCAAGATATTTGTCCCTTTTTGACAAATATACTTGTACGCCCTGCGTATCTCTCTTTGATTTCGGAGCTATAACGGACGTATTTATAACGAGCCGTCTGCCGCCCCTGCTCATGAACGAAACCGGCATATCCTCTTCCATATACATCATACCTACTACAGGCGATTTAACGGAGTATGCTCCCGTAAGCTTCTTACGGTTCGTCTTTGTTTCGTAGCCTTTCATATCGACCTTTGCTGCTTTGCCGTTTTCAAACGCAAACAGCATATATCCCTTGAAATCGCTTGCGTTTATCGCATATATAATCTTTTCGTCATTGCTCATGCCAATCATATTCGGCAGATATTCGCCGAGAGAGCTTGCCTTGCAGTCGTTCACGTCATAAATTTTCGTTTTATAAACCTCGCCTTTATCCGTAAACAAAAGCAATTCCTCTCTGTTTGAAGCTTCAAATTCGCAAATTATCTCATCTTCGGGTTTAAGCTTCTGCGCTGCCGCAACACGGAGCGAAGCGAGCGAAATTTTCTTCAGATAATTATCTCTTGTGAGGAATATTCGCACCCTGTAATCCTCAACAAATTCTTCCGGTGCGCTTTCTCCCTCGTCCACATAATCGAGAAGCGTTGTTTTCCTGTCCTTACCGTATTTTGAAGCGATTTTTTCAAGCTCTTTTATGATTACCTTTTTAACTTTCTTATCACTTTCCAAAATATCACGCATTTCGGCAATATCGGATTTCAGCTTTTCAATCTCATTTATTCCCTTTAAGATATACGCTTTATTCAGATTGCGAAGCTTGATTTCCGCAACGTATTCCGCCTGGAGTTCGTCAATTCCGAATCCCTCCATGAGGTTCGGCACAACTTCTTCTTCTTTTTCCGTATTCCGTATAATGCTTATTGCCTTATCTATGTCAAGAAGAATACTTTTAAGACCTTCCATAAGGTGGAGTCTGTCGGACTTTTCCTTTATATCAAATTCCAGTCCCCTTTTGACACATTTAATTCTGAAATCACTCCAATTTGCAATGATTTCTTTAACTCCCATAACTCTCGGATAGCCGTCCGTCAGAATATTGAAGTTGCAGCCGAAGCTGTCTTCAAGCGGCGTCATCTTAAACAGCTTTGCCATAAGCTGTTCCGGATTCGTACTGCGTTTAACGTCTATCGTGATTTTCAATCCGTTTTTATCCGATTCGTCACGAATATCCGAAATCTCCTTGAGTTTTCCGCCTTTAACACATTCGACAACCTTATCAATTATTATCTCTGCCGAAGTGGAATACGGTATTTCATAAATTTCTATACATGAATTTGCTTTATCATATTTATATTTTGAACGTACTTTAAAGCTTCCTCTGCCATCGGACAATATGTGGTTCATTTTGTCCTTTTCATACAAAATCTCGCCGCCTGTCGAGAAATCGGGCGCCGTGATTATTTCGAGGACATCGGCATTTTCGTCTTTAAGATATGCGATAGTGCCCTCGCACACTTCACGCAGATTGAAGCTGCATATGTTGCTCGCCATACCTACGGCGATACCCTGATTCGGGCTGACGAGAATATTCGGGAACGTCGTCGGGAGCAGCGTCGGTTCTTTCATCGTACCGTCGTAGTTATCTGCAAAATCTACAACGTTTTTATTTATATCCTTAAAAATTTCCGCCGCAAATTTATCCAGCGTAACCTCGGTATATCTCGAAGCGGCATACGCCATATCCCTCGAATACACCTTACCGAAGTTTCCTTTCGATTCCACAAACGGGTGCAGCAGAGATTCGTTTCCTCTTGTCAGACGAACCATTGTTTCATAAATCGCGCTGTCGCCGTGGGGATTCAGCTTCATTGTCTGACCCACAACGTTTGCGGATTTTATGAGGTTTCCGTTCAAAAGTCCCATTTTATACATCGTATAAAGGAGCTTTCTGTGCGCCGGTTTGAATCCGTCTATTTCCGGTATCGCACGGGAAATTATTACGCTCATTGCATATGGCATATAATTCTTTTCAAGCGTATCCGCCATATATTGCTTTGTTACCTTCTGCATCTTTTCACACTCCGTTTATTCTACGTCAATCATATCGAGATATTTCATGCCATGCTCGGCGATATAGTCCTTACGTTCCGAGAGGTTATCTCCCAGCAGAACGTCAAACATCTGCGCTTCACGTTCGGCATCAACGCTTGTAACCTGAATCAGCCGTCTTGTTTCGGGATTCATTGTCGTCTGCCACATCATATCGGGTTCGTTTTCACCCAGACCTTTTGAACGCTGTATTTTATAATTTCCGTCTATCTTTGCGATAATATCGGCTTTTTCCTTTTCGCTGTATGCAAAATACGTTTTCTTTTTCGTCGTAATCTCAAAGAGCGGAGATTCCGCAATATACACGTAACCCATTTTTATAAGCGTAGGCACGAGCGCATAAAGCATGGATAGAATCAGCGTTCTTATCTGGAATCCGTCAACATCGGCATCGGTACATATTATGACCTTATTCCATCTGAAATTTTCCATATCAAAGGAATTTATATCTTTATTGAATTTACTTTTTATTTCCACGCCGCAGCCGAGAACCCTGAGCAAATCCGTTATGATTTCGCTTTTGAAAATCTTGTTGTAATCCGCTTTGAGGCAATTCAGAATCTTGCCTCGTACCGGCATTATAGCCTGAAATTCGGCATCACGTCCCTGTTTGCAGGCTCCGAGAGCCGAGTCGCCCTCCACGATATACACTTCACGGCGTGACAAATCCTTTGTGCGGCAATCAACAAATTTCTGCACACGGTTGTTCATATCAATTTTGCCGGAAAGCTTCGTTTTCATATTCAGACGTGTTTTTTCCGCAGATTCTCGGCTTCGTTTATTAACAAGCACCTGTGTTGCAATCTTATCGGCGTCCATCTTATTTTCAATGAAATATATTTCAAGCTCATGCTTTAAGGTTTCCGTCATGAAATCCTGGATAAACTTATTCGTTATTGCTTTTTTCGTCTGGTTTTCGTAGCTTGTCACGGTCGAAAACGAGTTGCTTATGAGGAGCAGGCTGTCCTGCACGTCCTGATATGTGATTTTGCTTTCGTTTTTCGTATATTTATTATTTGTTTTAAGATAACGGTCTATCGCATATGTGAATGCGCTGCGCACCGCCTTGTCCGGCGAACCGCCGTGTTCCAAAAAGCTTGAATTATGATAATATTCCGTTATATTAACAGTATTGTTAAAGCAATATACAAGGCTCAATTTAACCTTATATTCCGGCTTATCCTCACGGTCACGTCCCCGTCCCTCTGCGTCAATTTTCTTGACTGCGGTGAATGATGTTGTGCCGCCGAGTTCTTCTATATAGTCCTCTATGCCGTTCGGGTAAAGATATTCGTGAATATCCATTCCCTCTTCCGTTTCAACGTACAAAACAAGCTTAATTCCGGCATTTACTACCGCTTGTTTTTTCATTACCTCCTGAAAATATTCAACCGGAATATTAATATCCGTGAACACCTTGAGGTCGGGTCGCCAGCGTATTGTCGACCCTGTTTTTTTGGATTTATATTCGGTTTTTTTCAGTCCGCCTATATTTTCGCCGTGTTCAAAATGAAGCTCATATTTATATCCGTCACGAAGCACGCAGACGTCCATAAACTCGGAGCTGTACTGCGTGGCACAGCTTCCGAGTCCGTTAAGTCCGAGACTGTATTCGTAGTTTTCGCCCGACACGTTATTATATTTTCCGCCGGCGTAAAGCTCGCAGAATACAAGCTCCCAGTTGAATCTCTGTTCATTTTGGTTATAATCGAGAGGTATACCTCTGCCGTAGTCTTTTACTTCTATGGATTGGTCGAGGTATTTTGTAACCTCTATCACGTTTCCGTGTCCTTCTCTCGCTTCATCTATTGAATTTGACAGTATTTCAAATACGGCATGTTCACAGCCATCAAGCCCATCGGACCCGAATATTACGGCAGGGCGCAGTCTTACACGGTCCGCCCCTTTCAGCGATGTTATACTATCGTTTCCGTATTCTTTTTTTGCCATATTTATGACCATTCCTTTCCGTGGTTCGAGGCACAAAAACAAGTTTGAAAGAAAATTGTTTTTGTGCCGCTTTGCAGTGAGTGGTGCTGTACCTTTTGTACCGCCATGAACAAAAAGCGGTGCTATGGGCAATTTTATTCAAACTTTTTTCCTAACCTAATCTATTTTTCAGGTAATTGCAAAATTATAAAAAAATCGCATTATCCGCCCCTGCGGATTGCCGAAAAAATTTACATGCATTTTACGATTACCCGGCTGTTTTTATAAAATTATTTTGTTCCGAAAATTCTGTCGCCGGCATCGCCGAGACCCGGAACTATGTATGAATGTTCATTCAGTTTTTCGTCCTGTGTTGCGCAATAAAGCCGGATGTCCGGGTGGTCTGTCATAAGCTTTTCGATACCCTCCGGAGCTGCTATAATGCACATCATTCTTATGTCTGTAACGCCGCGTTTTTTAAGCATTGTTATGGCGTCGCTTGCGCTGCCGCCCGTTGCAAGCATCGGGTCTACCACTATAACCTCTCTTTCGCTTATATCCTCTGGCAGCTTGCAGTAATATTCAACAGGCTGAACCGTAACAGGGTCACGGTAAAGTCCGATATGTCCTACCTTTGCCGCAGGAATGAGCGAAAGCATACCCTCCACCATTCCGAGTCCTGCACGAAGTATCGGTATTATAGCCAGTTTTCTGCCGGACAATACCTTTGTTTTCGTTTTCGTTATCGGAGTCTGAATTTCGATTTCTTTCAGCGGCAAATCTCTTGTTGCTTCATATCCGACAAGCATTGTGATTTCTTCGATAAGTTCGCGAAATTCCTTTGCACCTGTTTTAACATCTCTCAAAATAGAGAGCTTGTGCTGAATAAGGGGGTGGTCTAAAATTGTTACGTTTTTCATGTTTAATCTACCTTACTTTCTTTGATTTTTTTCTATATCTGATATTTTATCAAGCCTGTTTTGATGTCTGCCGCCTTCGTACTCGTTTGTAAGCCATGCGTTTACTATTTCTCTGGCGGTTTCCTGACCTATGACCCTTGCGCCCATTGTGATAATGTTCGCATTGTTATGTATTTTCGTCATTTTTGCGGAATATATATCTCCGCATACTGCCGCACGTATTCCGTTGAATTTATTTGCGGCAATGCTCATGCCTATTCCCGTTCCGCAGATTAAAATTCCTCGGTCGCACTCGTTTTTCAGAACGCTCTCGCACACCGGCTTTGCAATATCCGGATAGTCCACGCTCTTATTTTCGTATATGCCGAAATCCTTTACCTCGTATCCCTCTTTTTTCAGATACTCTGCGATGAAGTCTTTAAGCTCCAATCCGCCGTGGTCGCAGCCTATAGCTATCATTTTGCATTCTTCCTTTCTTTTTCCTGTTCCGCCTGACATTTTTTCAGGTACAGCGGCAAAAGCTCTTTCGCCGAAACCGTCTTTCCCTGCTTAATCATATCAAGCGCCGCCGCATACACGTTTGCGCCGCTGCCCATATTAACGTGTGGCGGTGCAAAATATGCATTTTCGTTTTTCTCCAGTATATATCTGTATTTAACGCTGCCGTCGCCCATGAAAACCGTCGGCACCGTTATTTTAATATCGTTTGCATTAACCGCTGACGGAGCTTGTATTTCCTTTATTTCTCCGTTTTCAAATTTATATTCTCCGCGATATACATTTTCATTCCTTGCGTCGATAAGCGGCATTATATTCATACTGCTTCCGCAGAAGCTATACGCCATTGCCATTGTGGAGGTTATCGGAACAACAGGTCTGCCGAGCGCCATTCCCTTAACTGCCGCAACACCTATTCTGAGCCCCGTAAAAGAACCCGGGCCTATTACGCTCGCAAAGCAATCTATGTCCCTGATTGTCATATGCAGTTCATTCAGCACCGTGTCTATCATAGGGAAAAGCTTTTCCGAATGTGTCAGCTTATCATCAACATAATAGCTTGCCAGCAGTTTTTCTTCTGTTCCGACCGCAACTGCGGCAACCGTTCCGGATGTATCAATTGCAAGTATTTTCATATTTATGAATGTTTGCTCCTTTCACAAACCAAATTGTATCAAACCGTATCGTCTATGGTTATTATTCTGTAGTCCTCGCCGATATCAAGATTTTTTTCAATCGTGACGTCGTAATTCTTGTGTGCGCCGAGTATATCCGGCCATTCTATAAGGCTGATACCGTCGCCGAAAATATATTCGTCCAGTCCGGCTTCGTATATTTCTTCCTCGTCCTCCATGCGGTACAAATCAAAATGATATATATTTCCGCAGTATATATTCATAATCGAAAACGTAGGACTTGTTACTTCGGTTTCATCGCCGAAATATGAAACAATGCCCCGAACAAAAACAGTCTTTCCTACTCCGATGTCGCCGTGCAAAGCAATAATATCTCCGGGTTTTAATTTTTCGGCGAATTTTCTCGCCGTATCGAGAGTTTCTTCAATTGAGTTTACTTCAAATTTCATCTGTTTCACCTATCGGCACGGTCTTATTTCCCCTTGCCACGGTAGCGACAAAAACATATTTTGCGCCCGCACGTTTTAAGATCTTGGAAACCTCCGCAGCAGTTGCGCCCGTTGTTATAATATCGTCTACAAGCAAAATGCTTTTGCCCTTGACATCTGCCGCAGCGGCGAAAACCCCTTTCACATTTTCCTCTCGTTCCCGTTTATTCAAAGTGCTTTGCTTTTCGTTTCTTCCGTATTTTTTTACAACGCCTTTTTTATATTCTATATCAAGCTTTTTGGCAACATATTTCGCAATCATTCCGGCACTGTCGAAGCCTCGTATCTTTTCACGCTCGCTGTCCGCCGGAACGGAAACCGCAAAATCTATAATTCTGTTTGATATGCCTACTCTCCGCAGTCCTTTCACCAAAAACCAGCTCAAAGGCTCTGCAAGTTCCGGCTGATATTTATATTTATACCTTATTATTGCGTCACGAGTTTCGTTTTCGTATATCGCCGTGGAATATGCGCAATCGAAATATCTTCCTGCCGCTTTGCAGGTCGGGCAGGCAGGCTTCTTATCCACATGGAGAATAGCGCCGCCGCATTTGCTGCACACCGCATCATCGTCCGGTATTTTGGCTTTGCATTTTTCGCATATCAACGGCCGCTGTTCCGGTTTCAGTATATCGCCGCAGTATATGCATTTCGGCGGAAACAGCAAATCACACAAATATACTACCAAGTTTTTCATTATTATCACCTTTCAGGAGCATTTCAAGTCCGCTGTAGCGTTTTGCAACGTAATTATTTTCTGTCATATACGCTATAACATCGTTTCTGCCGACAAGTACAACAGTTTGTTTCGCCCTTGTTACGGCAGTATAAAACAGATTTCTGCTCATAAGATTTCTATGGCAGCGGTACATCGGCATTATAACCACGGGAAACTCACTTCCCTGGCTCTTATGCACCGTTACGGCATAAGAAAGCTCCAAATCGTCCGTTGCTTCTCTTGGATATTTCACACTTTTTTCTCCGTCGAACAGGATAACGGCTTCTTCCTTTGTGATTTTCTTCACGATTCCCATATCGCCGTTGAAAATCCCCTCGCCGTCTCTGTCCCCGGATGTCCATTCTATATCGTAATTATTTCTTATCTGCATAACCTTGTCACCCTCGCGGATAACAAATCCGCGGCATTTTAACTCTTTCTTATCCCCTCGGGGCGGATTGAATACCGACTGGAGAACGTTATTGAGGTTCATTGTGCCGAACGTTCCTTTCCTTGTCGGCGTTATAATCTGTATGCCGTCAAACAGATTTTTCCCTGTAAATTTCGGAAGTCTTTTGCTGCACAGGTTCACAATCTCGTTCAGTCCGTCCTGCTCGCTTCTTTGCAGAAAGAAGAAATCGCTGTCCTTGCCGTTGCACTGCGGATATATTCCTTTATTTATATCATGCGCATTTACGACAATCATACTCTCTTTTGCCTGTCTGAAAATCTCGGTCAGGCATACGGTTTCGATTTTTTTGCTGTTTATTATGTCCTTCAGCACATTTCCTGCGCCGACGGACGGAAGCTGGTCTGCATCGCCCACCATAATAAGCTTGCAGCGTTCCGGCAGTGCCGATACGAGATGATAGAAAAGCAAAATATCTACCATGGACATTTCGTCCACAATCAAAGCGTCCGCTTCGATTTTATTTTCCGTATTTTTCTTGAAAACCATTTTTCGGTTTTCGCCCGAATATTCCATTTCAAGCAGACGGTGAATTGTTTTTGCTTCGTTTCCGCACATCTGCGTCATGCGTTTTGCCGCTCTTCCCGTCGGGGCGGCAAGCACAACATTAAGTTTTTCTTTATTTAATACATTTATTATTGATTTTATTACAGTTGTTTTTCCCGTTCCCGGGCCTCCCGTTATAACGCTGTATTTATTTTCCAGGGCACATACAACGGCTTTTTTTTGATTTTCCGACAGCTCTATATCGCTTATCACGGCTATTTCTTTATGCACCGCTTTCTCGTTGCGTTTCAGGTATTCCGCCGCATAGTCCTCCGCAATATAATATGCCGGAATATATATCGCTTCACCGATTCCCACGGAACGGCGGCGCAGCTTTCCGTCCACAATCAGATTTACAACAGCCGAGCGTGCCGTATCAACATCTGCCCCGGTAAGCGAATTTATCGCCGCAAACAAATCGTCCGCTTCGAGATACGTATGACCGCTGCCGACCGCCTCACCAAGGCAAAAAACAGCCGCAGCCTCCACTCTCTCATGCGATGTCATATCAAAATTCATCTGAGCGGCAAGCCTGTCCGCAGTCTTGAAGCCTATGCCCTCGGTTTCGCATATTATGTACGGATTTTCCTTGATTTTTTCCGGTGCATCGTCGCCGAGTGCCTTATACACTCTATATGCATAATTCGTAGTAAGTCCGTTTTTCGTAAAAAACGATATTATCTTCTGCACCGACATCTGCTTTATATACTGATTATGCACAGCTATTGCCTTATCCCTCGAAATCCCTTTAATTCTGCCGAGTTTTTCGGGCTCATCTCTGATTACGTTCAGCGTATCTTTGCCGAATGCGTCTACTATCCTTTTCGCCGTAGCGGATTTTATGCCTTTTATCGCTCCGGAAGAGAGGTAAAGAAGAATTTCCTCGCTTTCCTCCGGCGTTGCTTTTTCATACGACACAATTTTAAACTGTTCTCCGTATTCCATATGAACGACCCATTCGCCTGTCATAACAAGCTTGTCCCCGACATTTACATAGGGCAGACAGCCGAACGCAACGAAATTGTCTTCGCCGTTTTCCAACTCACATACGGTATATCCGTTTTCTTCATTTGAAAATATTATTTCACAGACAATGCCTTTAACGTTCTCCATTTCCACCCTTCTTCATTATTTAATTATTATATTTTTTAAGACTGCAAGCAATCTGATGGGCAGATAATATCCGCCCCTATGAGGTCTGTGCCGCTTTTTACAACCCTTCCACCACTGACGTGGTCCCCCTCCCCTTACACAGGGGAGGCAGTGGCAAGTGCCGCTGAATTAGGTTTGTACGAACCCCTGTTAGGCTCCCCTGTGTAAGGGCACCGGAGTAATGCCTGTGGCATACGTAGGCGTGCCTTGGTAGAGCTGGCACCGTTAGGTGACTGAGGGGTTGTAGGTCTGCAATTTCTTCCGTAGGCGTACCTTGGTAGCGCCGGCAGCGTAAGCTGACTGAGGGAGTTCCTGAGGGCTGTAAGTATGTATTTTTTAAGCTAAATTTTGCACTGACGTGCAAAGCTAAATTATCGAATTTCATTCGATAGCTAAATTGTTTCTTGCGAAACAGCTAAATTAAATTCGCCTGTATAGCTGCCATAGGCAATTTAGCTGAACGAAGTTCAATTTAGCGTGCAACGCACATTTAGTTCGCCGATAGGCGCCCTGACCGCAACGCAGTGTAGGGAAGAAGTGCCCTTGGGGTACGAATTTAGCTGCATATATTCTTTTTAAGAAAGGCAAAGCCTTTCAGTATATGTCTATTTAACCAGGAAGTAAAAATGCTTGCTCGCAAGGGCATTTTTACGACGCCGTCAATAATGCAGTCACACGTCAGTGTGATTAGGGCGTTAGCCCGTGTGACTTGCATCGCAAGGCACCTGCATATATTATACCACACTTTCGCAGAATTTTCAATACAATCACCGAATTTTGTCATTTTTTGTATTCAATAAGGGGCTTTAGCCCCGTCATTCAACGTTTTCAGCGGGAGATTGTATCCCTCCACTGAAAAAAATTAAGCAGAATCCGCCGCCTACAGAGGCGGAGGACATCTTAATTTAGTTATAAACTCAGTCCTCAATTATCTTCATTGATTTCATCCAGAGCTCGCATTCATGCGTCCAGTCGCGCACATCAACATAATCTTCCGCAAGTCCGAGTCCGTGAGGTCCGTCCCTGAATATACTCAACGCAAACTCAACTCCGTTTTCTCTCATAGCTTCCGCCATACGCATCGAATTATACACATGAACACCGTTATCGTATGCCGTGTGCCATATAAATGCCGGTGCGGCTTCTTTGGTTACCCGTTTTTCACACGAAAGCTTATCCGAAAGCTCTTTCGGTGCATTCTCGCCCAGCAGACTTATTTTCGTTCCCATATTCGTATACTCATCGTCCATTGTTATTACGGGATAGCAAAGTATCATGAAATCCGGCCGGAAGCTTTCCCTGCCTACCTCATCGTCCGTTGAATATCCGTAATCGTCGAAGATTGTACCCGTACTTGCCGCAAGGTGTCCGCCTGCGGAAAATCCGAGAATCCCTATCTTACTTTTATCTATTCCGTAATCCGCCGCATGGTATCTTACATACTGCACAGCACGGCGTGCGTCCAGCTGCATTGCCGGGAATTTATACGGGGCAACCCTATAATTCAGCACAAATGCACTGACACCGATTGAATTAAGCCACTGTGCAATCGGCTCGCCCTCGTGGTACGCTTTCATCATATATGCTCCGCCGGGGCATATTACAACGGCAGCTTTTGCACCCTCCGCAATATACGGTGTAATATCCGGTATTTTTTGGTCTTTAATATTTTCGTCAAACAACGGCGTTTTGCCGTCCTCCCACAAATTAATCATTTTCATAACTCCTTTTAAGCATTATTCAAAATTCTTGCGTATTGTTTTTTCGTAACGATTTTATAATATACCAGCTGTGCAGCGGCAGTCAGCAGCCACGAAACCGGGTACGAAACAAGCAGCATTTCGAGTGTACGAATCTCTGCAAAAATCGTATAAATCCAGATTATTCTGAACACACACGCACCGAACAGAGATATAATCATAGGTACCATCGCATGGCCGAGTCCGCGCAGTACGCCCACTATCGAATCCATTATACCGCAAAGAAAATAGAGCGAGGCGACATACACAAGTCGCAATGCGCCCATGGCGATGACTTCTTTTTCCTTATTATATATCGAGAGAAGCGGCGTTGAAAACAGGATTACTCCGTTTCCGAGGACAAGTCCGACTATGGAAACAAGTCCGAAAATTACGAATATTCCTTTTTTGATACGTTTGATATTTCCGGCTCCAAAATTCTGACCCACGAATGTTACCGCACCGTGGTGGAACGCATTCATTGCCATATAAACGAAGCCTTCAAGGCTTGACGCAGCGGCATTTCCCGCCATCACATCAGCACCGAACGAGTTTATGGACGACTGAATCACAACATTCGACAGCGAAAAGCATATTCCCTGAAGTCCTGCCGGAAGTCCTATTTTGAGTATTCCGAGAAACTCGGTCTTATGTATTTTAAGATTTGTGCGTGAAATCAGTTTTTCCGATTTTATCAGGCATTTCATCACAAGGAACGCCGATATGTACTGCGATATTATAGTTGCGAGTGCAACTCCGGCGACGTCCATTTTGAATGCTATTACAAACACGAGATTCAGCACCACGTTTACTATACCTGCTGCCGTGAGATAATACAGCGGACGTTTTGTATCGCCCATGGCACGCAATATTGCACCGGCGAAATTATACACCATATTCCCCGGCGAACCGAGGAAAAATATTTTCATATATATCGCTGCAAGGTCTACTACCTCCGGCGGACATTCCATAAGCAAAAGAAGCCTTTTGGAAGTGAAAAAGCCGAATATCATAATAATCATTCCGCATACGATACCGAGTGCGGCGGACGTTCCCGCAGCTCTCGAAACGCTTTCTTTATTTCCCGACCCGAATGCACGTGCCGTTATAACGCTTATTCCGGACGAAAGTCCGATAAACAGGTTTGTTATAAGATTTATAAGGCTTGCCGTCGAGCCTACGGCGGCAAGGGAATTTTTCCCGGCAAATCTCCCTACTACGATTATGTCCGCAGCATTATAAAGCAGCTGGAGTATTCCCGAAAAAATAAGAGGTGCCGTGAACAAAATAAGCTTTTTCGCTATGCTGCCCTCGCACATATTTATTTCGTATTTTTTGGTTGAATCTGACATAATTTCTCCTTTCAGGAATTCGGGCGGATTTACAAAACAATGATTTTCTGCCCGGTTGCAATTATACAATCAATTCTTCCGAATAATTCTACACATATGAAATACGTGGTTATACATAACCACGTATCTTAAAATTTTATTTTGTTTTTCTGGACAGAAACGCAAAATATATAAACTCTATGCCGATATAGGCAACAGATGTTATCACACCTATTTTCTGCCCTCTCAAGGAATTTACTATATATCTTCCGAGCGTCTGCGAATATTCGTTCGGGATATAGCGCATAAGAGCCGTAAGCAATGCGATATACACGGCAAACGATATAAACACAAGCAGTTTTCTCATATTTTTGGCATACGAAAGAAAAACGATTACAACCGTCGCAATAACCGCCGCCCAAAATATGACCGGAATAACGACGCTCCACATTGCGCCGGCAAAAGCCGGTATTGCCCATGCATTACTGATAAGCAGCTGCAAAATCAGCAATATCATGGCTTCGGTCACGGTAATGAGCATAAGATTCGTATAATGCTCGCTCCGTTCAACGGCAGCTTTGTTCTCTGCTGCCTTTTTAACAGATTTATTATATTTTTTCTTCACTGACTACTACCTCCGACAAAATAACGTATATATTTAATTATATAATAAAAAATTCATTAAGTCAATAGATTTTTTAAGTTTTATTTAAATATATATTATGCATATACAAAATTTTTAAACGTTCAAATCCTGCGGACGTTTATTTATGTATTTAAATTCATACAAAAGTGCGTCTGCGATTCTTTCGGACGCTCTTCCGTCGCCGTACGGATTGACGGCGTGTGCCATTTTGGAATATTCCGCTTCGCTCGTCAGAAGCTCTTTTGCAAGCCTATAAACTCTTTCCTCGTCCGTACCGGCAAGCTTCGCCGTTCCTGCGGAAATGGCTTCCGGACGTTCCGTTTCCTGTCTTAAAACAAGCACGGGTTTTCCGAGTGCCGGAGCTTCCTCCTGAAGTCCGCCCGAATCCGTCATAACCATGAAACAGCGGCTCATAAGATTGTGCAGCTCGTCAACATCGAGAGGTTCAATCAGATGTACATTTTCCGTATCGCCCAAAATCTTAAACGCAACCTCACGAACAGCCGGATTGAGATGAACGGGATAAATTATCTCCGTATCCTTAAATTCGTCTGCCAAACGCTTTATGGCATTGCATATATTTTCAAGCGGCTCGCCGAGATTTTCGCGGCGATG
The DNA here is from genome assembly GCA_934792465.1 of uncultured Clostridia bacterium. Taxonomy (GTDB): domain Bacteria; phylum Bacillota; class Clostridia; order RUG12999; family RUG12999; genus CAKVOK01. Next base: position 4,415 of record CAKVOK010000057.1, on the reverse strand, counting down.
CGCCGTAACGAGAATCACTCTGCGGTTTTTATAATCCACTTTGGCAAGCTTTTCATCTTTAAACTTATAATCTTCTTTAACCGTATAATGTATAGCATCTATAACGGTATTTCCCGTGATATAGATTTTGCTTTCGTCAACCGTTTCTCTGAGCAGATTTCTCTTATTGGAAATCGTCGGCGAAAAATGGAAATCCGCAATTACACCTGTAATTCTTCTGTTCATTTCCTCCGGAAACGGCGAATATTTATCATATGTTCTGAGCCCGGCTTCCACGTGACCGACCTTTATCTGATTGTAAAATGCCGCCATGCTTCCGGCGAGAGTCGTTGTGGTATCGCCGTGTACAAGCACTACATCCGGCTTCGCTTCTCTCATAACGTCGTCCAGACCGGAAAGCGCACGTGTCGTAATTCCCGCAAGCGTCTGACGTTCCCTCATAATATTCAAATCGTAATCGGCTGTGATGCCGAACATATCCATAACCATATCAAGCATTTGCCTGTGCTGCGCCGTAAGACACACAATGCTTTCTATCTCATCTCTTTTTTGAAGTTCAAGAACCAACGGAGCCATCTTTATAGCCTCCGGTCTTGTTCCGAAAACCGTCATGACCTTTAATTTATTCATTTTTCTCCCTCCGATGTATTTTCTTCCGATTTTATTTCAGATTCTTTTTTAATCAGATAGCAAAATGCCGCAAGCGCAACGGGAACAAGTGCCGCTATAAGCACAAGTCCTTTCAGAAGACCTCTGTCCGCCATGACAACAGCGCTGAGCCCCAAAAGCGACGTAGCCGAGTAAAGAATTATTACCGACTGCTTCTGATTGAATCCTATATCTATGAGCCTGTGGTGCAGATGTCCTCTGTCTGCTTCCATAATCGGTTTATGATGTCTGATACGTCTTAAAATCGCAAACGCTGTATCGAAAATGGGCAATCCGAGCACCATAAACGGCAGCACGAACGACACAAGTGCATAACTTTTGAATGCGCCCTGAATAGATACACAGCCCAAAACAAATCCCAAAAACGTCGCTCCCGTATCCCCCATAAAAATTTTCGCCGGATTTGAATTGAACGGCAGAAAGCCTATGCAGCAGCCAACAAGTGCCGCAGATATAAGTGCCGATTCCGTATGTGCCATGATAAGTGCTATAAACAGCATGGAAACAGAAGCTATGAGCGATACACCGGCAGCAAGTCCGTCCAGTCCGTCTATGAGATTCACGGCGTTTGTTATTCCGACAATCCAAAATACCGATATTATTTCGGCATACGGCGACGGAATCACGATTTCTCCGAATATCGGAAGCGTTACAAACGAAATCTTCACCCCTGCCACCACGGCTATGCAAGCCGCAAGTATCTGAATTAAAAATTTCGGTTTTGCGTTAAGTGCTTTTCTGTCGTCTGTTACGCCGAGAATCACTATAATCAGCGTACCGGCAAGCACACCCAAAAGCCTGGGTTCGAGAGTTACAAAAACAAGAATACTTACGATAAATCCGTAAAACATGGCAAGACCGCCCAAACGCGGAATCGGCCTTTTGTGCATACGTCTGCCGTCTTTCGGCACGTCTACCGCTCCGATTTTCTGTGCGAGCATTTTCACAAAAGGCGTTGCCACAAAAGTAAGAATTGCCGACACGGCAAGTATAAATACTATAGTTGTAAAATTCATAATGAATATCTCCGTAATTTATTTGTGGATTGTTCTTCGCCGCATGCTCCCACATAAACGCTGCGGCACGTGTTCATATATACACGACCTCGCTCGGCATTTCTCCGCATGCCACCTTAAGCTCTGTTTCATCGGAAAATCCGTTTTCCCGAAGCGCTGCCGCATTTGTTTCATAAGCGATTGACGGGGTATTGTTGTTCAGGCTCAAGTGTCCGAGCATAAACCTTTTTGTTCCCTCTCTCGCCAACGCCGTTATAAGCTTTGCGCACTGTTCGTTCGACAAATGCCCGTATGCACCGGTTATACGCTGTTTCAGCGGATACGGATACCCTCCGTTCATCAGCATTTCTTTATCATGATTCGATTCTATAAAAACAAAATTGCTGTCTTTAAGTATATACGCAATATCACGCAAAAGCCTGCCCATGTCCGTTGCAACGGCAAATTTTCTTTTCTTATGCATGAACATATATCCGAGAGGCTGTGCAGCGTCATGCGGCAAATCGAACGGCGTAACCGTTATATCTCCCACAGCAAATTCTCTGCCGTTTGACACGGGAATCATATCACTTCCCGGTGCGCTTAAGCACTTAAGCGTTGCTTCGCCCGAATACACAGGTGTATGATATTTTGAAGAAAACACCCTAAGACCGCTGATGTGGTCACTATGCTCATGCGTTATAAGTATTGCGTCCACCGTTTTCGGGTCCGCAGCTATATTTTCAAGTGCCGTACATATTCTTTTGCAGCTTATTCCGCAGTCGACAAGAATACGTGTTTTTTCGCTTTCTATAAGCATTGAATTTCCCTTGCTTGAACTGGCAAGTACATGAAACTTAATCATTACTGTCCACGGTTATCCTTTCAATATCGGCACCGAGTGCGGTAAGCTTCTGTTCAAACAATTCATACCCTCTGTCGATATATTTTACGTTATATACGGTAGTTTCGCCCTCTGCGGCAAGTCCTGCCGCAACCATAGCGGCGCCGCCGCGCAAATCCGTTGCATATACGGGCGAGCCTTTCAGCTTTTCAACGCCCTGGACAACCGCCATTTTTCCGTTTATCGTTATATTTGTTCCGAATCTTCTGAGTTCGTCTATATACTGGAATCTGTTTTCCCATACGTTTTCATATACGATGCTTGTCCCGTTCGCAAGCGTCAGCAGCGCTGTTATAAGAGGCTGCAAATCCGTTGGAAATCCGGGGTACGGCAGTGTCTTTACATTAATGCTTTTCGGTCTGCCGTTGCTTATTATACGCAGGCTTTCGTCACCCTCGGTTATGGTTATTCCCATTTCTATAAGCTTTGCGGAAATAGCCTCCATATGCTTCGGGATTATGTTTTCTATGGTAACGTCGCCGCCGGCGGCAGCCGCTGCGACCATGAACGTTCCCGCTTCTATCTGGTCGGGTATAAGAGAATATGTGCAGCCGTGAAGCTCGCTCACTCCCCGTATTTTTATTGTGTCCGTTCCTGCGCCCTTTACGTCTGCACCCATGGAATTGAGGAAGTTCGCAACATCAACGACATGAGGTTCTTTCGCCGCATTTTCAATAACGGTGAGCCCCTCGGCAAGTACCGCCGCAATCATTATATTTATAGTTGCGCCCACGCTGACCAAATCGAGATATATATTCGCTCCGTGAAGCCTTTCCGCATTGGCTTCGAAAATACTTGTGGTATTCACCGTCGCACCCATAAGCTCAAAGCCTTTTTTATGCAAATCTATCGGGCGTTCGCCGAAATTGCAGCCGCCCGGAAGCGCAACGTATGCCTTTTTGAATCTGCCGAGCAATGCGCCGACAAGATAGTATGACGCACGCATACTTTTTATTATATCATAATCCGCAATATGCGATTTAACACCGGAATTATCTATTTCAACCGTATGAGTATCTATTCTTTTCACAACAGAGCCGAGTTTTTCAAGTATATCCAATATGTGATTTACATCTTTGATTTCCGGTATATTCTCAACTCTGCATACTTTATTCGATAAAAGCGTTGCCGGAAGTATGGCAACCGCCGCATTTTTTGCACCGCTTATATTCACGCTGCCGTGAAGCTGTTTCCCGCCTGTTATTTTAAAAGCGTACAAGCACTGTTCCCCCTTAATATTATTCTTATGTAGTATATGTATATCTGTTAAATTCATTTTATAATTTTTTTGCAAGCCTTCCGCCACTAACATGGTCCCCTGAGGCGTTATCCTGTGCCACTGAATAATATTTATCTCATTTCATTCGATAGCTAAATTGTTTCTTGCGAAACAGCCAAATTAAATTCGCCTTTATAGCGTGCGCAGCGCCCCGACCGCAACACAGTGCAGGGAGAAAGTGCCCTCGGGGTACACATTTAGCTCGCCGATAGGCGCCCTGACCGCAACGCAGTGTAGGGAAGAAGTGCCCTTGGGGTACGAATTTAGCTCTGTATATATTCTTTCAAGACCGCCTTGCGGTCGCAGAAAGCAAGAAAAGTAACCTTTTAAGGAAAGCGCAAGCTTTCCGTTATTTAATTATATACTTTTATTTAACCAGGAAGTAAAAATGCTTGCTTGCAAGGGCATTTTTACGACGCCGTCAATAATGCAGCCGTACGTCAGTACGGTTAGGGTGTTAGCCCGTGTGGCTTGTATCACAAGACACCTGCATATATTCTTTCAAGACCGCCTTGCGGTCGCAGAAAGCAAGAAAAGTAACCTTTTAAGGAAAGCGCAAGCTTTCCGT
>CAKVOK010000056.1 GCA_934792465.1 uncultured Clostridia bacterium | reverse complement strand
CACTTGAACAATTACAAAATGCCGAAAAAATTAGTATATGAGTGCATTTTGTAATTGTTCAGCAGTCATTAAATAAGTTCCAGAAGAAATTCCTCCTGCTTGAGTAAAACTCCGGTATTCTCGCTTTCCTCCTCAATACCCTCTCCGTCAGGCATTTCAACAAATAATGCACTGATTCGGTAAAAAATCGGATTTGGGGTAAAATAGGGCAGAAATAATATAATTTTGACCTTGACCTTATTCATCCTCTATGATACAATAAAAGTGACACAATGCAAAAAAGTTTCCCTAATGTGTCAAAAAAAATGAAATACAAATTTGCTGATCCGGTGTATAATTAAATTGTAGACAGGAGCAGCGAATATCAAAAGGAGCCGCACCTATTATGAACAAAAGACAAACAGACATTTTAAAGTTGCTCCGTAAGGCAGATGGATATTTAACTCTTGCGGAAATCGCAGAGCATATGAAAGTATCGGTTAAGACAATACGAAACGACATTGCCTCGATAAAAGAGCATTTGCAGCAAAGCGAAGCGGGCGAAATCAAAACAAAGCCGCACGTAGGCATCAGGCTTGCGGTAGCGGAAGGCGAATGGAAAAACCTGATAGACGCAGAGGACGAAGAGGAAAAGGAAATTATTTTCTTCATAATCCGCCAGCTGCTTAAAAATGACAATCTGACAGCTCAGAAGCTCGCCGAACGGTATTACATCGGCAGAGGCAGGCTCGACAAAATACTCGAAAAAGTATCTTTATGGTTTCGTGAAAACAATATCTTGTTTGAACGGCGCAGAGGTCACGGCATTTCGATTCACAGCAGCGAGTTCAACTACAGAATGGCTTGCGTTACATTTTATAACGAATACGCCGATATGTACGAAAAGCTCATAACACCCCGTGAAGCAAAAAATGCGTTTATGTCGAACGGTCAGTATACTTCAATGTGTGCCGCACTTTACGGATTCGATCCCGAACCGGCGGCAAGAGCGCTGATAGCTACCGAGGAACAATGCGGAATACATCTTAATTATGTATCCGGCATAAATATGTTGTTTGCGGCATCGCTCAGCGTACTGCGGATACGAAAAGAATGCGAAATGAAAATGCCGCAAAAAGAAAAATGCAGCGCAGACGGCGAGTCCGGAAGAATATTTGCAAAAAGCTTTGTTGAAAGACTTGAAAATATATACCGTATAAGCTTTTCGGCGGATGAAATAAAATTTATTTCATTTGTTGCGGATACATCGGAAATCCAAAGCTTCTATTCCGATGATTCAAGACGAAGCTTTGAAGCGATGAACATTCCGCTTTGCAGACTTACGGTGAAAATCGTAAATCTTATAAGCGAGATAGCCGGAGTTGACCTGCGTGAGGACAGATTCTTCGTGCGTCAGATGTTCATTCAGCTGAAAGCAAGTATTTCGAGAATGGAATACGGAATAGTTGTTAAAAATCAGCTGCTGTCGCAGATAAAAACAAAATATCCGAATATGATGGCGGTTGCCTGGCTGCTGGGAAACATATTTGAAAAAGAACTCGGACTCGAAATAAACGAGAACGAAGTAGGTTTTCTGGCACTTCATATAGGCGGAGCGATTGAAAGGCAAATACTCGGGCTTTCGGCTTGCATAGTATGCGAATACGGGATAGGGGTTTCGCAGATACTTAAAGAAAAAATCGCAAGAGCAATACCCGAACTGCATATCACATCGGTATTTTCGGGACGTGAGCTTTACAAAATCAGAGATGAGCAATGCGATTTCGTAATTTCCACAGTACCGCTTGCGGGCTACAGACTGAGCCGTGACGTTATCACAGTGAGTCACCTGCTCGACGAAAGCGATATAACGGCTTTGAGAGAATGCATGAAAAAGGTTCGCAGAGAAAAGAAAAAAGATATAAAAGAAATTGCTCCGACATCGGGACTCTTTAACAAAGAGCTGATTTTTCCGAAATGCAATATATTTGATAAGGAAAAGCTGCTGCATATGATGTGCTCAAGGCTTGAAAGCCTCGGATATGTAACAAAAGAATTTGAAGACTCCGTTGCGGAACGCGAGCAGACAGCTCCGACGGATATAGGCAAAGGATTTGCAATTCCTCACGGCTTAAGCAAATACGTAAACCGCTCGGTTGCGGCGTTTGCAAGCCTGAAAGAACCTATAGAATGGACAAGGGACGGCGAACCGGTCGATGCAGTGCTTCTGATAGCTTTCGATCTCGATGAAAGTCCGGAGAAAAAGAATGAAATTATTCGCTTTTATAAATCTGTCGTATCATTCATGGAAGATGACAATAAATGTGCCGAGCTTAAAGAGCTTACGGACATTAAAAAAATAATAAAAATATTTGAATTATGGTAGGAGGGTGCAGTTATGGTACAGGTAAGCTATACAATCAAAAACGAAGAAGGACTTCATGCAAGACCGGCATCGGATTTTTGCAAGACGGCAGGAAAATTCAAAAGTCATATATCGGTCATAAAAGACGGCGAAGAATATGACGCAAAAAGTATACTGCTGGTACTTTGCATAGGCGCAGAAAAAGGCGACACAATTGAAATAAAAGCCGAAGGCGAGGACGAACGGGCGGCGGTTGACGCTTTGATTAAAACATTGGATATGGGGTGATGAGCAATGAAACTGTATAAAGGTATTGCAGGCGCACCGGGTATTGTGTGCGCAGATGTAATTTACTTTGAAAAGCAGACAGGCGAAAAGCAGAACATAAGCATAGACGAAGCGAGAGAAAAGGCAATTGCAAAGGTGCAAAAGCTTTATGAAAAGGCACTTGCGGAGCTTGGCGAGGACAAGGCGAAAATATTCTCGGCATATCAAATGCTTCTCGAAGACGAAATGCTTATTGCTCCCATAAAAGCGGCGATAGAGCAAGGCACAGAGCCCGAAGAAGCGGTACACACCACAACGGAAACAATGGCTTCAAAGCTTGCTTCAAAGAGCAATGAATATCTGCGCAGACGTGCGGACGACATACGCTACATCGGCGAAATGCTGACGGATATATTAAACGGAAAAGACACCGAATTTTCATTCCCGGAGGGAAACAAAAAATATATTCTTGCGGCACACGAGCTGACGCCGGTTGATACCATGATGTTCGACAGCAGCAGACTTGCCGGAATGATATGCGAACTCGGCGGAGCTACATCTCATACGGTAATACTTGCGAAATCGCTGGGAATACCGGCAGTTGTCGGTGTATCGGGACTGAAGGAAGCCGACAGGGCGGAGAATGCTTATCTTGACGGATATACGGGAACATTCGTTGTTTCCCCGAACAGGGAAACCGAAGAAGAATATATCAAAAAAGTTCGTGATGAAGCGGAATTAATCAAGAAGCTTGACGAAATCAGGCAGTCGGAAGCACGCACAGCGGACGGCGAAAGAATAGCAGTATGCATAAACATAGGCAAACCGCTTGATATGAAAGATACCGAAAACGAAAAAATTGACGGCGTAGGTTTGTTCCGTTCGGAATTTCTGTATTCGTCATCGGCGAAAAAGCCGACCTTTGAAGAACAGACGGAAGCATACCGCACGGTAATAAAAAAGGCTTATCCGAACAGCGTTACGATACGAACGCTCGATATAGGCGGAGATAAACAGCTTGAATATCTTAACATGAAAAAGGAAGAAAATCCGTTCCTCGGAAACAGAGGAATCAGATTATGCCTGAGCAACAAAGATATTTTTGAAGAACAGCTGCGTGCGATACTCATTGCAGCCGCAGGCGAAAAGGTAAAAATCATGCTTCCCATGGTTACGTGCATAAGCGAGATAAAGCGTACGAAAGAGCTGCTTCGCGAAATATGCGAAAAGCTTGATGAAGAAAAGACCGAATACTGCAAAGACGCCACCGTGGGAATTATGATAGAAACTCCGGCAAGCGCAATAACGGCTGCGGATTTTGCAAAGCACAGCGATTTTTTCAGCATAGGCACAAACGACCTTGTGCAGTATATAATGGCTGCGGACAGAGGCAATGCGGACGTTGAAAAACTCTACAACCCGTATCACCCGGCGGTTATGAGAATGCTTAAAAACGTAATAAATGCCGGAGCAAGTGCCGGCATAGAAGTAAGCGTATGCGGAGATTTGGCTGCAAATACTGCATTTACCAAGGTTTTGCTCGGAATGGGACTTAAAAAGTTCAGTGTTCCGCTGCCGATGGTAAGCAGGATTAAATATAAAATCAGCACAGTGAATTTAAAAGACGCAGAAATTCTCGCAGAAAAAGTATTGAATGCTGAGAGCGAAGCGGAAATTGAAAAATTAATTAAAGGAGAGTGATATTCATGAATGTTGCGGAGGTATTGAAAAGGGAACGTATAGCCGAAAATCTTTCGGCAAAAACAAAGGAAGAAGCTCTTGCAAAGCTGACAGATTTGCTTTTTGAAAGCGGAGCGCTTTCGGACAAAGACGCATTTTTGAAAGACGTTTTGGATAGGGAAGCGGTATCAACCACCGGCATAGGCAACGGAATAGCCATACCTCACGGGAAATCGGCAAACGTTAAAGAAACAACGGTTGCGATAGGCAGACTTGAAAACGAGGTTGAATGGGAAAGTGTTGACGACAAGCCTGTAAAGCTTATTGTTCTTCTTGCGGTAAACGAGGAAGACAAAACAGGCGTTCATGTTAAACTGCTTTCCGGTATGGCAAGAAAGCTTGCTGCGGAACAGACCTGCAAGAGATTGCTTGATGCTAAAGACGCAGATGAAATTATAAATATCTTTTCGGAATAATAAAGGAGGAAGAATTATGAAAATCGTTGGAATTGCAGCTTGTACATCAGGTATTGCACACACATATATAGCAAAAGAAAAACTCGTTACGGCAGCTAAGGAGCTGGGTGACGAAGCGTATATCGAAACACAGGGCACAATAGGCACGGAGGACGAGCTTACACCGAAGCAAATCGAAGAAGCCGATGTTGTAATAATCGCCGCAGATATTAAAGTAGGCGGCAAGGACAGATTCAAGGGCAAACGTGTTGTGGAGGTTCCCACGCATATCGCCATAAAATCACCGAAAGCACTTATAAACAAAGTTCGTGAAGAACTTGGAAAATAAAAAATAAAACAAAACAAATGTAAGGAGGCAAACACAATGTTTAAAAAACTACAGCTTAAGAAACACGCACTGACAGGTATTTCATTCATGCTGCCGCTGGTTGTGGCATCGGGATTGCTTATAGCAATCGGTAATATTTTCGGAGGTAATCCGTCAACGATTACGGATTACAAAGCAGGGTATAACATTTGGCAGGCTGCTGTAACATTGGGAGTATACGGTATGGGGCTGCTGCCCGGAGTTATGGGTGCGGCAATTGCATATTCAATAGCTGACCGACCCGGTATTGCACCCGGACTTTTAATGGGTATGATTGCGCAGAACATGGGCGCAGGTTTCCTCGGCGGTATGCTTGGCGGATATCTTGCGGGTTATTTTGTTGACTTTCTTAAAACACATCTCAAAGTTCCGAAATGGGCACAGGGACTTATGCCTATGATGATTGTTCCTTTAATCTCATCTGTTGTTATAGGACTTGTAATGTTCTTCGTAATCGGCGGTCCGATTGCATGGGCATCGGAATCTCTTACAAACTTCCTCGTAAATATGCAGACAGGTTCAAGAGGAGTATTCGGAGCGGTTATGGGAGCTATGGCAGCGTTCGATTTCGGCGGTCCGGTTAATAAGGTTGCGTCACTCTTTGCGGACGGCTTGCTCATGGACGGTGTTTACGGTCCGGAAGCTGTTAAGATATGCGCTTCCATGATACCTCCGTTCGGTGTTGCGCTTTCATGGCTCATCAGAAGAGCAAGATATACAAAGAGCGAAACAGACAATATAAAAATCGCATTTCCTATGGGTATCTGCATGATTACGGAAGGCGTTATACCGATTGCGGCGGTAGACCCGATACGTGTAATAGCTTCATGTTCGATAGGTTCTGCCATAGGCGGTGCAATGATTATGATACTCAACGTAGGTTCAATGGTTCCATCGGGCGGAATGTTCATAGTTCCGGCAATGATAAATCCATGGGGATTCATGCTTTCGCTCGCAGTAGGTACTGTTGTAACGGCGCTCTTGCTGGTTGCCCTCAAAAAGGACGCAAAACAGGAGGACAGCATTGTGCTTGACGAAGATGAAGAAGAAGTTGACCTCTCGTCAATAAAAATCAGCTGATTTTAAATACAACCGAAAGGAGCGGTAAAATAATATGTATGTTTCAATGAAAAGAATGCTTGAAAACGCAAACGCAAACGGATATGCGGTAATGGCAATCAATTGTTTCAATATTGAAACTGCGCATACGGTTATCCGTGCGGCGGAGGAAGAAAATGCGCCGATTATAATAAATATTTTCAAAGACCATTTGCTTACCCACTGCGACAGCGAGCTTATAACGCCTGTTGTAAGAACGCTTGCGGAAAGAGCGAAAGTGGACGTGGCATTAAATCTCGACCACGGACAGGAAAAAGATTATATTATAAAGGCGATAGACGACGGTTTTTCCTCGGTTATGGTGGATGCGTCAAGATTCGACCTTGAAAACAATATTAAAATGACAAAAGAAATTGCCGAATATGCTCATGCAAGAGGGGTAAGCGTTGAGGGCGAGATAGGATGTCTGGGCGCAAGCGAGGGCGGAGAGTTTACAAGCGAATCCATGTATACCGACCCCAAACAGGCGAAGATATTCATAGAAAGCACCGGAATAGACGCACTCGCCGTATCAATAGGCACGTCGCACGGAAATTATCCGGACGGCATGGTACCGAAATTTGATATTGAGCGCTTAAAAGAGATAAAGAGGCTTACGGGTGCTCCGCTTGTTCTGCACGGCGGCTCCGGTTCGGGTAAAGAAAATATTTTAAATTCCGTTAAATACGGAATCAACAAAATCAATGTCGGCTGTGATTTCATGAATGCCAACCGTGACGCAGCGGCGAAGATACTGAAAGAAAACCCCGATATTAATTATTTCGATTTGATTGAGGGTACGGAAAAAGAAAGCAAAGAGCTTGTAAAATATTATATTGGACTTTCGGGTTCAAAAGGAAAAAACTAAAAATTTTAAAGGAGTGTATTAATTATGTTAATGAATATGAAAGAAATGCTGAAGGTTGCGGACAAAAACGAATTTGCGGTACCTGCTTTTAATATAGGCAGCGAAGCTATTCTGAAAGGCGTTGTGGAGAGCGCAAACGAGAAAAATGCGCCTGTTATCCTCGCCATTCACCCGACAGAGCTTGAATTTTTGGGTGACAGCTTCATAAAAACCTGTATTGAAGAAGCGAACAAATCGAGAGTACCTATGGTAATACACCTCGACCACGGCGGCAAATTCGAAGAAATTCTGCGTGCGATACGCTGCGGCTTCACATCGGTTATGATAGACGCATCGCATATGTCCTACGAAGAAAATATCGCTGTAACGAAAAAGGTTGTAGAGGTTGCGAAAGTGTCCGACGTTTCCGTCGAAGCAGAGCTCGGAACAATCGGCGTAACAGGCGATTCGTTCGAGGGCGGCACAAGCGGCGTTATCTATACAGACCCGGCTCAGGCAAAAGATTTCATTGAAAAAACAGGGATTGACACTCTTGCCGTTGCTATAGGTACGGCTCACGGAATCTATCCGAAGAACATGAAACCGAAGCTCAGACTCGATATTCTGAAAGAAATCCGCGACACCGTAGACATTCCGCTCGTACTGCACGGCGGTTCAAGCAACCCGGACAACGAGATTGCGGAATCCGTTAAAATCGGTATTTCAAAAATCAACATCTCCAGCGATATTAAATTCGCATTTTACAAAAAATGCCGTGAGGTGCTTGCCGAAAATCCGAAATGGATTGAACCGAACGCAATATATCCGCCTTGCATAGAGGCAATGCGTGAAGTTGTTGAATTTAAAATGCAGCTGTTCAACGACATCGGCAAAGCTGAACTTTACAAATAATCTACAAATTGCATAAATATAATCCCCCTAAAAAACAAGGAATCCCGGACAGCGTTAATGTTCGGGATTTCTTGTTTTATTTTCTGTAATCGGACGGAATACGTCCGGTAATTTTTTTGAATGCACGGTTGAAATTCGCCGTGTTGTTATAACCGCACAGGCAGGCTATTTCGAGCATTGTCAAGTCGGTATTCTTTATGTATTCCAGCGATTTTTCCACACGCCGAATCGTTATATAATCCCAAGGGGAAAGTCCGTTCAGCTTTTTGAAAAGCGTACAGAAATAGTTTCTGCTCATGCCGGAAATATCGGATATGGCTTCAAGAGAAATATCCGAAGAAAAATTTTCGTCAATATAGTTCATTGCGCCGTTCAGATTGGCTATGCTTTGCTTGTTCACGGAAAACTCGGGCAAGTCCTTGCCGAATTTCCTGATGAAGTATATCATAAGCCTCGAAAGTGCCGAACGTATCATATATTCGTATTCTATGTCGAGGGCGAGATACTCCCGTTTCATTTCAAAAAGATATTCGCTCACCCTCTGCGCAACCTCGCTGCCGGAGGAAAATTTGTGTTCAAACGGCATATCGGAGCAGTTGAAAAGACCGAGGTATTTCAAATCGAAGTTATATTCGCCGTATGCCCATAAAAACCTCGGTTCAAACTGCACGGTGGTAAGCGTCATGATTTCGCTGTCATCTATCTGCGTTATGCAGTGCGGAACGTTGCCGGCAAAAAAGAATACGTCGCCCGGAGTTATCGTATAAATATTCTCTTTCACACGATATATTCCGCTGCCGCAGCAGCATACGGAAATCTCAAATGCCGTATGCATATGCTTGCGGTAACGCCTGTTAAACGGCTCTACAACCGTATCGTAAAGACGTATTACGGGAACGGATTTGTCCGTGCCGTGCAAAAGATATTCAAATGCAATCATGATAATATCCTTTCGAGTGTGTCAATCAAGTATTTTTTTCGGTACAAAATCCAGATAATCCGCCGAAATCAATGAAAAATCGATTCCGCTGTAAATCCCCTGCAATATAGGTTTGCCGAAGCTGCCGTGCAGATGACCGTACAGACATATTTCGGCATTGTATTTTTTAAGTATGCCGATTATGTTTTCGTCCGGACAATCCGCCGTTTTATAAGGCGGATAATGCATAACGGCTATCTTTCTCCCATATCCCGCACGTTCAGCGGTTTCAAGAGAATATTCGAGCCGCAAAAGCTCACGCTTATATACCTTTATATCCTCCGGAGCTGCGGAGTATATCCAGCCTCGGCAGCCGCATATCGCAACGTCCCCGTAGGCATAAAAATTGTTGTGCAAAAACTTAATATTTGTTATTTCCAGCTCCTGCATCATCTTATCAAGCTTGCTTTTCGTTGTCCACCAATAATCGTGATTTCCCCGTGAGATAATCTTCGTTCCGGGCAGGGCGGATATAAATTTAAAATCTTCAACCGACTGATGCGTATACGTTCCCCAGGAAATATCACCGGGAATAAGCAGCGTATCGTCATCGGTCAAAAGCCTGTTGCAGTTTTCGTATATTTTATCAGTATAGCCTTCCCATCTGCCGCCGAAAACGTCCATGGGCTTGTCTTTGACGCCTATACATAAATGAAAGTCTGCCATTGCGTAAAGCGACATGATTACCTCCAAGCATCGGCGGCTTGTTTGCCGCCAAAAATTTTTTGTATATAATTTTTAAAGGGCATTGCTAAGACAATGCCCATCTATTATTCCAAAACATATTCAAATTCGTCCGTAAGCCTGATTCCCATATTTGAATATTTATATAGTGCCGATATTTTAAACTTTTTAGAAGCAGTAGTTTTAATCGCAACCGTATCGGAAAAAGACTTTAAAGATACAGCAGACTTTTTTTGAATTTGATTTGAAGCACTGCCGACAGCATTCTCATCAAAAAAGCTTTTGTTAAGCTCCCCTATATCATTTTCGGTATCATTCACCGTTATTTTGATTTTTCCGCAACCCGGATCGATTGCTTCGCCCTTTGCATTAAATATCGAATAATCAATCTTCATAAAAGAGCTGTTGTAAACAGCATTTGAAATTTTAACGCTTACAGGGTCCCTATCAGGGTCGGCAATTTCATCACAAAACAATTTGCCGTCTTTGTCGGAACAATAAACCGCAACGTCATCTCCTACAGACAATGACGACGACATTTCTCTGTTTTTCGGGTCAAAATATATTGTAGCGCCGGAAAGCATATTGTTTTCCTTATAGGTGATTTTAAATCTGCCTTCTTCGACCGACACAGAAGCTATAGTGCCGATTTTTACGATTTTCTCCGTTTCCGCACCGATTTCTTCGTCCTCTTTTTCTTCCGCACCCGGTTCTTTTATCGGCTCTTCCGGAATACTCGGCTGTTCTTCATTCTTCTTTGTTGCTATTATAACACATGCAGCCGCCTCGTCCCAGTCAACATCCGCACCCAGTCCTTCGGAAACGGCACGTATCGGAACGAGCGTTCTGTCGGATATAAGCCTTGCAGGTACATCAAGCGTAAGCGATTCGCCGTTTTTATACATAATCTTGCTGTCTATCGTAATTTTAATTTCAGTATTGCCACGCACTGCCACTGCTGTATTTGTGACATCGTCCCATGAAACCTCTGCATCCAACGCTTCAAATATAGCTCTCATCGGAACAAGTGTTCTGTCCGATTCTGTTACGGGATTTACATCAAACGCCAGCTTGCTGCCGTCAACGGTAACGGAAATCGGAGTTTCCGCATATGCGGCTGTACTTAAGACAGCACAAATCCCAAATAAACACAAAAACTTTTTCATAAAGGCTCCTCTTATTTAAGCAAGAATTTTTCTATAACTTCGGGCATTTCCTCTTTTTCGCACACCGTATCAAATCTTACCGCCTTGGATTTCAGCGTTGCAAGAGATGACGGGATTTTTGCGTCCGTCATTTTGTTTAACAGCTCAAACATCTCGAACGGTTTGAGATTTTCAACGTTTTCGGCGTCGAGAGCGTCAAGCACGGACGGGCAGAATTTATATGCGTTTGCCGTAGATGCGATAACCGTCTTTGTCGTATCGCCCGTTTTTGCGGCATATTCTTCATACACTCCGCAGGCAACCGCAGTATGAGTATCTATGAGATAACCGTATTTGTCCCATGTTTCCTTTATTACTGCCTTTGTCTTTTTATCATCGCAGAAACCGCCGTAGAAGTTCGCCTGTATTTTATTCTTGATTTTCTCGTTCACTTCGTATTTTCCCGAAGCAGCAAGCGACTGCATACAAGCACGGACATATTCGTCGTTTGAAAGGTCAAACAGCAGTCTTTCGAGGTTGCTCGAAATAAGTATGTCCATAGACGGCGAAATCGTCGTTTTGAAAGCACGGTTTTTGTCGTAAATACCAGTGTTTATGAAATCCGTCAAAACGTTGTTTTCGTTGGATGCGCAGATAAGTTTCGCAATGGGAAGTCCCATGGATTTTGCATACCATGCGGCAAGGATATTTCCGAAATTTCCTGTCGGAACGCATACGTTTATCGGGTCGCCGGCAGAAATATTTCCGCTTTTTATAAGGTCGCAATATGCCGAAACATAGTATACAATCTGCGGAACGAGTCTGCCCCAGTTTATCGAGTTTGCCGATGAAAGCTGGAAACCCTTGGCGTCAAGCATATCCGTATATGCCTTATCACCGAAAATTCTCTTAACACCACTCTGTGCGTCGTCAAAATTTCCGTTTACGCTTGCGACAAATACGTTTTCCCCGTTTTGTGTCAGCATTTGAAGTCTTTGAACCTCACTGACGCCGTTTTCGGGAAAAAATACTATAATTTTCGTTCCGTCAACATCGCAGAAGCCCTCCAAAGCGGCTTTTCCGGTATCTCCGGAAGTAGCGACAAGAATAACAACCTCCTTATCAACATTTGTCTTGCGCATTGATGTTGTGAGAAGATGCGGAAGAATCTGAAGTGCCATATCCTTGAACGCACACGTCGGACCGTGCCACAGTTCGAGCACATATGCGCTGTCGTTCAGTTTATGAAGCGGCGCAATATCATCGCTTTCAAATTTTTCCGCCGTATATGCACGGCTTACGCAGTCTGCAAGCTCTGCGGACGTGAAATCCGACAGAAAAAGTCCCAAAACTCCGCACGCTCTGTCACGGTACGTCATATTGCTGAGATTGATTATATCATCAAGAGAAAGCTGCGGCTGTTCTTTCGGAATATAAAGACCTCCGTCCGGAGCAATTCCTTTAACGATAGCCTCTGCCGAGGTGACCTCGGTCGAGGTGTTTCTTGTGCTTTGGTATATCATAGTAAGTTCCATAGCCTTTCCGCCTGCAAATAGTTGTCATATGTGAAAATGCGCAGCTTGCCGCAGGCAGGCAAGCAAATTAAAAACAACCGCCGCATCATAACACCCGGCGGCCGTTTAATTTTAAGTAACTTAAATAGTCCGCATATATTACGGAATAATCAAGCGGGATTCGCCGTATCGGCGAAAATATTTCTTCAATTAAAGATATTTCTTTATAAATTCAGGTGCTGCGTCAACGTCTACGCTTGCAGTTACAACAAGGTTTACGTTAGATTCTTCAAGAAGCTTGTCGAGTTCTTCTATAACAGCCTCGCCGTGCTTGAGGTCTACATCGTCAACGATTCTTGTTATGCTGTCAACAAAAATATTTGATACGTCATAGTCCTGTGACAAAATACCGCAGATAAGACCGTAAAGAGTTTCGTAAGAATCAATTTTGAAGTTCTGCGTATCTATAAGTCTTACTTTATAATTGAGGCTGAACATATGGCGTGCGCTGTTGTTTATAAATACAATATGACCTTTATCTGTTTTAACGGCTTCGTTCACCATGTCGATTAACTTGTTTGTTTTACCGCTGCCTTTTTTTCCTATAATGAATTTTACCATAGTAAAACCCTCCTTCATAATTTGTTATAACTATTGTATCATATTTTTTTAAAAATAGCAATAGTTTTTTTAAATTTTATAACAAATCGCTCAATTTTTCCTGTAAGCTGAGCTTAAATTCGGGGCTTGAACCCGGTTTGTCAAGAAGTGCGAACATATTTTTCTTGTATGATTCCACGCCCGGCTGGTTAAACGGATTTACGCCGAGAATATATCCGCTGATTCCGCAGGCTTTTTCAAAGAAGTATATAAGATATCCGAGGTTGAAAGCGTCCATTTTCGGAACGTTTACAACGATGTTCGGAACATCTCCGTCCGTGTGTGCGGCAAGAGTGCCGAGGAAAGCTTTCTTGTTTACGTCGGAAACCTTTACGCCCGAAAGGAAGTTCAGACCGTCAACATTTGCGGAATCTTCAAATACTTCAATATCCCTTTCCGGTTCTTCGATATTCAGAACGGTTTCAAACATGATTCTTCTGCCCTCCTGGATATACTGACCCATGGAGTGGAGATCCGTCGAGAAGTCTACGCTTGCCGGGAAAAGTCCCTTGTTGTCCTTGCCCTCGCTCTCGCCGAAAAGCTGTTTAAACCATTCCGAAAGGTAATGAACCTTCGGTTCGTAATTTACTAAAAGTTCAACCGATTTTCCTTTGTTCAGAAGAACGTTTCTCGCAACTGCGTAGCGATAGCAGGCGTTATCTCTGGAGCATATTTTAAAATCGTTGTGTGCGCTCAATGCGCCGTCAAGCAGATTATCCGTATCTATACCCGCTGCGGCTATAGGCAGCAAGCCTACTGCCGTAAGAACGCTGAATCTGCCGCCCACATCATCGGGAACTACGAATGTTTCCATACCCTCGGAATCGGCAAGTCCCTTGAGTGCGCCTTTTGCCTTGTCTGTCGTAACATATATTCTGCCCTTAGCTTCTTCCTTAGAATATTTCTTTTCAAGAAGCTGTTTTAAGAATCTGAAAGCGATTGCAGGCTCTGTCGTAGTACCGGATTTTGATATTACGTTCACGGAGAAATCCTTGTCTTTCAGATAATCGAGAAGGTCTGCGAGATAAACAGAGCTTATCGAATTTCCGGCATAGAGTATGCGCGGAGCATTTCTTTTCCCGTCGTCAAGGATATTGTGGAAAGTATTTGTAAGTGCTTCTATTACAGCACGTGCGCCAAGATACGAACCGCCTATGCCGACAACAACAAGTATTTCGGAATCGGACTGAATTTTCTTTGCAGCGGCTTTTATTCTTGTATACTCCTCCTTGTCAAATGTTTCGGGAAGATTAACCCAACCCAAAAAGTCGTTGCCTGCGCCCGTACCGTTTTCGAGCTTTGCATGAGCTGCCTCTGCGGCATACCAAAGATTGTCGATTTCCTCGTTTGACACAGCACGTTTCAAATCTACTGTTAATTTTTTCATAATGAATCTCCATTCCGCCGTATATAACGGCATATTTATATAATAAAAATTTATTTTTTCTGCATTATTTTCTCTGCTTTTTTCGTTTTCTTGAAAAATCTGTCCGGACTTTTTAAACATTCGGCATATTTTCCCGCAGCCCCGGGGATTTTGTGATTGTATGCGGATTTGTAATATTTTTCCGCCTTTTTCGGCGAATTTTTCATATACATATCGCCGAGAAACATTGCGGCTTCATAATGCCCCAGTGCAATACAGCGTTTGTATATTTGTTCCGCTCCCTGCATATCATTTTGCCACGCAAGAATTTCGGCGTATTTCTCCATTGCCGGAATATAGTTTAAATCCGACGATTTTTTATAGTATTTCTCCGCATTTGCATCATCGCCGCTATCGGAATAATGAACTGCCAGAGTATATATCGCCTCGCTGTTGTAGGCAAGCATGGAATCAAGGTTTTGCTTTGCGGCGGAGCTGCCGCCCTGTGCCGCTTTTTCAAACCATGTAAAAGCCTTTATATAATCTCCCTGTTTTTTGTAAATATTCGCAAGGTTGTTCTGCGCTTTTTCATATCCGAGTTCCGCCGATTCGAGGTAGTATTTCAAAGCTTCATCCTCGTTTTTCTCCGCAAGCGTTCCTTTGTCGTATATAAGCGCAAGCGTGAATTTTTCTTTTGCGCCGCCGAGCTTTGCGGAAAGCATATAATATTCCAAAGCCTTTTTCAAATCTTTTCTTGCTATTTCGCCGTCCTCATATATATGCGCCAGCTTTTTCGCAGCCGCCGCATCCCCCGCAGCAGCCGCCTCGCCGTAAAGCTCAATCGCCTTTATATAATCGCACTGCACGCCGTCTCCGTGCATATACTTTTCGGCTTCGGTGAATAAGTCCATACTAATCTGCCTTTCAAAAAAAGTAGTCTTATGAACTATTATAACAACTTTGCATAGAAAATACAAGAGTAAAAAACAAAGATTTATTGTAATATTTTGTGCATTAAATTGTATTTAATGCACAAAATCAACGTGTCGATAAACCTATCGGCACGTTGGCAAACGTTGAAAAAGGAAGGCAAATTTGTTCGGTGCGTACTCGTCGGCGTACAATGGTACGGCAGCGGGCGCAACGGGCAAAAACAAGCGAAAACCCTTACTGCATTTTAATATTCATGTATATTGCCTGCTTCGACATACAGCCGTTAGAAATGAATTCCGCTTGTGGTTGACCGACTTTTTCAGCGTTCTGAATATTTTGTGCGTTAAATTGTATTCAATGCACAAAACTACATATTACATTCATTGCACAAAATCATTTCCGCTGTCCGTGAATTTATCATCAATTACCGAATGAATAAGATTTTTTGCATACTCATATGAGAAGCCTTTCGCTGACAGTCCGTGACCTGCGGCAAGCTCCTCCGAATAGTCCTTCCACAAATAATTGCGTGTATTGGAATAATTCGCCCCGAAATGCGTCACAACAGGCAAAAGACCGCTTTTTTCAAGCTTCATATCCCCTTTTATACCCTTGAAACTCGCCTTAACCATGCCGCCTATCATGCATTTCGGCACGTCCTGCGAAGAAATAAAGTTTCCGAGAGAATAATATACAGGCATAAGCCTGCCGTCACTGCGTTTTATCTCGTCTGCCTCCTGCAAAACGTGCGGATGATGACCGATTAATATATCCGTATTATACTTTGCCGCAAGCTTTGCATATTTCTGCTGTTCCGCATTGCTCTCAAGCTCATATTCGTTCCCGAAATGCAGCGACAAAATCACGAGGTCGGCATTCTTTCTCGCCTCTGCCAAGTCTTTTTTCAGCATTTCCTCATTAAGCCTGTTCAAAGAATAAGTCTTGTCGGAGCAGCCGGAGTTTGTTCCGTATGTATATGCCAAAAGCGCAAGCTTTATGCCCTTCTTTTCGATATACCGAATATTGCTTCCGTTTTCTTCATGCACACCTATGACGGTAGTGTTGTGTTGTTTCCAGAAATCCATGCTGTTAAGCACTCCGGGAGCGCCTGCGTCATAAAAATGATTGTTTGCGTGGTTCATTACATTAAATCCGAGCGCAAGCATTTCTTCGCCGAGTTCAAACGGAGAATTGAAAGCCGGGTAAGAGCTTATCCCGATTGATTTTCCTCCTATCGGCGTTTCCTGATTCAGTATATTTATATCCGAATCTATATACTTTGCAATATTTGCATATGCATACGAAAAATCGTATCTGCTGCCGCCCCGTGCCAACGCCTGTTTATATATCGGCGAATGAATGAGATTATCGCCGACGGCGGTAAGCGAAATCTGCACCTGCGGTTTCGGCGCAGGTGTCGGCGAGGGTGTGGATTTTGGCTTTTCGGCGGTTTGTTTTGCGCCGCAGCCGCTGAATATAACCATAACAGAAAGTATTATCGGTAATATTTTTTTCATTTGTATACACTCCGATGCATTATGTATTAATATTTTGAACAATTTTTCTGATTTCGGCAAGCCTTTTCAGATAACGCTGTGCATCCTGCGAAAAGCTGTTTCCAACAGATAAAATTTTCATTTATATTTCTCTCCTATCAGTTAATTGTAAAATATTACGCCGCTCTACATAATCGGCGTAATAAGACGCCAAAAGCTTTCTTTCAGCTTCTGAAACGCACCCCGTTTTGAGAAGCTTTCCTTGTCAAGCTCATCACTGTTTTTAATATCGTTAAAAAAAGTTTCTTTGCACTGCACCGCAAATTCCTTATTATACATCATTGTGGTAAGCTCATAATTTATGTTGAATGAACGCACATCGACATTCGCCGAGCCTATCGAAGCTATAAAATCGTCAATAACGAAGGTTTTCGCATGGATAAAACCTTTATAGCAATATATCTTTATGCCGTAGTCCAAAAGCTGCTCGACATACGAAAGAGTTGCCGCATAAACAAATCGTTTGTCCGGCACGCCCGGAATCATTATACGCACGTCAACACCGGAATAGACCGCAAGACGAAGTGCATTCAAAAGAATATCATCCGGAATGAGATACGGTGTCTGGATATAAAGATATCGTTTTGCCGACATCGTCATTTTTACGTAAGAATCCTTGATAAGCGTATATTTTGTGTCCGGACCGGAGGAAAGCACCTGAATGCCTACCTCGCCCTTGTTTTCCGGTGCCTTGAAGTAGTTCAGCAGATTTTCTCTGTTCCCTGCCCAGTTGGAATATCTTGTCCGTTTCGGCGCCTGCTTGTCGAGGTAGTTCCAATCTGTCAAAAATCTGAGTTGGAGTGCCATAACGGCAGGCCCTGTGATTTTTACGGATGTATCCCTCCAAGGTTTCACTTTCGGATCCATTCCGAGATAATCGTCACCGATGTTTATTCCGCCGGTATATGCGATTTGTCCGTCTATTATAACAAGCTTTCTGTGCATTCTGTAGTTCGCCTGCAAAAGCGTTCTGAGCACGGACGGCAAAAAAGGATATACCATGCCGCCGGCATCCGTAAGCTCCTTAAAATCCGAATATTTTACACCGAAAAATCCAAGCATATCATAAATCAGACGCACTTCCACGCCCTCCGCCGCTTTCTTCGCAAGCAGCTTGACAAGGTGCTTTCCGCTTTCATCATGAGTCTTGATAATGAAATACAGCATATGAATACTTTCTGTCGCATTTTCAATATCCTCAAAGAGTGCTTCATATTTTTCCTGTGCACCCGGAAACAAAACAACGCTGTTGTTTACGGTATACACGCTTTCGGCACTCTTTGCGTTCAGCTCGATAACGTCATTATACAAAATCTTTTCACGTGCCGTAAGCGGCAGTTCTCGCTGTTCAACTCGTTTTATCGTATCATCAAGCATATAATTACTGAATTTTTTCAAAGGCTCTATATCGGTTTTCTTTGAAAAAAGCCTGAATTTCACGGTACTGCCGAGGAAAAAATAAAGCAAAAATCCGACAAGCGGCAAAAATATGAATACCATCAGCCAATTTAGCGTAGATGCTACGTTGCGTTTGTCAAAAAACAGCAGTGAAAGCACCGATATAAGATTTGTTAAATATGCTACTATAATTATTATTGTGTATACATTATTCATATTTATGCCCGTTCCTTTCCGTGATTCAAGACACAAAACCAAGTTTGAAAGAAAATTGTTCAGAGTACCGCTTTGCAGTGAGCGGTGCTGTACCTTTTGTACCGCCCCGAACAAAAAGCGGTGCTATGGGCAATTTTATTCAAACTTTCTCCTTAGTATAAGCTGTGGGTTTTTATATTTTTGCACCACACCGCCGCAGATACAGCGAATTTACTGTATCTGCGGCGTTTTTTAATGTTTTATTTCTGACTTTCTTCTATGATTTTTTTCGCAATCGGAGCAGCAGCCTGTTCGTAGCCGTCAAATTCAAGAGTAAAGCTCCCCCTGCCCTGCGTCATAGACCGCAAATCCATTGTATAGCTTGACATTTCACTCATAGGAACAATAGCCGTTATCTTCTCCGGTTCTATGCTCAAAACTCTGCCTCTGCGTTTGTTTATATCTCCCATTATATCGCCGGTATACGAATCCGGAACGCAAACTTCAAGCTTGCCCATAGGTTCGAGTATTATCGGTCCGGCATTAACGAGTTCCTTGAATGCAAGATGAGCTGCCATTTTAAATGCCATTTCCGAGGAATCAACATCATGATATGAGCCGTCGTAAAGCGTAGCTTTAAGACCTACTACTTTATATCCTGCCTGTATTCCTTCAAGAACCATTTCGGACAGACCTTTTTCAACCGCAGGGTGATAATTCTTCGGCACGCTGCCGCCGAAAATATTTTCTTCAAATATAAGCTCTTCGCCGTCATGCGGTTCAAACTCTATCTTAACATGACCGTACTGACCGTGTCCGCCGGACTGTTTCTTATATTTTCCCTCTGCCTGTATTTTCTTCGTGATTTTTTCTCTGTACGAAACTTTTGGAACGGCTATCTCAACCTCTGTTCCGAGTGCATTAAGACGGCTTACCGCAACGTCAATCTGCCTGTCGCCGAGTCCCGATACTATGAGCTGATGAAGCTCCGCATTGTTTTCGTATGTCAGTGTTTTGTCCTCGTCTGTCAGCTTATGCAGACCGCTGCTGATTTTTTCTTCGTCACCTCTCGCTTTCGGAACGAATGCAACCCGATACGTAGGCGCAGGGAACGAAATCGGAGGCATTTCATAAGGACGTGCCTGCGTTGCGAATGTATCGCCCGTTGCTGTTGCCGCAAGCTTCGATACTGCACATATGTCACCTGCCGCCGCCTGCTCAAGCTCGATTTTCTCCTTGCCTCGCATCGTGATAATTCCGCCGATTTTTTCAGCCGTTTTTGTCGCAGTATTATATAATGTACCGTTTTTCGTTATCATACCGGAATATATGCGTATAAGCGAAACCTTGCCGACAAACGGGTCACTTATTGTTTTAAATACTTGTGCCGCAAGCGGAGCTGTGCTGTCGCAGGCAATCCGGACCTCTTTGCCGTCAAGCATCGCAACGGCGTCCGACGGTGCCGGCGTATATGCGCATATGAAGTTTAAAAGTCCGCCCACGCCGCCGCAATTAAGTGCACTTCCGCAAAGTATCGGATAAAGCGCATCTGCCGCAATCGCCTTTGAAACACCTGTTTTCAGATCGTCGTATGTAAAGGGAATTTCCGAGAAAAACTTATCGAGAAGTTCATCGTCAGATTCTGCAATAATCTCGCACAGTGCGCCTCTTGCGCTCTGCACTTCCGCATAATAATCGTCCGGAACGTCCGACGTACGCACTTTTTCGCCCTCAAACATATATGCTTTATTTTCTATTATATCAATATACCCGTCAAACGAAGTTCCGTTTTTAATAGGAATTTGCGTAGGCACAGCCTTTTCTCCGGCGAAGCTGCGTATATTTTCGACTACTCCGTCAAAATCGGCATTTTCATGATCCATTTTATTTATAAAGAATACGATTGATTTTCCTGCGTCCAATGCCTTTTTAAATGCAAGCTCACCGCCGATGCGTGCGCCGGATTTTCCGCTGACCGTAATTACGGCAGTATCGCAGGCCGTAACGGCACCGCAGCTGTCGCCCAGAAAATCAAAATATCCGGGGGTATCCATAATGTTGATTTTGTTGCCCATCCATTCAACCGCCGCAAGCGACATACGAACGGACATAAGACGTTTTGTCTCTTCGGTATCATAATCGCATACCGTGTTTTTATCTTCAATCCGCCCGAGCCTCGAAGTTGCTTGGCTTATAAAAAGCATTGCCTCGGCAAGTGAGGTCTTTCCTGCCTTGCTATGAGAAATCAAAGCTATATTTCTTATTTTTTCTGTTTCATACACATTCATGAATAAATCATCTCCCCTTAAATTTTTTCGAATTATAAAATGAATTAAACAAATCAAATTATATCTGATTACTATTATATCATATGTTATTTAAAAAATCAAGGTTTTTTTGGCTGTTTTCACAATTTAAAGATAATTAAAAAAATTTTTTTGTGTGAAAAGCTTTTAAAAACCCGGTTCTTTTTCCTAAAATCCCAAAAATAATATACAAATTGCACAAAATAGCAGAAATAAATGGGCGTTTTTAATAATGATTTTTTCTTTGATTTGCAAAATGACGAAATTTCAGGAAAATTTTTTTCGCAAAAAAGCTTGATTTTTTTTCCCAAATGTGCTATAATAATATATGGATACGCCACTGGGGGTTGTTAAACACTCCGCATAATGGAATTATATGTTCGATCGGTTTGTAAAATTTCCTTGCACATCGGATTTGCCGGTTGGCAGATATCTTGAGTTGCTGTTTATGCGCAGCGGCTTAAATATTGTTTTTAAAACATCCGAGATTTTATGGGTGGATTAAACAGTGTATGTTCCGTTCGGATTCAACGGCTTTACAGTGGAATATTCGGTAAAGATAATCGATTTTTATTAATCGGTAACGCATATATCTTTATCGCCAATGTACCTTATTTTTTTGGGTGTATTGTTTTATACTGATAATTAAGATTTATACACAGATTAGATGTATAATGCATTATATTTAAAAATTTAAATGTGTGTTGGGTGCACGGATAATTCATATTTGTGTATAATGTTGTACCGCACCTGTAATGGTTTTTAGTTGTGCAAGATTTCCTATTACATGACAGCATATATATTGATGTGTTTTATTTAGTGTATTTTGTATATATTATATCGGGATGTGGCTCAGTTTGGTAGAGCACTACGTTCGGGACGTAGGGGCCGCTGGTTCAAATCCAGTCATCCCGACCACTACCGGAACAAACGAAGTTTGTTCCGGTTTTTTACAAGGGGGTATAGCTCAGTTGGGAGAGCGGTTGCTTCGCATGTAACAGGTCTGGGGTTCGAATCCCCATATCTCCACCATAAACGCACTATAATTTTGATACCATAGGTATTAAGATTATGGTGCTTTTTCTTTGCATAAAACCCTTTGTTTTATGCGATTTTCGGATACTCACGGTAACGATTTGCCTTTTCCGGCTTTCTCAAGTTCGCCTATTAAGGCCGTGATTTTACCGAAATTCTATACTCTCGCATATTATTTATACTCACGAGAACAATACCTAACTCTCGGTAACGATTTATCTTTTTTTGAAAAATTGCGCAAAAAAATAAGGCGGAATGTCCATTGACACGCCGCCTAAATTTGTTTTAAACCGTTATTTCGGTTCCGTCTTTAAACAAAAATTTTATTCTTCCGTCACGATATACCGTTGCATTTTCCAAAAGCGTCAGCCACGGTCGGTCATTCCATTCCGTCATCAGCGTTTCCTGTGATGCGACTGCATTAATAAATATGCTTAATTCTTTATCCCGATT
>CAKVOK010000055.1 GCA_934792465.1 uncultured Clostridia bacterium | reverse complement strand
AAAACTTTTTTTAATACTTCAATTTACCTCACTTTCACTAAATCGGGGAAGTAGTAATCGGTGAATCCGCCGCTGTATTCCTCGTCAATCATTTTTGCGTTTTCAAACTTCTGCAGAGTCAGCTCGTTAAACCACGCATTCTCGATTACAAGCCGCTCACTTCCGTAGACGTCGGGATCATAGGTTTCCGCTTTGTTATTATAAAGGGCTCCTTCGTTTTGCAAGGTCTTTGAAAATTTCTAATTTGTTTTCTCCAATATCCCCTCTTGCAACTGCCTGCAAAGTTTAATGACTAAAACCTCATTTTCAAATAAAAACAGAGCAATCCGCATGAATTACTCTGTCCTTTATGTATAATAATAAATAGAGTTAGTTAGATTTAAAGTCTGTAGCCGGTATTTCTTCTGTCTTTGTGATAGGAATCATAGTGGAAGTATCATCCCATACCATGACTTTTACTGTATCGATATTACCAAAAACAGCAAAGGTTTCATTTTCTTTACTATATACACGCTTTTCAATTCCTAACAGCTTACCCTCATTATATGTTGCAACAATTATTATGGGCGTGTTTTCTATATAGTTCAGCGTTACATTACATAGCTTGTATGTTCCAAAGTTTGTAATCTCTGTTTTGGTGTACGGAATTATCTTCCATACAGCGTATAACACGACATCTTGATTTTCTGAATACAAATCGTTTGGCATATAATCTGCTATAGCGGAATCCTTATCTTTTGCCCAACCAATAAATTTGTATCCTTCACGCGTAGGAACTGTCTTTGAAATATTTGTTACCGTATCATACTCACAAGAATCAGTCCAACTGTTTTCGATACCCCTGTTAGTGTCATAAACTATTGAGTAAAACGCTTGTTCCCATCTTGCATAAAGCGTTTGGTCTGATGTTATTTGAACAGATGAACTGTTTGTTATACAGTCTCCGCCACTGCTGTTTGTATACCACCCCATGAAAGTATACCCTTTTCTGACAGGTGTAGGTAAGTCGCCATATGTTGATAGATATGTTACAGATTTGCTTTGAGTATTAACAGTTCCTCCTACGGCATCAAAATAAACATTATATGTTGCAGGTTTCCACACAGCATAAAGTGTTGTACTGTAATTCCCTGTGAATGTTCCTCCGGCAGGATATGTAGCATTATCTGCATTAGGATTGTTGTCTGCCCACCCCCAGAATATGTAGCCTGGGCGAGTCAATATTGTCCTACTTAAAATCAAATCTGTACCATATATTTTTGTTTGTGCTGCTGGTGCTCCTATACCACCATTAGAATTGTATGTGATATTATACTTTCCTACATAGAATTTTATTTTTTCACTGCATAACGATCCAACACCGTTCCATGCTTGAACTAAAGCTTCATAAGCTCCGTCATCGTAAAAACTTAAATTATATGATTTACCAACATTTTCATAATAAACGGATGAGCCGTTAGGTTTATAAATCCATAATGTATTAGCATCACCATAGGCTGCTGTGTCGAAATTAAAATGTATTGTTTCTCCTCTTTCAAAACTGTATTTGGTGATTGAAATATTTGAATACTGAGGAGGACCAACATACCAGCTTACTCTTGTGCTACATTTTGATCCCAAGCCATTCCAAGTTTCAACAAGACCTTCAAAATACCCAGCCATACCAAAAGCCAAAGAATATGAACCAGCTAAATTCTGATAATATAATGTCGAACCATCAGGACAGTACACCCAAAGAGTATTAGTTACTCCGTCTGTATCAAATGTGAAGTTTACATTTTCATCAATATTGTAATTTATTTTATCAACAGATATATTTGCCTTTTGTGGAGGAGCTGGTGTTAAATACCCCATAACATAAATGAAACCTAAAAAGTTATATGATGAATTTGCACTAAAATTATAGTTACTTGCACTTCTTGTAACGGTTTTAAAGTAAAATGAATTCCAACCGGACTCTGATGTTATTACTGTATCTCCATTGATTACTTCAACCACAGCTACATGACCGGCTGCACCCGATTTACTCCAAACGGCCACTGCACCTAAATGTGGAGTTTTCCCGTATGAATAAAATCCATTGTTCGTATTATATGCATACCATGTTCCTGCATTTCCTGTGCATAAGCTTGGTTTATACCCTAAATTTTCATATGAACGACCATACGCATAACAAGTACAATTTCCTCGTTTATTTCCATTGCCGTCTACCATACCATATCCTGATGTATGAAATACATTCCACGATGTATAATAGGAATTATTTGTTGCAGGTTCAGAAAGTCTGGGTGAATAAGATGATGCAGACATTAAGCTGATAGAATTATTGGTTGCAGCCTTTTTTACCTTCTTTACATTACTAAACGAATATGTATGAATATCATATGCATCATTATCATTTCTTGAATAATAGAATAAAGTATTAAAGTCACTAAAATAAATAAAGTCTATATTTGTATTTTCTATAACCGTGCCAATAGTATTTGTTTTTGCATCGTAATATTGTATACCTACATCGGTCTTCATGTATATTTTGTCTTCTCGCATGGATATATTTGTCACAACAGAATCAAAACTCCATAATTTATTATATTTATATGTTTCAGTGTTAAATGATATTAAATCTGTGCTTGTACTTTCATATACAAGTAAATATAGATTTTTGTTTTGATCTGAAACCATTGACATAATATGTTTATCTAAAACTTTTATCTCAGTTGCTTGGGGAGTTTTCTTGCAATACAATTTATCTTCATCATCGATATTGCTAAAGAACTCACCGTTGTCATTGACAAACATATCTGAACCATTGCAGTAATGATTTCCATCTGCAAAAGAAGTCATAGAGAACAGTGCGAGTAATACCCCTATTAAAAATATACCAAATACATATTTTTTTCTCATTTTCAAATTCCCCTCCGTAAAATTAAAAAAGTGCGTAACCCCATTCAGAGTTACGCACAAAAAACGCATTCTCTGATTTGTAGGGTTGTCACACACTAACAATTACACAATGGCGTAGATAAAAACGCGAGAATACGTTTTTATCTTGATTATGCTTGCCATTACACAATTATCCTATTATAATGTTAGTATGTGACTATATCAGTATATCACAAATCTTTATACAAATCAATACATTGAGTCGATTTTCGTCAATATGCATAAATCCTATTTCCGAGTGAAAAAAACACCGCCGGGAGCGGCTCCGTTCGAGAAGAACCTTGCACCGTATTCCTCACAGGCAATCGCCATACCGATTGAGTTCTTTGCCATTGCAATTGGCGAATACCCGATAAGCCCGTCATATCCCAAACCCGGAATATGCAGAATTTCAGTATTGCTTAAAGTATGCCTCTGTCCTTTGGTATCGGTATAAATGTAATATATTTCTCCCGTAATATCCGAACGGTAAACTTCCATCTTATCCGGCAGCAGAGGATACAGTTCAATGATCTCGCCTTTGCCGTTTCGGATAATCTGTGCATAAGCATTTCCCCATAACAAAAGATGACTGACAATTGTTTCTCTGAAAACAAAAGCAGTCATCTCATGATTCGGTTCGTCGTGCAAAAGATAATACAGTGGATGCGTACAATCTTTCTCTTTTCCATTATCCGTGTATTTATATAGATGCAGCGGCAGACTGGCTATGGTTTCGGCTATGATACGAACACAGGCATACACCGCAGTCTGCTGCAACGCCGTCCGTTCGGTCACAGACTTGCCCGACCATGACCTGCCGATATGAAACCAGCTTGTTCCGACAGACGCATTGCGCGGTTTATCCCGTGATTTGAAAAATGATTTAAAGATATTCATGGTGTATCCCTCCAAAATTCTGCATCAAAAAAGCACCTATCGTTTGATAGATGCAATTTTTGATTTATTACAAATGCTTTTCTATATCACGTCCGCCATACATAATACGAATGATCGAAAGTGTATTTTTTTCTTCATCCGGCATATAAAAAACGAGATAATTATCTACTGAAAATGTTCTCAAACCACGGCTTTTCCATGGTTCTTTATGATACAATTTGTATCTGAACGGCATATTGTCAAGCGCCGCAATTTCTTTCATTATGCGCTGTACTTGTTTTTTAGCCGTTTCCGGTACAAGCAGCGTAAATGCAATATATTCAAAAACATTTCTTAAATCAGTTTCAGCCTGTTCCGTATAAAAAACTTCCCACTTCATATGCCGTAATCCTTATGCATTTTTTCGGCAACATTCTGTGCCGATATTACTCTTCCGGAAGCCACATCCGAAAGTCCCTTTTCAATTTCAGCGTTAAATTCTTCTTCGTTTAATGCTCCGTATGAAACGGGAACATTCTGCGGCAATTTAATCTCAAAAGGAATTCCTTTTTGCATTGCCACTTGTCTTAAAAATATACCTATTGCATTTGACATGGGGATTCCCAACTGTTCCAGTACCGATTCTGCCTGTTGTTTGATTTCCGGCTCAACACGAGCAAATACATTTGATGTTCTTGCCATTACAATCGCCTCCTTGGTTATATTATACCATATTGTATTGCAATATGCAAGCGGTTTGCAAAAAAATATTTTTATATCACCAAAACACCGCGCTCATCATAAATCGATGATGTGTTCACATTCATATTGCGCACGGCCCTGTCCAATGCCATAATTGTACTGACCGCACCGTCTATTCGTTCTGTTGAGTGTTTCTTTGACGGCTTTATATTTTCAGCAGCATCGGTCTCAACACATACATTATCAAAATTCCACCTAAGAACCGGATTCATGTTATGCACAATTTTGTTTTTAAGCACAAGCGTGAATATCTCCTTTGTCGGCGGTGACATATCCTTAAACCCTTGCCCGAACGGCACCATTGTTAAACCTTCGTCCATCAGATTTAATATGATTTGCGTTGCGTTATATCTGTCATATGCAATTTCTTTTATAACAAACTCGCTTGCAATTTCTTTAATATCCGCCTCTATTCTGCGGTAGTCAACCACATTTCCCTGTGTTGTCCGAATATGACCTTGTGCTTTCCACACATCATACGGAACATGATCGCGGTTCACTCGTTTTTTAAGATTATCATCCGGTATCCAAAAATACGGAACAATAATATATTTTTCATTTTCGTTTCTCGGCGGAAACACAAGCACAAACGCTGTTAAGTCAAGTGTGGTCGAAAGGTCAAGCCCTCCATAGCATTCACGTCCCTTTAAAAGTGATAAGTTCACTATCTCATTGCATTCATCCCATTTATCCATCGGCATCCAGCGAGTAGACTGTTTAACCCACTGATTAAGACGCAGCTGACGGAACAGATTTTCCTCTGCCGGGTTGTCCTTGGCGCTCATGTATGCGTTTCGTACCTTTTCAATATCTATCGTGTACCCGAGTGACGGATTTGCTCTGTACCAGTTTTCCTCGCTCGTCCAATCCTCGTCATCAGGCAGACCGTATATTGCAGGATAGAATGTAGTGTCAATCTTTCTGCCATCCAAAATATCCACTGCTTTTTGGTGTTGTTCAAAGCATATGCTGTTTCTGTCTGTTCCTGCCGTTGTTATGAGAAAAAACAGCGGCTGCATTCGTGCATCACCGGAGCCTTTTGTCATGACGTCAAATAAATCGCGATTCGGCTGTGCATGAAGTTCATCGAAAATTACACCGTGAATATTCAGTCCGTGTTTTGTAAACGCTTCCGATGAAAGTACCTGATAAAAGCTGTTTGTCGGTTTATACACAAGCCGTTTTACAGACATTATAGGTTTAATTCGTTTTTTCAGCGCCGGACACTGGTCAACCATATCCACGGCAACATCAAAAACAATACTTGCCTGCTGACGGTCGGACGCACAGCCGTAAACTTCAGCGCCCCATTCCATATCGCCACAGGTAAGATATAAGGCGACACCTGCCGCAAGCTCCGACTTTCCATTCTTCTTCGGAATTTCCACATACGCTGTGTTATATTGTCTGTAACCGTTTCTTTTCACTGTTCCGAATACATTTTTTATAATATCCTGCTGCCAGGGGAGCAGGTCAAACGACTTCCCATGCCATTTTCCTTTAGTGTGTTTTAGGCTGCTTATGAAGTTTATCACACGTTTTGCCTTATTTTCGTCATGCATCAGCCTTACCACCGCCAAGCGTTAAAAGATGTTCCATTAAATCATTATCGCTGTCCGAATTTGAGGAGTCGGCAGCAATACGGCTGCGTGATGATGGTGTTAATCCGAACTGTTCGCAAAATCTGTTCATAAGCCGCAAATATGTCTGTGCGATTGACACCTGCGGGACCTGCTGCCAGTATCCGGACGGGGTTTTCACAATCGCACCGTGCCGTGATATGAACTCCTCGGCTTCTTTCCACCGGGCATACGCCTGACAATATCCTGCAAAAGCGGTCATGTCCACTTCTGTTAATATTCCAAGCTGTTCCATCTGGTTTGCAAGTCTGCGCCATTCCTTTTTCGCATCGGGTTCAAGCCATTTAGGGTATGGCGGCGCTTTTTTTACAGGGTGCGGTTCATTTGTATTAATTTCTCTTTTGCCGGGATTGCCTTCCAGCTCCTTTAAAGCTGACGGCTTCGGTTTTCTGCCTCTTTGTGCCACAAGTGTCACCTCCTTTGTGCATAAAAATAAGCCGCACGAATGCGACTTCAAATTTATATAGAGAGAAACAGAACCTTTCACGGCTCCGTTTCAATATTGTTTTGTTTAGTTATTGCGCTTAAGAATTATCTCAAGCGCTGTTTCGGTATTCTTGTCTATCGGTTCAATATCCTCACCGCGGTCATAGTTATAAACCTCTCTGCCGCCGTGTTTAATCGTAAGCTTTGAAATCCGTCCACCGTTGATTCCAAATTCGGAACCTTCTTCATATTGTTTCATCCAATAATGAAAAATCTCTCCGTTTACGCTGACTGTTCCTTCATTCCACATAATGCAAGACTCCTTACTTGTTTTTCTTCCCAAGTTCGTATGCCGCAACAAGGGCGTCCTTTAACCCCCAAACTGAAATCTCGAAGAAATCTTCTTCATCGCTGAAGTGCTGTTCAAGGTCTGATCTGTTTTCCATTGATATAATGTTCTCCTGTGCTATTTTTACGATTTGATTCAATTCTTTCTTTGTCATGGCTTGATGCCCCTTTCGTTTTTGTTATACACATATTAACTCTAAAAGGAGATTATATCAATACCATTATCCACCAGAGATAGGCGTATTGAAATCTGTGAAACTGATTTGTTTGCTTCTATATTTATACATTTTTATAACTCCCATAAAACAAAAGTGCAAGGTTTTTTGCTGTTTTCAGCATTTTCCCTTGCACTTATTATACCACAAATTGCTCAAAAAGCCAATACTTTAGCCAATTTTTATTTATTCAGCAGTCATTAGATTACTATTCTGCCGGAAAGCTTCTGCATTTCCATTCTTTCCGTGAAGAACACGATTTTTTTCTGTCATTTACACAGATGCCTATTACCGACGAAATCATGGTAAAAACTTCATTTACAATTCCCGATATGGAGCCGCTGAATATATCACATATAAGCATGCAGCCCGAAATAGGGAACGAGAGTATTCTGGAAATCATAGGCACACTCAAACAAAAGCTGACGTTTGCCAGTATTGACGCTATACACGGAAATATCGAAACAGCACCTTTCCATGTCAAAATCCCGGATACAATGCTAATTGCTATAAAAACTCCCATACACTTCTTTTTCAGTGACTCACTGTCACCGTTTTTTAACAGCACAATTTCACGAACCAATGCCACAACAGCAACAGCTGCCGCCGAATTTGCGGATATAAGCAAATAATGCACTAACCACAGTATATCGGAACTCAGTTTCCATGTCAACAGATTTTTTCCGTTCTTTTGCTGATATATTATAAAATTTGCCCCTATAGCAATAAATCCGATTATCTGTCCGATAATATTCATCGTCTTCATATATTCTCCTGTCCTTCAATCAGTAAATCAACAAGCTCGCATATTGCCGCAACGACAACGCCGATTCCGTGGTCATCGTTGCTTACCGTTTCAAGCTTTGCATAGTATTCCGCATCATCTTTACACTCCGAACCTCTGCAAATATCAAAAACATTGCCGTTCTCATCTGTCTTGTACTTTAAAATACCGTCTACCGCATTTTTCACTACCGGCAAATACCGTTGTTTATCCAAAATGCCAATTTTAATTCCTTTGGCAATAGCAATTGCAAAGATAGCCGTACACGAGGTTTCGGAAAATGTATCCTTAAGCGTTAAAACCTGATGCCAAAGCCCGGTATCGTCCTGCTTGTCTGTAAGTCCTTCCACAGCTGTTTTAAAGATTTCACACAACTTATCTTTTCCCTTGTAATTCTCCGGCAAATGCTCGATTGTTTCGGCAAACGCAAGATATACCCAGCCGTTGCCTCTTCCCCACGGAACATTGTTCGCTCTGCCGAGTTTCGGGAAAAATATATGGGAAAACACGCCTTTCTCACGAATGAAAAGCTTTTCGGTGTAAAGAATCAGCTGATTAATCGTTTCATCGTAATATTTACTTTCTTTTGTTATGTTCCCAAGTCTTACCAAAAACGGGCAACTCATAAAAGTATCATCCGCCCACATAGTGTCAATTCTGTAAAACGTTCCGTCTTTCATTCTCGGAATATTTTTGTCGATACAATCACTCAACTCTGTTATTAACGAGCGAATTACTTCTTTCGACTTTTCATCATCTTCTCTGTTATAAAGCTCACAAAGATTCATTCCTATTGTTCCTATGGAATCCAAATCATCTTTTTTGATACTTCTTTTCAAGAATGCGGCATCGCCGAATTCCTCCGCATCATACTGCATATATCGGTAGTAGTCGGCAAGAATTTTCATACTTCCGCGGAAATAATCATAATACTTTTTGTCAAATTCCGATGCTCGTAACAAACCGTATTGACCAACCATAAGCCCATAAAACCACTGCCCGTAAAAGCTTGTATCAAGATATGGTCTGAGAAAGCTTTCCGAATCGGCAAAACGCCAGAAATTTTTTTCGCCGTATGAATTTTTATACACTTTTGTCAAGCTGAATGAAAAGTCGTCCACGCTGTCAAGCGTTCCCAAAAGCATCCAATGCATTCCTCTTTTTCTGTTATGCGTCACAAACGGCAGATGCACATTTTCATTGCAAAGGCTTTCAAATCGGCAGCCTTTTTTATTTTCAAATGCAATGTAAATCTCATCACCGGCTTGTGCATGATTCTGCTTTTTCCTGTTTATGTATATTTCATATTCAAAATCGGAATTGATTTTTATATCACCGGCGTTCTTGCATACGGTATATGCAAGAATGTATTTTCCTTTTTGCGTGTTATAAATCTTTCCCAATTCAATAACTCTGTCATCCCTGCTCTCTTTGGGATATACAACGCTGCATTCTCCGAAACTCTTATTTTCCCCCGCTTTTATCAGTTCCGAAAGTGCGAAACCCTGTTCGTCACGATATTCACCATATCCTACAGTATCTCTTACCCAAAGCAAATAATCACTTGTCCAAAACTGCGGATAAAATACATGCCCTATTATATAATCAAGAAAAAACGAATCTTCGGTACAGACACACTTGAGTATAAGCTCGTTATCCCCTTCCGAAACCTCAATCACTTCGGAATAATATCCGTCCGCATACTTATTTTTGTTTTCGTCTTTAAAGTCATTCTCATGATTATTTATGATATATGACGACGCTCCTTTAGCCGTCAGCATAACTTTTGTGGTGTACTGACTTTTGATATTCACATATACATATGCATAATCTCCGTTTAAAGCATTGCGGTAATATTGACCAAGATCGATTTTTATGCCTTTTCGCAGAGTTCTCTGTGCAAAATGCGGTTTTTTATACGGTCTGTAAACCACTTGCTCCGCCGGTCTTGTTTTTATCAGATTATCGCAGATTACACTAAGTTTCCTCTTGTAATCAATTATTTGCTCTTTTTCACTTAAATTCATTTTCAATTCCTCTGTACCCAAAAAATATAGTTTGTTATTTGTTTATTATATCAGTTTTCTTTACGAACTGCGTTAATTCGTCAACCGTTGTAAACGCAAGTCCCACATACGAATCTGCTGCACCGTAATATATTGCGATTCTTCCGGTTTCCGCATCGACCATATTTGCACAAGGGAATACTACGTTCGGAACATGACCTGTGATTTCATACGGAGCTTCCGGACGCATTGCATAATCACTTGCTCTGTATTTTACTTTCCACGGTTCGTTAATATCGGTTATAACCGCACTCATGCTGTAAACAAATCCGGAACAAGACATACATACGCCGTGATAAATAATCAGCCAGCCTTCCTCTGTTTCGATAGGAGTAGGTCCGGGACCTGTTTTTTTCCAGCACCATCCGCCCTGAGGCTCAAGCATCCAACGGTGATTTCCCCAATAATGCATATCCGGGCTTTCGCTGTAGAAAATATCGCCGAATGGCGTATGACCTTTGTCGCTCGGTCTGGAAAGCATCGCATAATTACCGTTAATTTTTCTCGGAAACAGCACACCGTTTCTGTTGTACGGCAGAAACGCATTTTCAAGCTGCGTAAAATTCTTGAAATCCGTCGTATATCCCACACCGATTGTCGGACCGTGATATGAATTACACCACGTTACATAATATTTGCCGTCAATATATGTTATTCTCGGATCATATGCCGATACATACTTCCGTTCTCCGTTTCCGATACAGCTTTTTGTCGGAATCGGCTCGTCATCTATTTCAAAATGTATTCCGTCTTTGCTTCTTCCAAAATAGATATTGCTTGCCAAAGACTTATCGTCACATCTTAAAACAGCGGCAAAACCGTCCTCAAAAGGAACTACCGCACTGTTGCAAATCAAAGCCGTATTTGCTCTTGACTCTTTCGTTATGATAGGGTTTTCCGAATATCGCCAGATAGGGTCGCCGCAGCCCTGTGGCTTATCCTGCCATGGAATATTTTTTATGTTAATTCCGTTTATTACTTTGTTATTCATCAGAACTCTCCGTTTCTATATCCAAATAATTCAATATATCCTTATACTTTGCAAACATAACTCCAACACGCTCGTCTGCCGCGCCGTATGCCATAAGAACATCGTCGCCGACCTTTATCATACCGGTGATAAACAGACACGGAATTTTAAAGTGCGTGGGATACTCCCACTCCTCTTTCACTCTTATAATAGGTTCGGCACTTCTTTTCTTTATTACGGGCAGAGAATTTTCCACAGTTTCAAGCAGCATAAAGTTTTGAGAATATCCGTTTTCGTCATCTTGCTTTCCATGGTATGACAAAATCCAATATTTGTCATTTACCTTTAGCGGCGGAGCACTTGCACCTATTCTGTTGTCCTCCCAATAATATTCCGGAGCTGCCAAAACAGTCTTTTTGTTTTCGGATTTGGCAAAGTCCTCGAATTTTTCGGCGCACGATATAACCATAGTCGGCTTTTTCTCGCTCAGCTGCGGATTGAGATACGGGTCAACGGGTCTTTCTATCATCACATATTGAAGTTTCCCGTCAATCATCATTCTCTCCGAGAATAAAACAACATCTCGGTTTTCACCGTAATCCGGGTTTGTCAAATGAGTTATGTAACCAAAAGCATTATCATAATCATTTTTTGCAAGCGCGTCAAGATTTACTTCGTAAAGTACGGATACCGTTAAATTCTGCGACGCTGCTTTGCCGAACGGATTGGTTTTGCTATCCTTTGCCCATGAACCGACAAAATACTCCAAATTCGGGTTTTTCCACATTTGCGGTAACGGAATAAATCTGCATGCAGCCGTCATATAGCATTTCCCGTCTATTATTGTAAGACGAGGATCCTCTATTGTTCCGTTGGCATAGTTGATAACCCGTTTGCCGTAAATATTCGTTGTATACAGCTTATCCGGTTCAACCTCACA
This sequence comes from uncultured Clostridia bacterium, assembly GCA_934792465.1. Taxonomy (GTDB): domain Bacteria; phylum Bacillota; class Clostridia; order RUG12999; family RUG12999; genus CAKVOK01. The sequence continues at coordinate 10,266 of CAKVOK010000055.1, read as the reverse complement.
AGCCGGAACCAGGCATGGACGCGACTTATCTATCTCCCATGTTTTTCCGCCGTCCGTACTCCATGCGTGTCCGAGAGAAATAGGACAAACCATTGTTTCCGGATGCGGGTCGCCCAGCTCGCCGCGAACTCTGAAAAGCATATGAATTATGCCTTTATACTCTATAACCGCGGGATTAAGAGTTGCCATGTCCATCCAATTTGCGTTTTTATCGGGTTCAATAACTTTATATCTTCTGAGTTCCATTAATATACACCTCTGTTTATCTTAATTCTATGCTTTCATTTATATATTTTTCAGTTGGCTCGTAAAGCCTTTCCGCCATTATTTGCATGCCGTAATCTCCGGGATGTGCCAAAACTCCGCTGCTTACGTTATCGGAAAATACCGAAGCCGATTTATACGGTTTGCCGGTATATACATAGCTTGTCAAATCACTCCAGTCAACACATTCCCAGCCTTCCGCCTGCACACACTCACGTATCGTATTTCTGACAACCGACCTTGACAATGTTGTGATACAAGGTATAATTTTAGCATCGTTATAAGGATTGAAGTAATTAACTATATCCCTGTAATTTTCTGCGGTAAGCTCATAATTCGTAATGAATCCGGAATCGTCTTCATTTGAAGAATTGTTGATATTTGCTCCGATTGAGCATATGATTATGTCGGCGTCAAAATTTATATACTCTTTGTATTTATCCTTTGAAATTCTCGATAAATCATAAAAGTTTTTTTCAAAATCCCATGCACTTACAATCTTGTACTCGACATTCGGATACTTTTCATGAATTGCCGACATCAACCGATGTACATAATCATTTTCTTCACAGGTTGCCGCCATTCCCCAATTTCCCGACCATCCGAGAGCGTCTGACGGAGGGTGAATTGTAATTGAATTTCCTACGAAAAGTATTTTCACATTACCCTCTCTTTTGGTTTTTCTCTGGTTTGACGTGTCAAGAACCGGTTTTAGACCTTTATCCCATACAAATACTCTGTAAAGCTTGTCGGGCTGAATACTTACGGAATATTCCCTTGTTTCTTTTCCTAATCGGACGGTATCACTCGATTTTGTAATCCTGTCCAACCGTCCGCCGAAATCATATTCGGCAATATACACATCGTATTCCGAACTGTAATCACTGTTATTGTAGGTTATTCTTGCGGCTGCGTCCGTTTCTTCTTTCACGGGATAGCTTATTCTTCGGTTACTGCTGTAAAAGCCGTCAAAAACAACACTTGTTTTTTTTGGTGTATCCTCTCCTGTATGATATCTTAACAATTCAATTAAGTCATACTCAAAGGTACTGCCGGGCGTATTGTCAAACGGGTCAAATCTCAAACGCTTTAATGTGCCGCTCCACTTGGAATTCGCTGCTTCTCCTGTTGAAAGCTTTGATAAATCAAAGTATACATCCGTAACATCACCGGCACCCGACGGAACATTTGCCGCAATGCTCTTGTCCTGCGAAAATTCCGTATCGGTATCGGTTGCAAAATACACAGTCGTCTTTAAATTTGCGGAATTTGTTTTATACCTTATATGAATAAGTTCATTGCCTTTCAATTCTATTCCGAGATTATCCTCCGAATAGAACATAGGGTCGTTTCCGCTTGCTTTTCCGCTCAATCTGCCGTTTTCTGTTTTTAAACCCGTAATATTATAATACGATTTAGGCTTTTCATCTGCGGAGTTAAAATCATATCTCAGCAAACAGGTTGTGTTGTTATCACTCCAGTTCACCGTTTCGTTGCCGCCGTCATGCGTCTTTTTATATAAATGTCCCAGTCTTTCCTTGTCTGTCGGAATTTCATCGATATGCTCCGGCTGACCGAAAACAGAGCCGACAGCCTCAAGATAATCAAACCCGGCAAGTGCAGACGGCATAAAGAAATGTCCCTCGCCGTATTCATTCCAGTTATCAAGCATCAAAAGTCTGTCTAAGGAGCTTGTATATTGTTCCTTTGAAAACAGCGATTCTTTTATCGATTTGCAAATATCCGTTACCGCACTCGGTGTAAACGTCACTCCCTCCGAGCCGTTCCACGGTCGGCTGTCGAACCCTGTCGAAACGATAGGTATGGATTTAATAACTCCGTTATTCGAATCCTCTGCCGTTTTGTCTATAAATCTCGCCGGGGTATTTGCGTAAGTGGTTTTTGAGTATCTGCAAACCGCGTCAAAGCCGACATCCGACAGTTTTTGAAGTTCCGACGTCTTGTACGTCAGACCCGACGCAATAAGATACAATCCGTCAATTCCCGGTATGGTTTTCACCTGCTCAGTCAGATATGCTATTGCTTCCTTTGCGCCCTCCGCACCATATGTTTTTTCAAGATTATCTCCCCGATAAACTCCCAAAACAATCTTATTGTCAAGCACCAAATAATTCGAATTTGTAAAATAATATTCCATCCAATACGGGACAACATACTTCTTAAATCCCTCAAGCGTTGCATAATCGGGATTCAGACTTGAGTTTTCCCATAACAGAGCGAATTTTATTTTATCCTTGTATCTTGCGTTGAACAGTCCCTCGTCCAAAGCGTATCCGCTTATCCGAGGCTTATTGATCGCAAAATCCGAAACGACCGATTGATACCAGCATTTGTACATAAAATCAACGCCGTGTTCAACCATATATTTTATCTGCCAATCAATGGCTTCCGTATTGCCGTCGTCATAATATCCGAGATACGGAGTACGTCTGTTGTATTCGGAGAGGTATTCCCAGCCAAAATGGTTTCCCTCCTGCCAAATATCACATTCCTGCATTCCGACAATTACATCATTATCGGATTTTTTAATCGTTTTAGGCTCCGACGGATATTCGTCATATGTCGGATATTCAAAAACCATAATATCATCAAGTTTAAATGTATCGCTGTTTTTGCCGCCGGCAAAGCAAACGGACGAAATGGTTTTTCCGCCGGAAGATACCGAAACATTCTTTTCAAGATCATTGCCGTTGATTTGTATATCCGACAATCCCGTATTCGGATCATATGTTATTCGGAACAAATGCCAAAAATCCTCTCGCAAAGTTTTGACTTTTTTACCCTCGCCGTTTGCAAGACGCACATAAAAATCTCCGTCGGATATGTATGAATAAAAATCCCCGAAGTTTATCGACATCTCCTGCAACTTATTCACGCTGTAAAGCCTGAATGAAAAGACCGCCTTTTTTGTTATTTCATCAAAGCTTTTGCTGAAATTTATCGGATTATGTGCCGCACCGGCAAAATTATAGCTGTATATATCATAATTAAACGTCCTTGTAAGCGCCGCATTTGTGTATCCCTTTGCACAAAACTGCGAATCTGTATCCAATCTGCTCATTGACGCAAAAGCAATTGCATTGTCGCATACATAATAACCTCTTGTAAGCTTAATCGGTGCAATCTGAAATTTACCGACGCTTTCCGCCGCTGTGGAAAGACATATTTTGTTCAGCTTTCCGAGTTCAACGCAAAATTCCGTTCTCTTTCCGTTCACAAAAATATTCGCCTGTTTTGTCAGCAAATCGGCATCAATGCGAATACCATAGTCTTTGGACGCCTCTATAGAGCAGACGTAGGTATCATTACAATATAAGCTGCCGTTGTTTTCATATATTTTTATGCAATTCTTATCATCGTAGCTCAGGCTGACTACCGCTCCGACGTTTAAATTGCTTATCTTCATTCTGTATTCAAGAGCAATCCTTGTTTTTTCGGTTTCTTCAAGAACTCTTGTTGCGGAAACAAAATCATTCGCCGACGTATCGTTTAATGTCAGCGGAATATGGGATTTCCCCTGTTCGTCATAGTTTGTGACGCTGCCTCCGCCGCTGTAAATATCCCATGAGTAATTATTTATTCCGTCAGCCGCATTTGGGGCTGTACTCAAAAAATCATCATCGAGTATTGAATATGCCTCGTTGTCATACTCAACCGTAAACGTATCACTTACCTCGTCTCCGCCCGAAGCAGTCAGCTTATAGCTGTATTTTTTCCCAAGCTTGACGCCCGGTATTTCGCAGTAAAATGTGTCATCATCGGCAATGTAATCATCTGTAATGTAAAACAAATCCGTACCGTCATAAACCCTCAGCGCAGCAAGCTCTCCCGCACAATACGGCATAGTTTTATAAATTTCATACACAATATCCGAACTTTGAGTATATGACGCAAATGAAGTTTCCGGACATATACCGAAAATAATATAAATACATAAAATAAATGATACGATTTTTTTCATATATTACAACTCATTTCAAAAATATTTTTTATCACGTATAATCCATCAATCTCTGTTAAATTAAAGTCTGCTGTCGGGGACGACAGCTGCCTTTAAAATGCAAGGCTTTTGGCAAAAAAGCACAAAATCCTTACACTTGAACAATTGCGAAATTCATCATTTTTACGTATGGCATAGCATTATTTTGCTATGCCATACGTATTCCGCAAATGCGGAATTATTTATTCTTTTTCCATTCATCAACCTGTTTTTGAACTTCCGCTATCATTCTGTCCACACCGGCATTTTTCAGTTTTTTCTGAAATTCGGGAAGTTTTGTATCAATATCAACCGCACCTGCCGTCAGATTATACATATATTCTTCAACCGCCGCATTGCAAGCCTCAAGCTCACTTTTTATCGGTTCTGTATCAAGCGCAAAACCGAGCAGTTTGGAAACTGTTGCCGTTTCGTTTACTTCCTTTGTCTGTTCCCAAATATCATCTTCCTGCCCTTCCATCAGATAAGCATTGAAGTTGTTTCCGAATTCCCACGATTTATTCGGTGCATACCCGGAATCCTTAATGGTTTCTATTCTGTTTTCGCCGACTTTGTTGTAGTGTTTGCCCTCTATACCATAGCAGAGGAGATTATACACATTGTCAACATTATGGTTTACCATATTCAAAAACTTAACGCATAATTCCGGATATTTTGTTGTGGCAACAACGCAGTTCATTGTAGCGATAATATTTGACGTGTTTACGAACGGAGGGTCGATTACCTTTGTATCTACCGCTCTTCCGTTTCGCTGCAGTTCCATTTTGGGGATAAATCCGGGTGCGATGTTATCGAGGTTTGACGCAACCAATCCCTGTTTTAAGAGGTCTGCGCTGCTGTCGTTTGAACCAAGTTTCGGAATATATCCTTTGTTATACCACTCTCTCATAAGATTGCAGTAATTTTTGAATTCTTCCGTTTCATATTGATTTATAACCGTCAATGAATCATCATCATTTCTTACCGCACACGGATATTTTTCGGAGCCTATTGCGTCAAAACCGATAAAATGGCTCATGCCCCAGCTATAAGCGCCGTTGGCACCGTTAAAGCATCGCATATTCGAATCCTCGCCGGCTTTAACCGCCGCATAATACGGTTCCATGTCTTCAAGCTTTTCAACCTTGGACAAATCGAAATTATACTTGTCCGTCAGTTCTTTCAGGCATACAAAGCCGTTCATTCTGCCTACAATCTGATAGTTCGGAATACCGTAAAGCTTACCGTTTACTCTCGGCGCATCCCAGAATTTTTCCGGCATAATATCATACATATCAGGTGCATTTTTCTCTATCAATTCATCCAATGCAAGGAAAGCTCCTCTGTTCAGATGAGAATAAAAGTTAAATCTCGGAGCCATATGACAAATGTCAATAGCCTCGCCGCCTGCCAAGCCGAGCTTAATCTTCTCGTTGTAGTCACCGTCCTCTATTCTCACTATATTAACGTGACAGCCGAGATTTTTTTCTGTAATTTTATTTAATTCTTCCTGAACCAACGGCAAATCGTTTTGGTCCGCAAAGAACAAATACCAGTTTAATGTAGGGATACTCGCTTCTTTCTTTCCGCATCCCGAGAGGGCTGCCGTCATAAGTACCGAAGCAAGCAAAATGGAAATTATTTTTTTCATTTTATTCATTATTTTTATCGCACGATAAAATATATCGTACTCTCCTTTCTATAAATGTGTTTATGATTAACCCTTTACCGATCCTAGCGTTATACCTCTTACAAAATATTTTTGCAAAAACGGGAACAGCACGAGAACCGGGAACACTGTAATTACGGCAATAGCCATACGAACAGGCTCCTGCGGAAAATCCTCATACGAGGTAAAGCCGATGGTGCTGTTTTGCGCTTCCGAAAGATTGTTCATTGTTTTATACAGGAAATACTGTATTGAAACTCTTGACGAATCCATATAAAGCATAGACGTTTGCCAATCATTAAAATACTTTAATATAATGAAAAGCGATACTGTTGCGATAGCCGGCTTGGAAAGCGGCGTGACAATTTTCACCAGCACACCCATATTTCCGCAGCCGTCAATTATAGCCGCCTCGATTATTTCATCGGGTATAGCCGCAAAGAACGATCTCATAAGCATAACATACCATGCCGTGACAAAGCCCGGAACAATCATTACCAATATGTTGTTTTTAAGATGCAGATATTTGGTTATCCAAATATACGTCGGGAACAGTCCGGCATGAAACAGCATTGTAAAGAATACTATCAGTGTAATTGCCTTTCTGTATTTGAAATCCTTTCTCGACATTACATATGCGAGCAAAATTGTGCATATTATACCGCCGAGAAATCCGAAGAACGTCGATACAAAGGTTATCCCGTATGCCCTTGCGATTTTCGACAAATCCTTTGAAAGATATATATACGCCTCAAGGTTGATTTTTCTCGGTATCAGCGAATAGCCGTTTCTCAGTATTTCCCCGTTGTCGGACAGAGATACCGAGAGCAGCAAAAGAATCGGAGCCAGGCACAGCGCCGACAAAATAATGAATACCAAATGTGAAAAGAACTTGCCTGCAATTCTGCTTTTTTTATTCTGTACCATATCGTTCCTCCATTAAAATATTGCGGAATTTTTGTCATACGACTTTGCCAGCTTGTTAGCGACAACGACAAGTATGAATCCAACAACAGATTGATATAATCCCACCGCTGCCGATTTTCCGAAATCTCCGCCGGACAAAGCTCTGTACACATATGTATCTATTACATCTGTTGCCGGATACAATGCCCCGGTGTTTTTCGGAACCATATAGAACAGACCGAAATCGGAATAAAAAACGTGTCCGACATTCATAATTACAAGTGTTATAATCATCGGTGTTATCATTGGAATTGTAACATACAAATGTGATTGCAGCCAATTTGTTCCATCTATTGTTGCGGCTTCGTAATAAGATTCATCAATTGAAATAACGCTTGCATAATAGATAATTGTACTGTAGCCTATTCCCTTCCAAAAATTTGTCAGCACAAGAATCGTATACCAGTATTTCGGTTCCGAATACCACAAAACCGGCTCTTTTCCCATTTTTTTCAGCAATACGTTTATTACACCGTAGTCCGCATTCAAAAGAGAGAATACGACATACGCAACAATAGATGCCGATAAAATATACGGCAAAAACATACAAGTCTGATACGCCCTCAATGCGGACTTAGATCGAATTTCATTCAATATTATTGCAAAAACAACTCCGCCCACCGTTGTAGTGAGAATGAACAGCAAATTAAGAACAAGTGTGTTTTTTGTAATTCGTGCTACATCCGAATTTGCAAACAAAAATTTAAAATTGTTAAGTCCGCACCACGGCGAGCCGAATATTCCGCCCACATAGTTAAAATTTTTAAATGCGAGTATCAGTCCAACCATCGGAATATAGCTGAAGCAAATTAAAACGCACAGCGGAATAATTGACATTGCCAGCAGTTCAACGGTATTTTTTCTCCCGAACTCTATTTTCTTTCTTTTCACATTGATCCTCCTAAGAATTGCGCAGTTCCCATATACTTCAGCCGCCGTATAATATGCAATACGTGGCTGAAGTATTATATTAAAATGTACTTTTTATTTTGTTTTGAAAGAATTTGTATACGGTTTCATATTTGCGTCCCATGTAAATACGGCAATATAATCATCCACGCCCAAAGTTTCGTTTGTTAAGTCAATAGAAACCTGTTTTTCAAAATTGCTTGTGTTGTTGGAGATTGTATCCTTTGCAGCCACAAAGTTTTTCAGTTTTCCGTCTTTGTCATATCTGCCCATTGCTACATAAATTTCTTTGTCATTATCTCCGTTATTGATTGCTTTGACGGTATAGGTGTATTTGCAGCTGAAGAGTTCATCACCCTTATTAACCGTGCTGTTTTCCTCATCAACCAGACTTCTTTCTATCGAGAAAGCCGGCTGAACGAAGTAATACGAAATTGTGCCGTTTGCTCCCTCGACAACAACAATCTGTGACGTTGCCGCATCAACAACCGCTATTTCTTCTCCGATTGTTTTTGTCTGCTCGTCATACGAATATGCTCTTACAGCCTCGCCGTTTGTTCCTCTAAGTGCAGAAACATTAAGCGCACCGTCTACAATAAACGTTCCCGTAGATTTTGAGAGCGACGCCTTTGTTCCCTCAACTTCCTTGAGCTGCGGCATTGCGTCTGCCTCAGGTTCTTTTCCTATATATTCGACAGCTCTTACATTGTCAAGATATGTATTGTGGCAAAGACCCTCGGCATTTCCCGCCGTTCCTATACGTACCGCACCCTTGAAATTTGTTTCGGTACGCAGGGTGCCATTGTTCTCTTTCAGCTCGCCGTTGACATATGATTTTGTTCTGTACTTACAGTTTTCATCAAAAGAAATGATATACGTAACATTGTTCCATCTATCTTTATTAAACATCTCGGGTGTTAAATAGCCCGCGAAGTTATTGCCGTTTCCGGTAAGTACTCTCAAGCTGCTGAACTCGCTGTCCGAAGCCGGCAGAAATGTAAAATCTATGGTTAAATAGCTGTTTGCCTTTGGAGTATAAGCAAAGTGCAAGCAATCAATAGGTGTATTTGCTCTTTCTTTAATCAGCTTCACAACTTTATCGGAAGCTTGTTTGCCGGCAAAACCGGATACAACCTCGTAGCCATTCGGTGCTCCAAATGTATGAATAAGTGATCCGAGCGAACCGCTGTTAAAGTTTTCATTTGCAATTACTTCATATTCATAATTATTCGGAACGTCCGTTACGGGATAATATGCGATTACACCGTCTTTTTCGGCAACAATAACGTTTCCTACGGAAACCGCACCGTCTGTCAGCTGCGTACCAAATGTCGAATTGCTGTAAACACGAGCGTCTTTAATGTCAGATACATTTAATGTACCATATGGGTAAACCGTTCCGTTCTTTACGCTTGCCAATGCTGTATCGATTGTCGGCACCGGAGTTTTTATAAGGCTGTCTGCCGTCGTTCTGCCGTTGTATGCGTCTGTATACGGCATAAACTCAATATCATCGAGATACAAATTGTATCCTCCGTTACCTGTTGTATCATAAAATTCGATTCTCAGTGCATCCTGTCTTGTGCTGTTAAAATACGTATAACCGTTACTACCGACATCTCCGCCCGTAGTTCCTATATACTCACCGTTCAGATATGTGAAAACCTGATAGTTTGAGTAGACCGAGCCTGAGGTTCTTCTCTTGAATCCGATAACATAATCAACGTGATTCCATTGTCCGGCTTTCATTTTATCCGAACCAATCGTTGTAGACATTATAGTGCAGTTATTTGTATCTTGACCGCTCTTTCCCTCGGCACCGCTGAGATAAGTTATTACACTGTCTTTTCCCTCAACCAGATAATTGAAACTGTATTTCATATAGGTCCATGCGTAATTCTTGTCATTATCAGCTTCATTAACCGGAATGGTTTCGTTCATAGAAATTCTTGCATAAGCATGTCCTCCCGGTCTTCTTGCGGCAAAACCGGTATCATCTGCCGTTTTGCCCTTAAATCCGCTCACTGTTCTTTGATTGGTAAGATCCGTAGTCAAAAGTTTAAAAGGCGAAAAATCGGTTGTTTCAAATGTGTTTACTTTCGGATATGTCGTATCTGCCGCAAACGTTGTCGGGACAAAGCTTGAAATGAGTACTGCGAGCGATAATAACGCTATTATTGTTTTTTTCATAAAATTACGACCTTTCTTCTATATATTTTTATTTTTGGGATTACATCCGCAGCTCTTTTGCACAGCCGCAAACGCCGTTTAAATATGATAAGATTCCCGACCTTATCATATATTCTTCAAGACTTCCTCAATCACTCCCCGCCGATTAAATTTTTTATGCCGTCCAACATCATTGTATATTTATTCATCACTTAATATAATGTCTACTGAACAAATGGTTTTGCGAAACCATTTGTGTGAAACCTTCGGTTTCACACCTAAAAACAGC
>CAKVOK010000054.1 GCA_934792465.1 uncultured Clostridia bacterium | reverse complement strand
GCTGTTTTTAGGTGTGAAACCGAAGGTTTCACACAAATGGTTTCGCAAAACCATTTGTTCAGTAGACATTATTTATAACGTTATTATTTCCCCTGACGGAATCTTTTTCACTTCATCGTATGTACATATCCATACGTCCCGGAGCGTCGGATTTTCTATTCTCGTGCCGTCCGCACTGTATATAAGCGATTCGTAAGCTTTCACCGCATTATATATTTCCATATTCGTTGCATACCAAATATCGTCACGGTCTGCCATGAAATCCGTAAATTCTTCGATGATATTCCAGTTGTTATTATCGTTAAATTCATATGAATGTCCCCACAGATAGAACATCTGCGGACCTCTCCACGACTTTAATTCCACAAACTGCTTTGCAAGCTCCATAAGCTTTCCATCATTATGGTGACATGTAGGGTGAAGCGTGAGCCAGTTTTCGGGCAAATTAAAACTGTGTGTTGATTTAGTCGTTCTCGAATATACTATTCCGCAGCTTTTGGCAGCGGATACAATCTCGTCGTTATACGTTCCGTAAGGATATGCCATGCCGCGCACGATTGTATTAAAGCATTTTTCAAGGTTAATTCTGTCTTCTATCATTTCGCATACCGCACGGCTTGTCGGAACTTTTGTAAAGTCCGCATGATACGTACCGTGTACGCTCACTTCGTGACCTTTATAAACTTCAAGTGCTTTTTCCTTTGTGAGATGATGTTTATCCATTCCCAAAAATTCGCTGTTTACGTTAAACGTTCCTTTCATCTTATGCGCATTAAGAATCGACGCAAGCTTTTCGTCATATATCACGCCGTCATCATAGCTGAACGTCAACGCCTTTTCTCTTCCTCCCGGAAATCTCATTGAAATATCTCTTATTATATTATTTTTCATTGTCATTTCCTCCGTTTATTAATTCATCAATTTCTTTTTCGTTCGGCATGGAAGCCATTGCACCGTATTTTTGCGTTGCAAGTCCTGCCGCAGCACTCGCATAACGCAAAATCTCACGGCATTTATTATACTGGACAGCGCCGAAATCCAGTTCATAATCCAGCAATTTTGAAAGTGCTGCTCCCATGAAGCAGTCCCCCGCTCCCGTAGTATCAACAGCTTTAACACTGAAACACGGCTGATGCAAAACAATATCGTCTTTTATCAGATATGCGCCGTTTTCTCCGCAGGTGGCAAACAAAATCTTCGGACTGTATTTTTCAAAAAGCTCCATTGCGCCTTTCAAAACATCTTTTTTGCCGCATAAAAACTCAATTTCGTAATCCGATATTTTAATTATATCGGCATATCTGAAAACTGTATCAATCGCTTTTTTTGCGTCCTCCTCGCTTTTCCACAGCGGCAATCTCAAATTCGGGTCGACCGATATTACAACGTCACGGCTTTTCGCCGTATCAAGTGCGAAGAGCTGCGCCTCCCGTGAGGTTTTGTCCGTCATTGATAGCGTTCCGCAGTGAAAAATCCTCGAATTTAAAATAATGCTTTCATCAATTTCATCTTTATTCAGCATAATATCCGCACTGAATTTTCTCGCAAACGAAAAATCCCGATTTCCGTCTGCGCCGAGCGATACGAATGCAAGCGTTGTGAAATAATCGTCCGTTTCCTTAACTCCGCCGGTATTTATTCCGTATTCGTCAAGTGTGTTTTTCAAAAAACGTCCGAACATATCCGTTCCGATTTTTCCTATAAACGATGTGCTTTTCGAAAGCCTTGAAAGCTCTGCCAAAACATTGCACGGTGCACCACCGGCATTCGCTTCAAAAAGCCTTTCCCCTTTCGGTGTAAAATCTATTAAAATTTCTCCGAGTGCTGTTACGTCTGTCATGATTCTGCCTCTTTATCCGATAAATTTATCTATCAGTGTATATCCGTTCTCAATTTCTATTCCCGTTGTCTTTGCATATTTTTCGGTATATACTGCGTCTTTTACGTCTTTTTCGTCGTTGCTTCTGTATATCATAAACGGAACCGCATCTCTTGAATGTGTTTTTATGGAAATCGGCGTAGGGTGATCCGGCATAACGAGTATGCTGTAATCATATCCTGCCTTTGCAAGCTCCTCCGTTATATATTTCAAAACTCTGCCGTCGAGATATTCTATAGACTTTACTTTTCCCTCCGCATCGCCGTGATGTCCGCATTCGTCCGGCGCTTCAAAATGGAGATATACATAGTCTGCGCCGTTTTTAAACTCATTTACGGCAGCCTGTGCCTTGCCCTCGAAATTCGTATCTATAGTTCCCGTTACGTTTTCTACCTCAACAACGTTCATTCCTGCACACTTGCCGATCCCCTTTACGAGGTCTACCGCAGAAATTACGCTGCCTTTCATATTATGAAGCTTTGAAAATGCGTCAAGCTGCGGTTTCGAGCCTTCTCCCCAAAGCCATATCGAATTTGCCGGGCGAAGTCCTCTTTTGATTCTGTCCAGATTTACCGGATGATTTTTCAGTATCTCATAACTTTTTTTCATAAGTTCTGTAAAAACAGGCACATTCGGCAGATATTCCGTCACTTTTCTGTCCGTTATATCGTGCGGCGGAGTCAGCCTGAACTCGCCTTTTGCTCCGTGCCATACAAGAAGATGTCTGTAAGATATTCCGGGGAAAAACTCCATTTCCTCCGTACCGAGCTTTTCATTTATCGTCTGCATAAGCTGTGTCGATTCTTCCGTTGTTATCTCGTCCGAGGAATAATCTACCATTGTTTTGTTTTCGTAATCTTCATCATCTGAAAGATTAACGAGATTGCATCTGAACGTAATATCGCCGTCTTTCAGTTCAACGCCCATGCTTGCGGCTTCGAGCGGCGAACGTCCCGTATAATATTTCTGCGGGTCATATCCCATAACGGCAAGGTTCGCCACATCGCTGCCGGGTGCAAGATTGTCCGGCACTGTTTTCACCATGCCTATTGTGCTTTTTTTCGCCAGGGAATCCATGACGGGTTTGTGAGCCGTTTCGAGCGGCGTCTTTCCGCCGAACATCTCAAGCGGCAAATCCGCCATTCCGTCCCCGAGGAGTACAAGATATTTCATTTATATTCTTCCTTTCGGTTTTATTTCTTTCTACTTATTAATATTACCACAATTTGTTTGCTTTTTCAAGAGAGTTTCACAAAAAAAATTAACAATAATAATTTGTTTTTTCGGCTGATTTTACTACATTTTCATAAAAATTTTCAAATACGACAAAAAAGTATTGATTTTTGGCTTCAAATGTGATAACATAGTTAGTACGAATACATTTGTCCGCGGGTGGTGTACATTATGGAAGATGAAGAATTGATGCTTGTAAGCTCCGCAATACTCCCGAAAGTATTTTCAAAAGTAATGCGTGCAAAAAAAATGCTGGCGGACGGTAGCGTTAAAACCGTGAACGAAGCCGCACAGCTTGCCGGAATAAGCCGGAGCGCATTTTATAAGTACAAAGATTATATATTCCCGTTTTACAAAATGGAGGGCGTATATACGCTTTCTTTCATAGTAAACGACATACCCGGCGTTTTATCGCAGATACTGGCGCTTTTCGCCGAATCGGAAGCCAATATTCTGACAATAAATCAGAACATTCCGATGAACAGCATTGCCAATATAACAATTTCCTTTAAATCTACGAAAAACGTGCAGAATATAATAGACGCCGCAAAAAAAATAGGCGGTGTGAAAAAGGCGGAGCTTATATCCAAGGGCTGATTAATTTCTTATCATTTTACCCTGCGGTAAGAAATTTCAAATATTATGCCGAGGCAGGGGCGGCAGACAAGGAGAATACTATGCATAATGTTGCAATACTGGGTTTCGGCGTTGTAGGCTCAGGGGTTTACGAAATTATCAAAAACAACGCAGACGTTATTTCAAAAAAAATCGGCAGTGATGTAAAGGTCAAGCACATACTTGATATAAGAGAATTTGAAAATCACCCCGATAAGCATTTGTTCACAAAAGACTTTGAAGTCATTTTAAACGACCCCGAAGTTGATATTGTGGCGGAGGTTATCGGCGGTACGAAGCCTGCTTTCGATTTCACAAAGCGCGCGCTCGAAGCCGGCAAAAACGTTGTTACCTCGAACAAGGAGCTTGTAGCAAAGCACGGCAGCGAGCTTCTCAAAATCGCTCACGAAAACAACGTAAAATATCTGTTCGAAGCAAGCGTAGGCGGCGGCATACCCGTTATAGAACCTATAAGAAACTGCCTTGCCGCAAACAACATTACGGAAATCAAGGGTATCTTAAACGGTACTACGAATTATATACTGACACAGATGGTCAAATTCGGCAGAAGCTTCGGCGAAGCGCTGAAAAGCGCCCAGGAAAAAGGATATGCGGAAGCAAATCCGTCCGCCGATGTAGACGGCATAGACGCACAGCGCAAAATCGCCATATTAACTTCACTTGCGCTCGGAAAATCCGTTGACAGCGAGAAAATTCCGACCGACGGCATAACGAAACTTACTTTGACGGACGTGGCTTTTGCCAAGAAAATGGGATACAAAATAAAGCTTATCGGATTCAGCAGAATAAACGGCGGCAACGCCTGCGTATTCGTAAGTCCGATGCTTGTAAGCGTATGCAATCCGCTTGCGCTCGTTGACGACGTGTACAACGCAATAACCGTAACCGGCGACATGGTGGGAGATACCATGTATTTCGGTCAGGGTGCCGGAAAACTGGCAACCGCAAGCGCCGTACTCGGCGATATCACGGAAATCATGTGCGGAGGAATAAAACGTCCTATTATGTGGACGCCGGGCGAAAACAACATATCCGATGTATCTGCCCAGAAGATACGCTTATTCGTTCGTGCGGACGCAGCTGCGAAATCCGCTCTCGAAGCCGAATTCGGCAAAATTGACGAGATAACAAAGGACGGCGAACTGGCATTCATAACGGAAGAAGCCGAGGAAGGCTCGCTTTGCAGCATTCTTGAAAAAATTGACGGAGTAAGTCAAATTATCAGGGTATTGGCATAGTATAAAGTATAAGCAATAGCGGGCATTGTCCCTTACAACAAATCTTATCCGCTCACGGTAAGGTTGCAATACAAATTATTTATGTGAGCAGAAAGGCTGAAAAATCATATGGCTCTCATAGTCCAAAAATTCGGCGGAAGCTCCGTTGCGGACGCTGATAAAATATTTAACGTTGCAAGGCGTGTAACAAACACATACAAAGAGGGCAACGAAGTCGTTGTCGTTGTATCCGCAATGGGCGATACGACAGACGATTTAATAGAGAAAGCAAACGAAATCAACCCCAATGCTTCAAAGCGCGAAATGGATATGCTGCTTTCCACAGGCGAACAGATAACAATTTCTCTGCTTGCAATGGCAATAGAAAAAATGGGTTTCCCCGTTGTTTCGCTCACCGGCTGGCAGATAGGCATGCATACGGACAGCTCGTACAGCAATGCACGCATAAAGACCGTTGATACCGAAAGAATGCAGCTGGAGCTTGACAAAAAGCGTATCGTTATCGTTGCCGGATTCCAGGGAATAAACAAAAATGACGATATAACAACGCTCGGCAGAGGCGGAAGCGACACAACAGCCGTTGCGCTCGCCGCAGTGCTCCATGCGGATTTATGCGAAATCTATACAGATGTTGACGGTGTATATTCCGCCGACCCTCGCATAGTGAAGAATGCAAAGAAAATGGAAAGCATATCGTATGACGAAATGCTGGAGCTTGCCAGCCTCGGTGCAAACGTACTGCACAACCGTTCGGTTGAAATGGCTAAGAAATACAATGTGAAGCTCGCCGTAAGGTCAAGCTTCACCGAAAATGAAGGAACATATGTCAGGGAGGTTAAAGATATGGAAAAAATGATGGTAAAAGGCGTATCGAGAGATAATGACGTTGCAAGAATCGCTCTTATAGGACTTGAGGACAGACCGGGAGTGGCATTCAAAATATTCTCGCTGCTCGCAAAAAATAAAATTAACGTTGATATTATACTTCAGTCTATCGGAAGAAACGGCAAAAAAGACATCAGCTTCACCGTAAGCCGGGGCAACATGGAAAAAGCTGCCGAAATACTGGAAGCTGCCGAAATGCTTGATTTTGAAAGAATCGAACATTCCACGGACGTTTCCAAGGTATCTATAGTAGGCGCCGGTATGGTAAACAATCCGGGAGTTGCTTCAAAAATGTTTGAGGCTCTGTATGACGCAAATATAAACATTCATATGATTTCGACTTCGGAAATCAAAATCTCTGTTCTCATAGATGAAAAGGACGCCGAAAAAGCCGTTGTCGCAATACATGACAAATTTAATATCTGACTTATCAAAGCAGGGACTGTTGCAACGCAATTCAACAGTCCCCGTTATTTTTTTGCGAAGCAACATACGGGTTGTCGCTATGTTATAAATACACATCTTAAAATTTTTTTGGTTTTTTTTTAAAAAACAGTAGATTTTTCTCTTAAAGTATGGTATAATAAAAACATACAATTAAATTAACGGGAAGCTTACACTTCCCTTTATAGGTTGTTTTCATTGCTTTCTGCGACCGTTCACGGTCTTGAAAGAATAAATCTATGTTATTAAATATGCGTCTGCGGACGCAGGTTATAATGTAGATTTATTGATACCGAATTTAGGAATGCAAACCGCTTTGCGGTATTGCTTTTATGGTATAATAAAAACATACAATTAAATTAACGGGAAGCTTACGCTTCCCTTTATAGGTTGTTTTCATTGCTTTCTGCGACCGTTCACGGTCTTGAAAGAATAAAACATACAAATTAATAACGGAAAGCTAACGCTTTCCTTAATAGGTTGTTCTTCTTGCTTTCTGCAACCGCTTACGGTCTTGAAAGAATAAACTATATATTAAATCAAATCACATTTCGGAGGAAACTCATGTACGATGTAATTGTAATAGGTGCCGGACCTGCCGGTATGATGGCAGCGGGAACAGCGGCAAAGCTTGGTAAAAAAGTATTGATAGCGGAAAAAAACAAAATCTTCGGGCGCAAGCTCCTGATTACGGGAAAAGGCCGCTGCAACGTAACAAATGTTGCCGATACCAAAACCATGCTGAACTTCATTACAACAAACAATCGTTTTTTATACAGCGCTTTTTCGCATTTCAGCAATTCCGATACAATTAATTTTTTTGAAAACGCAGGTGTGCCGCTCAAAACGGAACGCGGCGGACGTGTATTCCCCATGTCGGACAAATCTGCCGACATTGTCGGCGCATTGCGTGAATATGCCTCGGCTGCCGATTCCATATGCGACGAGGTGCTTTCCGTTCGTACCGAAAACGGTGCTGTGACAGGAATTATTACAAAAGAACACGGAATTATAAATGCGAACTCCGTTATAACAGCGACAGGCGGAATGAGCTATCCCCTTACGGGAAGCACAGGTGACGGCTACCGCTTCGCCGAGGAATCGGGACACACAATAATCCCTCTGCGCGCTGCACTCGTTCCCGTTAATATAAAAGAAGATTACATAAAGGAATTGCAGGGGCTTTCGCTGAAAAACATCAGGCTTTCTCTGTATTGCGGAGGCAAAGTCATATATTCGGATATGGGAGAAATGCTCTTCACACATTTCGGTGTTTCCGGTCCGCTCGTGCTTTCCGCAAGCTGCCATATGAAAGATGAAAACGCACGCTATATCATGAGTGTCGATTTAAAACCGGCACTTGACGAAAAAACGCTTGACGCACGTCTGCTGCGTGATTTCGGCAAATATTCCAACAAAGATTTTATCAATTCGCTGTCGGATTTGCTGCCGTCTAAGCTCATACCGGTAATAGCCGAACTGAGCGGAATAGATTTTCACAAAAAATGCAACGAGATTACAAAAGAAGAACGCAGCGAACTGCGTTATCTGCTCAAGAATTTTGAATTTACGGTGCAGTCGCTCCGCAGCATTGACGAAGCGATAATCACGTCCGGCGGAGTAAACGTAAAGGAAATCAATCCGTCCACAATGGAATCCAAAATCGTAAAAGGGTTGTTTTTTGCAGGTGAAGTTATTGATGTCGAAGCCTACACGGGCGGATACAACCTGCAAATTGCATTTTCGAGCGGTTATCTTGCCGGAATTTCGTGCTGAAACAGCATAATTTTAAAAAAATTATAAAAAAATTTAATTTTTTTTGAAAAACCTCTTGTTTTTTTCTTAAAAAACATATATAATATAATAGTGGCATATTTTTGCCGGAAAGGTATGATACAATGCACAGCATTAAAATTGCTATCGACGGTCCGTCCGGAGCAGGCAAAAGCACAATCGCAAAGGAGCTTGCAAAAAGATTCGGATTTACATATATAGATACGGGAGCAATGTACAGAGCCGTGGGTTATTATGCCGCATTACACAACACCGACACATCGGACGAAGCCGCACTTGCGGAAATTCTTCCCGGTGCGGATATAGACATCATATACGAGGACGGCGTTCAGCATATCATTTTATGCGGAAAGGACGTATCGTCGGAAATACGTTTGCCGGAGATGTCTGCCGCCGCTTCCGCAGTTGCCCGTCACGGCGCTGTCAGAAACAGGCTTGTCGATATGCAAAGGAAGCTTGCCGAAAAATACAGCGTAATCATGGACGGCAGAGATATAGGTACGTGCGTATTGAAAGACGCAGACGTAAAACTGTTCGTAACGGCGGACGTGAATGTGCGTGCGAAACGCAGATTCGACGAGCTGGCGCTCCGAGGAACTCCGCAAAGTTTTGAAGACGTGCTTTCCGACATGAAACAACGTGATTACAACGATTCTCACAGAGAAATATCTCCTTTGAAAATGGCGGATGACGCCATATTGGTCGATACCTCGGACATGAATTTTGAAGAATCGGTAGACCGTATATATAATATTACAGCGGACATTATAAATAAAAAGTCATAATCTCCGCCGAAAGAGGAATTTGTAAATGAATGCTTTTTATGCAGTAATAAGATTTCTTGTTTTGCTATATTACAAACTTATATATTTTGCAGTGATCGAGGGTGTTGAAAATGTGCCGTCGGAAGGCGGCTTCGTTATCTGCTCGAATCACAAGAGCAACAACGACCCTCCGCTTATAGCCGTACTGCTGCCCAGGCAGCTTAAATTCCTTGCAAAAAAGGAGCTTTTCAAAAACAAGCTGATAGGTCATTTTCTGAAAAGCATAGGTGCAATCTCACTAAACCGAGGTGCGGCGGATATATCTGCCGTTAAGCACTGTATGTCCGTGCTGAAAAAAGGCTACGGGCTGCTGGTATTTCCGCAGGGAAAACGTCTGCAAAGGCTTGAACTCAAAGACTTTCACGGCGGAAGCGTACTCATCGCACAGCGCATGAATGTTCCCATAGTCCCGGCATATATTTCCGGAGAATACAAGCCGTTTCACCGTACAAAGCTTATTCTTGGCAAACAGATAATGCCAGAAACAGTAAACAAGCTTGCCGAGGAAAGCGAAAACAAAGAAAAAGCTGCCGCAGAGCTTATATACAACTCTATAAGCAGTCTTTCAAAGGGTTGATTGAAATATATATTAATTCAGCAAAAAGTGCCGGATTTTGTTTCGGCGTAAGGCGAGCCGTTTCGGAAGCTGAAAAGCTTGCGAAGCTCGGCAAAACCATAAATACATACGGCGAGCTTATTCACAATCCGCATGAAGTGGACAGGCTCAAAGCATTGGGACTTATCCCCGAAAACGATATTGAGAAATTCACCGGAGATTCCGTTATTATCCGAACTCACGGCGCAAGAAAAGATATTATAGAAAAAATCAAAGAATCGTTTGATGTTGTGGATTTAACGTGTCCGTATGTGAAAAAAATACATCATATTGCGGCAGGCAATGCCGAAAACAACATAAAAACAGTAATCATCGGCAACAAAGACCACCCGGAGGTAATCGGTATCTGCGGCTGGTGCGGTGAAAATTATGCCGTAATCGGTGATGAACACGATATTGAAAAATACATTTTTCCCGAAGATAAACTGAGCGTTGTCGCACAGACCACTCTCGACGAAAAGACATTTAATACTCTGACGGAAAAAATTCTTGAAATAAATCCGAATGCCGTTATAAACAACACTGTTTGTTCCGCCACAAAAGCACGGCAGGAGGAATGCGCCGAGCTTGCAAAGCAAAGCGACGCAATGATTATCATAGGCGGAAAATCAAGCTCCAATACAAAAAAACTGTACGAGCTTGCGAAATCCATCTGCACCAAAACCGTATGGATTGAGAGTGCGGACGAGATTGAGCCCGAATTTTTCAAAAATTCGGAAAACATCGGTATAACGGCCGGGGCATCGACTCCCGACCATATTATAAAGGAGGTATTTATTACCATGGAAAACATTAAATCACAGTCAAATCTCGAATTTGAGAAAATGCTGGATGAATCAATGAAAACTTTAAATACAGGAGACACAGTTACAGGTGTAGTTGTAGACGTTAAACCGACTGAAATTATACTTGAACTCAACGGTTGTAAGTACAACGGCGTTATTGACCTTGCAAACCTTACGGACGACCCGAACTTAACCCCTTCTGATATTGTTAAAGTCGGCGATGAAATCGAAGCATTCGTAATTCAGGTTGACGACGTAAACGGACAGGTTAGACTGTCTAAGAAAAAACTCGAAATCGAAAAGAACTGGCTCCGTGCACAGGAACTTTTTGAAAAAGGCGAAGTTCTCTCGGGAACTGTATGCGAAATACTCCCCAAGGGCGTAAACGTTATGTGCGAAGGCATCAAAATGTTTGTTCCGGCATCTCAGGCAGCCGAAAAATACATTGCTGATTTAAGCGTACTTAAAGATCAGACATTCCCGCTTAAGATTATAGAAGTAGGAAGCGGCAGGGGCAGAAGAATTATCGCTTCGATAAAGACTGTTCTCAAAGAAGAATCCCAGAAGAAGAAAGACGAATTTTGGGCAGAAGCCGAGATTGGCAAAGAATACAAGGGTATCGTAAAATCCGTTACTCCGTTCGGTGCATTCGTTGACATCGGAGGTATCGACGGTCTTGTTCACGTAACGGAGCTTTCCTGGAAAAAGGTTAATCACCCGTCACAGGTTGTTAAAGAAGGCGATGAGCTTGATGTTTACATCAAAGCTCTTGACAAAGAAAAAGGCAAAATTTCTTTGAGCTGCAAAAAAGAAGAGGACAATCCGTGGACAAAATTCGTTGCCAAATACACAATCGGCGACATCGCAAACGGCACAGTTGTACGTCTTGTACCGTTCGGTGCATTCATTGACATAGACGGTGTTGACTGCCTGCTCCACATCTCCGAAATTTCATGGAGAAGAATCAATCACCCGTCCGAAGTTCTTTCCGAGGGTCAGGTTGTTGAAGTAAATATCAAAGAAATAGACGAAGAAAACCAGAAGGTTGCTTTGGGATACAAACGTATCGAGGACAATCCTTGGGAAATCTTCAAGAGCAAATACCATGTTGGTGACATCATCGATTGTAAGGTTGTAAGAATTGCGGCATTCGGCGCATTTGCTGAAATAATCGAAGGCGTTGACGGTCTTATCCACATTTCTCAGATTTCCAACCAGCACATCGACACTGTTGCAAGTGCATTGCAGCCGGGTATGGATGTAAAGGCTAAGATTATCGAAATCAAAGAGGACGAAGGCAAGGTTTCGCTTTCAATCAAAGAAGCTCTTGCGGACGAAGCAGCCGAAGAAGTACCTGCCGAAGAGGCTCCTGTTGAAGAGGCTCCTGTTGAAGAAGCTCCTGCAGAAGAAACACCTACAGAAGAAACACCTGTTGAAGAAGCTCCTGTTGAAGAAGCTCCTGCAGAAGAGGCTCCTGCAGAAGAAACACCTGTTGAGGAATAATTTCACACATAAAAAACATAAGCAAAAGGCTGTTGCTTGACAACAGCCTTTTGTTCATATAATAATGAGGGTTGTATATGAATGCATATGATTTTGACAAAACCATATATGACGGCGACAGCACTGCCGATTTTTACAAATATACGTTTTTTAAATATCCGAAAACCCGAAAATACTTTTTTGTAACCGCATGGTCTTTTTTCCTTTATATAATCGGTTATTATACCAAAACCGAATTTAAAGAAAAAATGTATTCGTTTTTAAAGGGCATCCCCGATATAGACGAGGCACTACGCAGCTTTTGGGATTCACATATCAAAAATATAAAACAATATTATTTGCGGCAGCAAGCCCCGGACGACATAATAATATCGGCTTCGCCGGAGTTTTTGCTCAAACCTATATGTGAAAGGCTCGGTATTGAATATCTCATAGCTTCAATAGTCGATGCGCATACCGGCAAATACACCGGCGAAAACTGCTACGGAGAAGAAAAGGTCAAACGTCTTGAAGCGTATATGCCGGATTATAAAATAAACGAATTTTATTCCGATTCCGTTTCCGACGACCCTGTCGGCGCACTTGCCGAAAGAAGTTATATCGTCCGCAAGGAAAATATAATAAAAAGACAAGAATACAAACCGTCTTTTGCGAGTCGTTTCAAGTAAACGTTTTTTGCACGGAAATTTTTGTCATTCAGTATTTTCGGAATAATAAACACGCTTGTATGCATAGTTTCATCTTATATTTTGACATTTTTCGTTCCTATGCAGATTGCTTTCACCGTAGGATATGTACTTTCGCTCACCGTAGGCTATCTTCTGAACAGCAAGATTACTTTTCGCTGTTCCCCTACTTTCGGCGGACTTGTAAAATATATGATGTCCTATATACCGTCGTTTATTGCACAGCACGCAATCATATTTATAACTTCAATATTATGAATATGTCGAAGCTTGTATCCTTGATTTTATCGGCAATCCTTGCAGTACCCGCAGCATTTGCCATTATCAAGATATTCGCTTTTGAAAACAAGGAAAACTTATAAAAGTGCACAATATATAATTCAATCAAAAAAACAGGACTGCAAATGATTAGGCAAATCGTTTGCAGTCCCTCTTTATTAATAACTTTCTTTCAATACCTTTAAAATATCCTCTGCGTCCATCTGCTTATATCCCCCGCCTTTAACGGTCGATTCCGCAATAAGCGGCAGCATTTCTTCCGTCGCACCGAGTTCACGCAATGTAAGCGGCAGCTCGATAAGCTTTATAAATTCTTTAAGTTTTTCGATTCCTGCTTCCGCCGCTTCGTCAGCTGTCATAGAATCTGTATTTATGTCCCATACATTCTTCGCAAAACGTACAAATTTTTCTTTTCCGTACGGATAAACATATTTATAATACGGCACCGATATTGCGGCAAGTCCTGCGCCGTGCGCACAGTCCGTATATGCGCCTATCTGATGTTCAATCATATGAACCTCCCAATCCTGTTCCTTGGAAAGACCCGTAACAGTATTAAGACCTATCGCAGCGCACCACATAATATTGCTTCTTGCCTCGTAATCCTGCTGATTTTTCATCGCAGCGGCGGCACTGTGTATCAGCGAGCGCATAACGCCCTCCAGAATATAATCCGTTGTGTTGTCATCATCACCGGAAAAATACTGCTCCATAAGATGCGACATGGTATCGAAAATGCCGCTTGCCATCTGATATTTCGGCACTGTATAGGTATATTCCGGATTGAGAATCGAAAACTTCGGATTTACGTTTGCCGGGAATACTCTGCCGTTTTTCAGCATTTTTTCTTCGTTGGTTATAACAGAACCGCCGTTCATTTCCGAACCTGTTCCCGCCATTGTGAGTATTGCGCCGACAGGCACGATTTTTCCGGTTACTTCCTCAAAATCAATCCAGTATTTCTGCCACGGGTCGCCGTCGCAGTATGCCGAAACGGAAATTGCCTTTGCGCAGTCTATAACCGAACCGCCGCCTACGGCAAGAATCAAATCAACGTTGTTCTCACGTACAAGGCGTGCGCCCTCCAGAAGCTGATTATATGTCGGATTGGATTTTATGCCCGCAAGCTCTGCAACGTTTTTGCCGGCTTTTTTCAAAATCCCGATTACATCGTCATAAAGTCCGCTCTTCTTCACCGAGCCTTTGCCGTACATAAACAGCACGGTTTTTCCGTAGTTTTCAAGTTCTGCGGATAAATTGTTCAGAGCTGTTTTTCCAAAATAAATTTTTGTCGGATTGTAATAATTAAAATCAAATTTCATGTTTTATCTCTCCTCTTTTTTAATTCATCTCATCGGCTGCTATACCGACCATATCCGATTATACCGTATGCTGTTTTATGAATATGCCATATGAAAATCTCCTTTCCGCCGCTTTTTCGCCGGCATAAAAATATTTGTTATTGACAATCATGTCCGAATTATGTTATACTTAATATATAACTTATCGGATTCAATAATATTATACAACTTAAAGTGCACTTTAAGTCAAGGGTTTTTTTGAAAAAATTTGGGGAGAATTGAAAAAATGAATTATACAATCGGAAAAATGGCAGAAAAAACAGGTGTTGCGCCGTCAACGCTGAGGTATTACGACAGGGAGGGACTTTTGCCTTTTGTCGAACGAAATTCGTCCGGCATACGGATTTTCAAGGATTCGGATATGGATTGGCTGGCTATTATAGAATGTCTGAAAAAAACCGATATGCCGATTAAAGAAATCAAAAAATTTATCGATTGGTGCATGGAGGGCGATTCGACTATAGACAAGCGCCTTGCGCTCATCGACAGACAGCGTGAGCTTGTTCTCGACCGCATGGCACAGATGAACAAAACGCTCAAAATGCTTAACTACAAGCATTGGTATTATGAAACGGCAAAGAATGCCGGCACGTGCAAAATCCACGAAAACATGAATCGGGAAGATATTCCCGAAGAATTTCGGGGCATCAAAAATAAATAACTTTGTGAGCAGAGAGGAGCAACAAAATGAAACTATTTAAAAAACTTATTTTTGCGGCAGCATTTTTCGGTATGCTGTTTATCGGAGCTTCCGCCGAAGAAATTGCCGAATATCCCACGGGAATGATGTTTTCCGCCGAGGGAATCGCCGCTGAAAACGAACCCGATTCCGACATACGTCTTTTTTCCAATCAATCACTTGAAGACTATCTGATTGAACAATGTATGAATCATATGACAGAAATTGATGTTTCAAATTATAATATACCAGACAGTGAAATCAAAAACATCTATTTCAGCTTTGCAACAAGACACCCTGAACTTTTAATTCGTACAGTATTCAGATATCGCTACAACAATAACCATATTATTCTCACAATACTGCCTGATTATATTTTTGATTCTGTTGAACAAGATAACAAAGCAAGATTATTCATGCAAGAAAAAATAAATGAATATGTCGAGCTTGTCTCGCAATTTGAAAGCCCACTTGAAAAACTCCTTGCGGTACATGACAAAATGGTTGAAAATTATAAATATGACTACTCTGCTACAAGCGATGATATATTGCCGTTTCATGCATACGGAATATTTAAAAACAACACTGCAGTATGTCAGGGATATGCGCAGGCATATTACATGATTTTGCGCGAACTCGGTATTGAAGCCAACTTTTGCAGATCCGATTCAATTAACCACCTATGGAATTATGTCAAGCTTGACGGAAAATGGTATCATGTAGATGTAACATGGGATGACCCCAACAAAACAGACAATATATCGGCAGCATATCACAGCAATTTTCTCCTTTCGGATGACAAACGTTTTCAAAACATAAAAAATTCATTTTCCGATGCCGAACATGACTGGATAGCATATCTTGACGCCCTCCCGGACTGCGGAAATGATTTTGAAAGCACCTATCTTTTTAATATAAGCGGTCTAATCGTACTGACTTATGACGGTGAATATTTTAACGCAATGCGTACATATTCCGGCGGTCAAACGGTCACATTCCGAAGCAAAAGCTTAAAAGCCGGTATAATCGCAGTTTCCGCTCCGATCCCTCAAACAGACGGCTGTATATTATACTACTATGCATTATCAAACTATACCGGCGACCTTACGCCTATAGCGGTAAATTCCAAAAGCGGACAGTATTCGTCATTTAATAAGCAAAATGTCCTTGGAATGAACAATAATATAATATATAAACTTCAAATATTATATGACACTTCGGCAGACAGCACCGACATATTCATATGGGATATGAACACACTGACACCCGCCTGCGAAAAAATCAGCATAGATTAAAAAAAGCCGAAAACAATAATTTTCTTTTAAAAAACTTTGCCGAAAGGCTTTGCTCACATCAGCAAGGCTTTTCGGCAGTCATTATTTTTCACCTTTGACAAATTACATACATTTTTAAAAACATATTATCTCCTTATATAAGTTGACAATACGCCGAAAATATGGTATAATTTTGTTGAATAAAGGAAGTTGGTACGAATGAAAAAATCATATATTCGGTTTGTGCGGCAATAACCGTTATATTCCCGAACTCGAAATATATACGCATATGTATAGGAAAAATCCGCCGAACCTCACAAACATCGCAGAGGACGCACGTATTCTGATACAAACCGTAAAATACAGCACCGATCCCCGGAGCGGAATCGAACTTCTTAAAGAATTGAACGGTATTATCAAATTATATAAATCCGACAATTCGGAACATACAAGAAAGTATTTTATCAAAAAAGACCGTGAAATATATGAAAACTCAAATTATCGGGGACTTCACGATAAAATATCAAGATATATACATAATTAATTACGGAGGTAACCATGAAAATTTCCGATTTACTGAAAAAAGACACTCTTTCCCTGTCGTTCGAGGTGTTTCCGCCGAAAAGCGACGCAACCTTTGAAAGCATTGAAAAATCGGCACTTGAAATAGCGGCACTCAATCCGTCTTTCATGAGCATAACATACGGCGCAGGCGGAGGAACAAGCAAATACACACTGGATTTGGCAAAAAAAATCAAAGAAAAATACAACGTTTCAACCCTTGCGCATTTGACGTGCATATCTTCAAGCGATGAAATGATTGACGAATATATATCCACTATGAGAAGCTACGGCATAGAGAACGTTATGGCTCTTCGCGGTGATATTCCCGAAAATGCCGAAAACCTCCGTTCCGGCTATACTCATGCGGCGCAGCTGATACACAAGCTGAAAAGCAGAAACTCCGATTTCTGCATAGGCGGTGCCTGCTATCCCGAAGTGCATCCGGAAAGTGCCAATCAAAAGGAAGACATCAAATATCTGAAAGAAAAGGTTGATGCCGGCTGCGATTTTCTGACAACGCAGATGTTTTTCGACAACAATCTTTTATACAATTTCCTTTATAAAATACGTGAGGCAGGCATAACAGTTCCCGTAATCGCCGGTATTATGCCGATTACAAACGCAAAATATCTCGAACGTGCGCTGAAGCTTTCCGGCTCGTTTATGCCGCAGCGTTTCAAGAGTATTGTGGACAGATTCGGCAATGATACGGCGGCAATGACGCAGGCAGGCATAGCGTATGCGACCGACCAAATTATAGATTTATTTGCAAACAACATTACAAACGTTCATATATATTCAATGAACAAACCGGAGGTTGCGGCGCAAATCAAAAGCAACTTATCCGACATATTGGGGAAATGATGGATAATATTAATATAAAAACTTATACTAACATTGAATTTAACAAAAAAGAAATACTGCGCTACAGCGGCTGCAAAAGCAGCAATGATGAAATAAACGGACTTATCGAAAGCTGTCTTGAAGAATGTAAAGACAAATTCATATACAAAGTAAGCTTTCGTGAATTCAATATTTCATCCGACGGCGATACGCTCGATTTATCCTTTGCAAGGCTAAATTCAAAGGGTCTTAAAAAAAATCTGGACGGCTGTTTTAAAATCATACTTTTTGCCGCAACCGTCGGCATAGATATAGACAGGCTCATAATGCGCTACAGCCGCAGCAATCCGGCAAAAGCGCTGATTTTCCAAGCCATAGGTGCCGAACGCATTGAAGCGCTGTGTGATGCTTTTAACGAGGATATGCAGCAGGATTTTTTAAAGCAAGGCTTATATCTGCGGCCGAGATTCAGCCCCGGTTACGGCGATTTGCCGCTTGACCTCCAAAAGGATATATTTCGGGTTTTGGACTGCCAAAGAAAAATAGGACTTACATTGAACGAAAGTCTGCTGATGTCGCCGTCAAAATCCGTAACGGCAATTATCGGAGTATCCGAGCAATGCCGAAACAGCAGCGGCAGCAAATGCAAAAGCTGCAATAAAACAAACTGTGTTTTCAGAGGAGAATAGCAAATGAATATTTTGGATTTTTTAAAAGATAATATAGTTTGCCTGGACGGCGGCATGGGAACGCTATTGCAGGAAAAAGGTCTTATGCCGGGCGAATATCCGGAATTTTGGAATCTGACCCATGCAGACGTCATACGTCAGATTCACCGTGATTATTTCGATGCAGGCAGCAATATAATAAACATAAATACTTTCGGTGCAAATCCGCTGAAATTTTCCGATTCGGAGCTTGAAAAAATCATATGCGCCGCAGCGGACAATGCCAAATATGCGAGGGAGGAATCCTCCTCGCAAAAAGAAAAATATATTGCCCTCGACATAGGTCCGTGCGGAAAGCTTCTGAAACCGTACGGCGATTTTGAATTTGAAGAAGCCGTTGCCGCATTCGGGAAAACCGTTGAAAGCGGCTGCAAATGCGGCGTTGATTTAATCTTCATAGAAACCATGAATGACAGCCTTGAAACAAAGGCAGCGCTTCTCGCCGCAAAGGAATACGGCAATCTGCCCGTTTTCGTTTCCAATGCATACAGCGAAAACGGCAAGCTGATGACGGGTGCTTCGCCGGAAGCAATGGTCGCTCTCCTTGAGGGTATGCGTGCGGACGCAATCGGCGTAAACTGCTCGTTCGGACCGGATCAAACCCGTCCCGTTGTCGAACGTCTTTTAAAATGCGCTTCTGTTCCCGTTATCTTAAAACCGAATGCAGGTCTGCCGAAAAGCGTTGACGGCAAGACGGTATACGATGTTTCCGTATCGGAGTTCACAGAAAGCGTACTTGAAATGATTCGTATGGGAGTACGTGTCGCCGGCGGATGCTGCGGTACGACGCCCGAATATATAAAAGCGGTTTCGGACGGCATAGCAAATATGCAGCCTGTGCCGCTGACAAACAAAAATCTTTCGTGCATTTCGTCCTATTCAAATGCCGTATACTTCGGAGGTTCTCCGATACTCATAGGCGAACGCATAAATCCTACCGGAAAAAAGCGGTTCAGACAAGCCCTTATGGAAAATGACACGGACTATATTCTTCACGAGGGAATAGCACAGCAGGAACACGGTGTTCAGGTTCTGGACGTAAACGTCGGCATTTCGGAAATAGACGAAACAGAAGTCTTGAAAAATACCGTATACGAATTGCAGGGTGTAACGGATTTACCGCTCCAGCTTGATACATCAAACCCGAAAGCCATGGAAAAGGCTATGCGTATATACAACGGAAAAGCTATGATAAATTCCGTGAACGGAAAAGAAGAAAGTATGCACGCCATTTTCCCGTTTGTGCAGAAATACGGCGGTTTCGTAGTTGCGCTGACGCTTGATGAAAAAGGAATACCGGAAACGGCCGAAGGCAGATTTGAAATAGCGAAAAAAATACTGAAAACGGCTGCCGAATACGGTATCGACAAAAAAGATATTATATTCGATACGCTCGCAATGACAATCAGCGCAGACAAAGACGCAGCTTCCGCAACGCTGACGGCACTCAAAATGATACGTGAGCAGCTCGGCTGCAACACAAGCCTGGGCGTTTCAAACATATCGTTTGGCTTGCCGTCACGTGACGCAGTGAACAGCACATTTTTTGCGGTCGCATTGACAAACAGACTTTCGGCGGCAATCATGAATCCGTATTCGTCCGAAATGATGAAAACGTACCACGCTTACCGTGCGCTTTTCGGATATGACCCGAATTGCGGAGAATATATAGAATACATGGCGAACCACGTTGAAACTGTGCAGACGGCAAAGCCTGCCGCAGTAAGCAAAAATCCCGAAAGCTACAAATCGGCACTTCAAAAAGCTATCATAAAGGGTCTGAAAGATGAGTCGGGAAAATTGACAAGCGAACTTCTCGCCGAAATACCCCCTCTTGAAATCGTTGAAAAAGAGATAATTCCGTCGCTTGACATAGTCGGCAAAGGGTACGAAGAAAACAGGGTATATCTTCCGCAGCTGCTTATGAGTGCGGATGCCGCAAGAAGCTCGTTCGAGAGCATAAAAAATCATATGGCGACGCAGAAATCGTCGCTTACGCAAAAATGCGGAATCGTTATAGCCACTGTACACGGCGATATTCACGATATAGGCAAAAACATAGTAAAGCTTCTTCTTGAAAACTATGGTTTTTGCGTGACGGATTTAGGCCGTGACGTTCCGCCCGAAGACGTACTCGAAGCCGTTGTCAGGCTTCATTCTCCCCTTGCCGGGCTTAGCGCACTGATGACGACAACCGTACCGGCAATGGAAGAAACCATAAAGCTTCTGAACGAAAAAGCTCCGTGGTGCAAAGTAATCGTAGGCGGTGCGGTATTGACGCAGGAATATGCGGACAGCATAGGTGCGGACAAATACGCAAAAGACGCTATGGAATCCGTCCGCTATGCGGAATATATAAACTCACAGTTAAGTTAGAAAGAATTATAAGTTTGAATAAAATTGCCCATATCACCGCTTTTTGTTCGGGGCGGTACAAAAGGACACAGCCCCGCTCACTGCAAAGCGGCACTCTGAACAATTTTCTTTCAAACTTGGTTTTGTGCCTTGCGGCACGGAAAGGAATGGTCATAAATATGGAAAAACGTGTTTCCGACTCCAGAACCGAGCAGGTACAGATTTTGTCGCAAAGCACACTGAACGGATATAAGCGTCTTTTCGGCGGCAGGCTCATGGAATGGATTGATATAGTGGCGGCGGTTACGGCAAGACGTCATTCAAACTGCAATGTCACAACCGCTGCGGTGGATTCTCTCGAATTTACTTCCGCAGCATATGCAAACGACACAATCGTACTTATAGGGTACGTAACCTATACCGGCAGAACCTCAATGGAAATATGCGTAAAGACATACGTTGAATCGCTGAACGGCGAACGGCGCATGATAAACCGCGCATACGTCGTTATGGTTGCTCTGGACGAAAACGAGCGGCCTACAGCCGTGCCGCAGCTTGTCTGCGAAACGCCGGAAGAGCAGGCAGAATGGGAAGCGGCGGCAAAACGCTGCGAACTCAGAAAAAGCCGGCGTGAACTGAAAATATAAATTAATCTACGCAACAAAAGAGGTAAGCGGCATGAACAGGAAAATAAATTTCAAGGATTTTCTTCATATGAGTTTAGGATGTATATTGCTATCGTTCGGAGTATACTTTTTTAAAATACCAAACGGCTTTGCAACCGGCGGAGTTACCGGTATCGCTACTATTTTGGGCAGCATTACCCCGTTGACCCCCGCACTTTGGATATGGATTTTGAACATCGTACTTTTGCTGCTGGGGTTTATATTTCTCGGCAGGCAAAACGGATTTAAAACCGTATATTGCAGTATGCTGTACAGTGCCGTTACTTATTTCTTGGAGTTTATTATCCCTATTTCTCATCCGCTTACCAATCAGCCGTTTATGGAGCTGGCATACGCCATGCTTCTGACGTCTATCGGATCTGCAATGATTTTTAACAGCGGTGCTTCTTCCGGAGGCACCGACATAGTGGCGCTGATTTTGAAAAAATATACGCAAATCAACGTAGGAAAAGCATTGCTGCTTGTTGATTTTATCGTTGCGGCAAGTGCTTTTGTTGTTTTCGGTATTCAAATCGGACTCTTTTCTTTAATGGGTCTGTTCGCAAAAGCATTTTTGGTTGACAGTGTAATCGAAAGCCTGAACACCTGCAAATATTTCATAGTAATTACCGATAAACACGAGGAAATATCGCAATATATCATAGCTACGCTTCATCACGGAGTAACTTCAAGCATCGTGGTGGGTGAATACACGAAAAAGGAAAGAGCAATGATTCATACGGTGTGCAAGAGAATTGAGGCTATAAAACTAAGAGATACAATCAAAAAAATTGACCCGAATGCCTTTATTATTGTAAC
Organism: uncultured Clostridia bacterium; assembly: GCA_934792465.1. Classification (GTDB taxonomy): domain Bacteria; phylum Bacillota; class Clostridia; order RUG12999; family RUG12999; genus CAKVOK01. The sequence goes on along the minus strand of CAKVOK010000054.1, from coordinate 476 downwards.
TACCAGCAGTGAAATTATCGGCAGAGGTTTCAGAAGCGTTTGATATATCCGAAAAAATATCAAAAAAATTAAGGAAAACACTTGACAAACAGCCAAAAATTTGGTATAATAATATGTGTTGTTGAAAAACACATGCGCTGCTAGCTCAGCTGGATAGAGTGTTTGGCTACGAACCAAAAGGTCAGGGGTTCGAATCCCTTGCAGCGCACCACATAAAACCGCTTAGATACTGCATTTTGCAATATTAAGCGGTTTTTATTATTTTCTAACAGCAGCCGAATAATTCAACTATAATTCAACTCGATTTTAAAATATGATATATTTCTTAGTACCGTATCTACTTCAAATTCATCTCAAATATTCCCCTTGACAAGCCGAAGATTTTATGATATATTATAATTAATGTCTACTGAACAATTGCCATTTTTGAATCATTGTAAATTTTTAACAGCTTTTGGAACCACAACGAAAAAATT
>CAKVOK010000053.1 GCA_934792465.1 uncultured Clostridia bacterium | reverse complement strand
AAGGATTTTGTGCTTTTTTGCCAAAAGTCTTGCACTTTCAAGTCAGCTGTCGTCCCCCGACAGTTGACTTGAAACAGTAATTAAATCAATGTCGTGAACCTAAAAACGGCATTCTTATGCTGTTTTTAGGTGTGAAACCGAAGGTTTCACACAAATGGTTTCGCAAAACCATTTGTTCAGTAGACATTATTTACATTGTCTGCTTTACGGGACAGGGTTCATTTTTCTACAGTCCTATTCTTCTTTATGGAAAGTAAGCACTTCCGTTTCAAAATCCTTGGTCTGTGATGTGAATATTCCCATATTCATAAGTGCATTTCCGGAATATTTTTCTCCGGTTTGCTCACATACGTACATAGCATTTTCATCAAGTCCCATGAATTTGTAAAGCTTTCTTTCATGCATCTGAATAAGTGATGTGCACGAAATCAGCACAACATCGTTTCTGTCCTTTGAAACAAATTCCCATGCCGCAAATCTCGTTTCAAACGGCGAAAGCAAGCGGTACATATCGCCGAACTGAACCGTCGGGCGAAGCTTTTTAAACGTTTTTATGCTTTCCTTTGCCGTTTCAATCTCTTCCGCACTGAGCTTGTTCAAATCGAGCTCAAATCCGAATTGCCCCATCATGGCAATGTCGCATCGTGTTTTCATGGGCGTCGAACGGCCGACCTGATGATTCGGCACAGCCGAAACGTGCGCACCCATAGTTATCTGCGGATATACAACGCTTGTACCGTATTGTATATAGCAGCGCTCAATTGCGTCCGTGTTGTCACTCGTCCATGTCTGCGGCATATAATAAAGCATTCCGGGGTCGAAACGTCCGCCTCCGCCGCTGCAGCTTTCAAACAGAATGTTTTCAAAACGTGATGTCAGCGTTTCAAGCACATGATAAAGTCCGAGCATATATCTGTGTGCGGTTTCTCTCTGACGCTCCGGCGGCAGCTTTGCCGAACCTATTTCCGTCATGTTTCTGTTCATATCCCATTTAACATACGAAATCTTTGCCGAGGAGAATATTCCGCTGAGTGTATCTGTTATATAATCGCAAACGTCTTTTCTCGAATAGTCGAGTATCAGCTGCTGACGGCTCTCGCTGCGGTATCTGCCGTCAATATGCAGACACCAGTCCGGGTGCTTGTCATAAAGCTCGCTCACGGGAGAAATCATCTCGGGTTCAAACCACAAGCCGAATTTAAGTCCGAGTGCTTCTATCTTTTCGGAAAGTCCGCTTATTCCGTTCGGCAGCTTTTCCTTGTTCACAAACCAATCTCCGAGAGAAGAGTGGTCATCGTTGCGTTTTCCGAACCAGCCGTCGTCAAGCACGAACATTTCAACGCCGATATCCTTTGCCTTTTTCGCTATCTCAACGATTTTTTCTTCGTTGAAGTCGAAATATGTAGCTTCCCAGTTGTTTATAAGCACAGGTCTTTCTGCGTTTTTATATTTGCCCCTGCACAGATTATTTCTGTATAAATCATGATATATTCTCGACATTCCCCCAAGACCGCACGGCGAATATGCAAGCACAGCTTCGGGAGCTGTGAAGCTTTCTCCCGGTTTCAAGAGCCAGCCGGTATTAAACGGATTGAGTCCGATAAACATACGTGTCGTATCTATAGGCGAAACCTCCGCACCGGCAAGAAAATTGCCGCTGTATACAAGGTTTGTGCCGTATACGTCGCCCGATGTTTCGGTTGCGTTTTTGGAAAGCAGAGCGATAAACGGATTTTCGTGATGACTTGAAGAGCCTCTGTTGCTGTATACCGACTGCGAACCGTGCATGAGCGGAACTTTTTCAATCATGCGTTCCTTTGCCCATGTACCGTGCAGATTCAAAATATCATAGTCCATATCCGGGAAATCCACAACGGAGCTCATAACTCTCAAAAGTTTAATGCTTTCGCTTCCGTCATTTTCTATTACAACACTTTTCGTTATTGCGTCAACATTGTTGAATACCGTATAGCGCAGATATGCCGTGATGCCCTTTAGCTCGTCTTTCAGCGTAATTGTAAGTGTGTCCGCTTCGCTTTCGTCGTTTACGTATGTTGACGGCAATCCCTCAAGCTTCGGCTTGCCCTTTGATATGTCATATCCCATGTATTTGAACTGCGTAACGGTAGAGCCGTCCTCATACATTGCGTGAAATGCCGGATAGCGGTAGTCCGTGCTGCCGTGGGTTGGAAATTCAATCGGCAGTTCGTTTGAGGATACGCCGTAATATCCCTCGTCACATGCCGAAAATCCCGACCCTTCAAATTTTACGGCATTTTTTGCCGACGGAACGAAATCCGCACGCTTTCCCCAATGCATATGAATCAGTTTGCCGTATTCAAGCCCGAATATATAGCTTGTATTCGGTGTTTCGAGATAAAAAATATTTTTCTCTTTGTCAATTCTTATTGCCATGATAATCTCCTTAATGTAATAAATTTCAGTTAATTGTAAAATCGTATAACATATAATTTTATGCGGATTTTACTTAGAAACCTGCAATTCATTTTCTCCACAATTTTGACAGCCCCTCAGCCGGCTACGCCTACGTATGCCGCAGACATTACTCCTGTGCTCTTACACGGGGGAGCCTAACAGAGGTGCGTGCAAACCTACAACCCCTCAGTCGGCATACGCCGCCAGCTCCCCTTACACAGGGGAGCCTATGGGTACGTGCAGACCTTATTCGGCGGCACAGACCAAAGCCTCCCCTGTGTAAGGGGAGGGGGACCGCGTTAGCGGTGGAAGGGTTGTAAAATCGTACACCCATATGCTTTCATAAGCCATCCGCATTTTTCATCTTTTAATTTTACAATTATCCGGTACTAAATTCATTATCAGTATATCAGACAAATATCAAATTGTACATTGAAAAATGTCACCTGATTATGTCATAATGTCACTATTCGTTAAGATATTTTCGTTTTGCATTGCAGACTTCGTCTATAAATATCTTGTCAAGTACGGAAAATCTGTAATCTTTCTTATATATAAGCACGTCCTTGTAAATTTTCGTGCTTATCGTGCATTTGCGCTGAACAAGCCCGTATTTTTTCAGAACATCGGACGGAACAGGGGAAACCCACATGAAGGTGTTCGGCAGCTTTTCGAGCAAATCGAACTGACTTCCGCGCTCAAATACGAAAATTCTCTTGTCGATATCCTCGTCAAATTCCGCTTTCCTCACGTTCGTAATCGGCAGCGACGGCACATACGGGTCGCCGTGCGCAATCTCAATCAAATCCTTTAAATCGTCGAACGAAATATTTTCTTTTTTCGTCAGCGGAGATTTTTCCGACATCGCCAGCACATACGAAAACTCTGTTATCAGCGTATAATCAAGTCCCTTTTCGTCAAGCATCTGCTTATACTGCGAATCGAAAATATTCTGATAACGCACGATTCCGAGCCGATAATCGGCTTTCAGAATATTGTTTATCGCACGCATCGAATTTGTTTCCTTATAAAATATCTCTGCCTTTTGATGAGGGTCTATATGCTTCGCAAATTCGGCAAATGCATATGAAATATAACTCGACCTCGGAACGGACACGGAAAATTTCTGTGTCTGCATTTTTCCGGGTGTGAAAATGTTTTCTATTTCGTCTATTTCATTTAAAACCTTTTTTACATACTGCAAAAACTCTTCGCCCCTTGCGGTAGGTATCATGCCTCTCGGAGTACGTTCAAAAATCGTGATTCCGAGCTGCTTTTCAAGATCCTTTACCGCACGGCTCAGATTCGGCTGCCCCATATAAAGATTTTCGGCGGCACGGCTTATCGAACGTGTTTTATAAATTTCAAGCGCATATTTCAGATGCATGAGATTCAGCATATGTCAACAATCCTCTCAGATGAATTAAGTATATATTACCAGTATATCATACATTTTCATATATGTCAATCTTACCGCAAAAAATAATTCGGTTTTCATATGTGTATTTTTTACAAATCCGCATACGAAAAATTGTATAATCTTACAAATTTGCAGAAAAGGTATTGACAAAATAGTATTACAAGTGTAAGATATAGGTGTACTACATATGTAATACCAAATTCGGGAGGTTGGAATTGATGAAAAAAATTCATGAAATAAGCGGTGCGGAGCTTACCGTAATGCAGGTTCTGTGGAAGAACAACAGAGCTATGAAGGTGCAGGAGGTTTGCGATGAACTGGAGGGGCAGAACTGGGAATACAGAACGGTGGCGACTCTGCTGATGCGTATGAAAGAAAAAGGTGCGGTGACGATGACGAAGGAAAACAACGTCAATTATTATACACCGGTGCTTGATAAGGATACGTATACGAAATCGCAGACGAAAACTTTCGTGCAGAAGCTTTACAACGGTTCCGTGAAAGACCTTGCGGTTTCGCTGTTCAGAAGCAATGAGATGTCGAAAGAAGATATTGAAGAAATCCGCAAAATGTTCGATTTGTAATACTGCGGAAAGGAGAATTTTATGCTTACACAGATTTTTAAAAACATACTGCTTATGTCTGCGGCAGGCAGTGTTTCCGCACTGCTTTGGCTGTGTCTGAAACCCGTCACAAGGAAGCTTTTCAGCCCGAAATGGCAGTATTATATATGGCTGACGGTGCTTGTTGTCATGATACTGCCGATACGCCTGAATCTGCCGAAAAAAACGGCAATTGTTCCGAATATTGTGACGGAAACTGCCGTGAATACCGAACCGCAGATACAAAAGAATAATCCGGCAGCTGCGGAGATTCCGCAGAGAACACGGAAAATCCCTGTGCCGCAGGTAAGCTTTTCGGCGGATATATGGGAATATTTGAGTGCTGCATGGCTCTTTGGCGTCATACTTGTATTTGCCGCAAAGGGGACGAAATATATCTTGTTTTTGCGTGCAATGCACAAAAATTCGGTTCGTGATACAGACATTGCGGATATTCCGAAACGTCTGCGAGTTTACAGAACGGATATGCTTGACGCACCGCTGATTGTCGGAACTGTAATGCCGAAGCTGTTTCTGCCCGATGCCGAGCTTTCGGAAAGCGATTTAAACTATATTCTGATGCACGAGCTGACGCATTACAGGCGAAACGATATTTTGTATAAATGGTTTGCGGCGGCAGTACAGGGCATGCATTGGTTCAATCCGATTGTATATGCCGTATCAAGGCAAATCGATTCGGAATGTGAGATTTCCTGCGATTATGCGGTAACACGCAATCTAACGGAATCGGAGCAACACGGATATATGAAAATGATTCTGGATTTGCTCGCAAATTCAAAAAGCGGTTTAAGACCGCTTACAACACAAATGGCAAGCGAAAAAAGGACTTTGAAAAGGAGGTTTACAATGATTAAAACCAAGAAAACAACAAGCAAATTTATGTCGGTATTGTCTGCCGTTTTGGCAGTCGCAATTCTTTCCGCAACGGTGTTCGCAAGCGGAATTATGCAAAATAATTTTACGTCGGACGGCATAAAATATGAGGTATACAACGGCGATAACGAGATAACGCTGAAAAGCAAGCCTTTTATATACGGCAGTGAATATTATCTGCCGCTGAGAGATATACTCAACGGATTCGGCGTAACCGACATTGTATATACGGACGGCAAAATTGATATAAAATTTCCGAAAGATATGACGAAAGACGAAACGGAAGAGATAACGCTGGAAATCGGCGACGCAATCATTCATTACAAACCGCTTGCGGCAAAGGAATACGGCGTTGTAATGCGCTGCGGACCGGTGCTGCATAATGACGTGACATATGTAACGGTGGATTATTTTGAAGATATGATGCGCAGCTTTAATATGCAGGGATTTCGCCTGAACGTTATCCGTCCGACAGAGCCGGAAAATTATTACTCAAAAGACGAAAAGGTTTTCATAGGCACGGCGGAGGAACAGGACAATTACGGCGGCGAAACCGTAAAACGCATAATAATTGATGAAAACGGCGAAACCGTGGCGGTAATACCGGTTGAAAACCAGATTCCCGAAAATGTGGAACGAAAAATGAATGAAACCGGCATCGCAAGTCTGTACGAAAGCTTTTATCAGATGTTTTACGATTCGGCAACGGCGCTTTATGATTTTGAAGAAAAACTCGTTTATAAATCGGAACTTGAAATTTTAAGTAAAAATGATAAGAACGTTGCGTATGTCGGAATTGCGGATATAATAAAATTTCCTACAAACAAATATAACGCAGAACACCGCAAGATTATTACGAATACATACGAGCCGAAAAACGCAGCCGAAACAAATCGGGATAACATTTATGCGCCCGAAAATATTGTAAATCAATTTTTCGCTTCGTTCGGCAAGAGCGATTTTGAAAGTATGAAAAAATATTGTACGCAAAGCTGTATTGAAACGTTTTTTCAAAAAGACGGCGTTTACGGTATGAAAAAAGCGTCTTTGACGGATGTGTATATCGACCCGTTGGAGTTTGCGAAATCGTCAAACGGATTTAATGTTTTCGTAACCGTTGATATGGTGCCGCACGAAATTTCGGTTTTCGATTCTCGGCAGACATCAACGTCGTTTTATGTGATTTTGGAACGCCAGAGCGACGGACGGTATCTGATTAATGAATTTGTAACGGGACTTTAATTAATTTTTCACAAACAAAATGACTTGGCGCAAACTTGTGCCGCCGAGTCATTTTGCTTTTTTGCGGAAAACGTCTTTTAAGGCTTTTATATAACTACCGATTTTAATATTGCTCATTTTTGAATTTGTTCCATTTTCCCGATATTCCGAGAGCGAGTACGCCGCCGAACAGCGCCGCCAAACACCACACAACCGCAATTTGTTCCCATGCAAGCGATTGCGCAAGATATGCCACACCGTATGTGGAGATTGCACTGCCGATATAAGTTCCGCTGTTGATAACGCCGGAGATAAGCGAAACTCTTCCGTATCGTGCGAAATACATCGGTGTAAGGCAGGTCTGGCAATAATTCACGCCATGCATTGCTCCGCTTAAAATGGCGGCGGCAAATACGGCAACGCCGGCACCGATGTTGCCGAACAGTGCAAGTATCAGTGCGCACAATGCGCCGACAGCGTATATAAACGCTATACACAAATATTCGTTCTTTATAAATCTGCGGTTCAAATATGATGTCAGCGAATATATAAACAGGCTGAAAATCGGCAGAACCACGTTCGTAAGTATGGAGATCTCACTTCCGAGATTAAATGATTCCGATATGTACGACGGCATCCAGTTTGTAACGCCGTCACGCAGGCTGCCTTGTATTGCGACCGTAATCATTATGAAAATCAGCAGAAAAAATACTTTCGGCGAAAAATGCTCTTTGAGAACCTGCCCCTCCGTTTTTTTCGAAACCGCTTTCACAGTAAGATTTTTCTTTACCGCACTGTAGCCGAATATCCAGAAAATGCACATCAAAACGGCGCATGCCGCCGAAAATACAAAAACGAATTTCCAGCTTGAAATATGAATTATAAACGGAGCGGCAATATATATGAAAATCGTTGCCGTTGAGCTTCCCCAAAAGACTTTTATACACCCTTTTTTGTATTCTTCATCATTCAGCATGGAAGTCATTATCTTCACCATGGGCGGCCACATCATTGCCTGCGCCAGTCCGTTTACAAACCATATTGCCGTCATATATCCCGGCGATGCCGTGAGCGGAATCAGCAGGTTCATTAAAGATGTGCATATAAGTCCCGACACAATTATTTTTTCGGGTTTAAATTTATCTCCCAAATATCCGCTTACAATCTGCCCGAAACCGTAGCTTATTGCACTTGCCGTCAGTGCGAGCGACGCAGCGGTTTTTGATATATTAAGACTTTTTGTGATTTCTACCATAACTGCCGCATAGTTTATGCGTGTCAGATAGCTGACAAAATAAACGGCGGAGCATAAAAACACCAGTATTCCGGAATATTTATTTTTTGTCGTTTCCATCTTCCGCAGCTCCTTCCTCTTGTATAAGCAAATCAATTCCGTTTTCGGTGTATTCCGCACGTATGACTTCCGGAAGCCCCAAGTCCGTAACGTATGTAAATGATTTTTTCATATCGGAAAGCTTTTCAAACGCACTTTTTTCAAATTTTCCGCTGTCCGCAAGAATTACGGTCTTGTCGGCAATCTGCATATATGCCGTCTGAATGTCGGCAAGATGTCCGCCGTAGCCGGAAATGCCGTTTTTGAGAGATACGGCATACGGAAAAATGAAGCATTTTAAAACGTGGTATCGGCTTATCATTTCAAGTGAAGCACGTCCGAAAAATGTGTTTTCTTCCGCATCGAACATACCGCCTATTAAAATAATGTTTATATTTTTTCTGCGGCGCAATATGTTAAAATTGTCTATGGAAGCAGTCAGAACCGTCAGCCTGTCGAATTTGCGCACAATCGCTTCGCACAGCTTTATAGCCGTACTTCCGCAGTCAATCGCAATGATGTCACCTTCGTTTATAAGCGAAAGAGCCGTTTCGGAAAGCTCCTCTTTTTCTTTTTCGTATTCCCCCAGACGCACCGAGAGCGATTCTTCTTTTTTTATGCCGCCGAGCGGGATTGCGCCGCCATGTATGCGGCGAAGCCGTCCTTGCCGCTCAAGCTGAAGCAAATCGCGCCGAACGGTTTCGAGTGAAACGTTAAATTCATGCACCAGTCCGCTTATCGATACCGAACCGTCTTTTTCAAGCATTTCGCATATTTTTTGTTGTCTTTCTATAGCAAACATGAGCTTTCCTGCCTTTCCGATAAAAACAAAATGTGTAATTGTGGATTTTACATCACAATTACACATTATACCACACAAATACACAAAAGTCAACACATTTGCAAAAAAATTTTTATCAGAGCTGTTTGCTTATTTCCTTTTTCAATCTCTGCAAGATTTTTTTCTCCAGCCTTGATATGTAAGACTGCGATATTCCCAACATATCGGCGACCTCTTTCTGCGTTTTTTCACCGTATTTGGTAAGTCCGAACCGCAGACGCATAATCGTTCGCTCACGCTCCGGCAGTTTTTTCATTGCCTGATGAAGCAGCATTCTGTCCGTTTCTTCTTCGATGTTTTTGCTTATTATATCCTCGTCCGTGCCGAGAATATCGCAGAGCAGAAGCTCGTTTCCGTCCCAGTCCGTATTAAGAGGTTCTTCTATGGAAACCTCGGTTCGGATATTGCTGATTTTCCTGAGATGCATAAGTATCTCGTTTTCTATGCAGCGAGAAGCGTATGTCGCAAGCTTAATCTTCTTGTCCGGTTTAAATGTATTTATTGCCTTTATCAAGCCGATACTGCCTATCGAAATCAGATCCTCGACGTTTACGCCGCTCGATTCGAATTTTTTCGCTATGTATACAACAAGCCGTAGATTATGCTCAATCAGCGTGTTGCGCACGCTGTCCCTGTCCTCTTTTAGCTTTTCCATGCACTCGCTTTCTTCCTCCGGAGAAAGTGGCGGAGGAAGTATGTCGCTGCCGCCTATGTAAAAAACATAGTTTTTGTCATTGCCGAAAATTTGTTTCAGACGAAATATTATTCGTCCCAGTCCTTTTATGTTCATTTTGTTATCACTCCCACTTCCGTTATGTTCGGATTTATAATAATGCTGCCGCCGCTGTTTGCTATGCCGAGCAAGGCGCAGACTTTTTTGCCGTTTATTTCAAATATATCGGGTTTAACCGCAACTAAAAAACCGCTGCGGTCTACCGTGCCGTAGGGAATCAGAAACGATGGCTCGGCGCTCAATGCTGCGGAATAATCGCCGTTTTTGACGGCATTCACAAACGTCTCGCCGAACAGCTCGTATACATTGCGTATATCGGCGACGGCAACCGGCTTGCGGCTTATCGGGTCGCACAGGAAATTCCCCGTGTCGAAAATCCCCTCCGCCGAAATCGTTTTATCCTTATATTTGATAAATATATTGCAGCGAATCCCTTTGTTTATCAGCAATTTCTTAAAATACGCACCGATGCGGTTGATTATAAATGTCAGGCAGGCGGACAGCAGTATAAATCCGCCGGCAGGGAAATCGAAATACAAATTTCCTTTATATATAACCGCACGCATTCCCATATTCATAAAAACAACGGTTATTCCGGCGAAAATGAATACGGCGGTGTAAAATGCGAGAAATATTTTAAGGAAGCTTTTCCGCTTTCCGAATGCGACGAACAGCATTATCGCCGAAAAGACAAATCGGAAAAACAGACCGGTATACGGCTTTAAATTCGGAAAAATCATGAATATGCCGTATATACCGCCCATGCACGCCGCAAGAACCGCACGCCGAAACCGCAGGTTTTCGCCGGATGCCTTTGCCGCCGCCGTCAGCAGCAGAAAATTCGTAATCGTATTTATCAAAAACATTTCATCTATGTAAACATTCATTATTTTCTCCGTAATATCGGTTGATAATTATATTTTATCACAAAACAAAGGAAAAAAATGTAAAATCTTCGCCGAAAATTATTTTTTTATAAATTTTTTTAAAATAATATTTACTTTTATATTAAAGTATGGTAAAATGATACATAACAAAGCAAAAAAGAAAGGAAGTATTTTATGAATCTCAGAAAGATTATGTGTACGGTATTGTGCGGAGCGGTGCTGGCTTCGTCAGCGTATATTCCGACGGTGGGAGCATGGAGTATTTATGATGCGGATTATGGTATGGAATGGAACGAGCAAAGTAAAACTGCCGTAACCGATGATATGGAGGAGTATCGCCAGAATGATTCGCTCGAATCATTGATTTATACTATCCGTGATGACGGTTCGGCAATGATTACAAGTTACTCGGCGAAATTCTGGTACGACTCAGATCCGAATTTCACGGTTGAGCTTGATATTCCGTCCGAAATAGACGGTCATCCGGTTACGGCAATAGGTGATGGAGCACTTCGTGAGAGCGCAACAAAAATTTCCGGTATCACACTGCCGCCTACGATAAAGGAAATCGGAAACAGAGCCATTGACTGTCGGTACTTAAAATATCTTAAATTAAATGACGGCCTTGAAGTTATAAAAGACTACGCCATAAACTGCGGCGATGTGCTTGAAACGCTGGTTATCCCTGACAGTGTAAAATATATAGGAGATGAAGCAATCAGCGGTGAGGCGCTTAAAAATATTACAATGCCGAAAAACCTCGAATATATGGGCAAGAGAATATTTTTCGGCTCGGCTTATGACGCAGACCCGAACAACCGCATTGACGGAATACAGTATCACGGGCAGTATCTGATTGCCGGCATCAGAATCGGCTATGCCGAGATTGAGAATCCCGACCCGTCCGCACCCACGGAGAACAAGCAGATTCATGAGTGGGAAGCTACGGGCGATATTGCAATTCGTGAGGGTACGACGCTGATGGGTGTGGATGCATTTGAAATGTCGAATATCACTTCGGTTCAGCTGCCGTCAACGCTGAAATCAATTTCAAAACTCGGATTTTATTGGTGTAAAAATCTTAATAATGTTGTAATTCCGGGTAATGTTAAAGAAATCGGCGATAACGCCTTTTCATGGTGCGAGAGCCTTTCAAACCTTACTATTTCGGAGGGCGTTGAGCATATCGGAGAAGCTGCGTTTTTCCGCTGCAACAACTTAAATGAAGTTACGATTCCGAGAAGTGTTACACAGATTGATATGCACGCTTTCGGCTGGGATTATGTAAACGATTATGACGTAAGAAACGAAAATCTTGTAATCAAGTGCTACAGCGGCACGGCTGCGGAACAGTATGCAAAGGACAACGGATTTAAGTGTGTGCTGCTCGATACCGGCGAAACAATAGAAGCGGGCGAACCGACTGCGGCGGCTGACGGCAGATTCACCTGCGAAGCAAAGGGAAATAACTGTGCGGTTAAGAGATTCAAAGATATAAAGAGTGCCGACGGCGACCATAATCATGACGGAATCGAATTTTGTCTTGACAACGGTATTATGAACGGTACAAGCGCAGATACATTTTCGCCCGACGATACGATAACACGTGCGCAGTTTGCAACAATGTTCTATCGGCTTGCCGGAAGCCCGGAGGCTGCGGACAGCGGAAAATTCACCGACCTTTCGGAGGACTGGTATAAAAAAGCGGTAAACTGGGCGGCTGCGAACGGCGTAATTACGGGAACGGGTGCGGCGACATTCTCGCCGGACGATACCGTGACAAGAGAGCAGATTGCGGCGATTTTCTACAGATATGCACAGTCGAAAGGAATTAACGTATCGCTTGAAGATTCGGATATTTCCTCGGCAATTGAGGGCTATAACGATTTTTCGGATATATCGGACTATGCGAAGGTTCCTATGGCATGGTGCTTTAAGGAAAACGTTATATTTATACATTCGCTTAACGGGTATGAATATGCGATTTATCCGAAAACAGCTCCTTCAAGAGCCGACACGGCAACGATGTTTTTGAAATTTGCTTATGTATTGAATAATTAAGGCGGAGTATTGCGGAGGTATTGAAAATGACAGATTTAGAGATAATGCAAAGAGCCAAAATGTATATGGATAAGTTGGCAAACGGTATTAATCCGCTTGACGACAGCACGCTTTCCGAAAACGATATTGTGAATAATGTCAGAATTTCAAGGTGTTTGTTCTATGTATCGGATATTTTGCGACAGGTGATAGAAAAAGGCGGAACGGTTACGAAAAAAAGAACGCCGCAAGAGGATTTTAATATTTCATTTGAGGATATTCAAAAATTTCCGTTTTCCGATACTCCGGTAACGGTAAGCGAGATAGCAAAGAGGATAAATGCAATCAATCCGAATGAAAATATGAAAAAAATTTCTTACAAACACATTACAGATTGGCTGATTAGCGTCGGAATGCTTCGCTCGGAAGAAACGTCCGAGGGGAAAACGGTAAAAAGACCTACCGAAAGCGGCAGCAATCTCGGTATCGCAACCGAACTTAGAAACGGTATGCGAGGGGATTATACCGTTGTTGTATATAACCGCAATGCACAGCAATTTATTATGGATAATATGGATTCCATAATAGATATGATGCGTGGTTGAGGTGATGCGGACGGTTTTGCGGCATTTATGTAAGTCTTGTTTAATAAATTTGGTATAATATATTGCTTTTTGAGAAAAATAGTGATATATTATAGTTGAACTTTCAAAGTATATTCGTTCGTGTATAAAGAGTGATGATATGTATTATATCCTGATTGATGAGGTGCAGTATGCCGTTTCAAGGGAAGAACTCAAAAATCCGGAAGAAATTAAGCTGTATAATGTGCTGAACGGACTTATGCGGCTTCGCAATGTTGATATATATGTCACGGGAAGCAATTCTAAAATGCTTACAAAAGATGTAATGACGGTTTTTAGGGGCAGGGGTGATGAACTCAGGGTTTATCCGATTTCATTCAGAGAATATTACGACTCGGTAGGCGGAGATAAATCCGAAGCTTATGAGGAATATGCCCTGTTTGGCGGCATGCCGCTCGTTTTGTCAAAAAAGACAGATGCCGAAAAGATGAATTATTTGCGCGGACTGTTTACGGAAACATATTTTAAGGACATAATCGAAAGATATGAAATTGAAATGCCGGAGGTTCTTGAAAATTTAACGGATGATTTGTGTTCATCAATCGGTTCTCTTACAAATTCGACCAAATTGGCAGATACACTCAAATCCGTTAAACATATTCCCGTGTCAAGTACCACAATATCAAAATATATCAGCCATCTTACAGAATCCTTTTTGTTCAGTGCGGCAAAAAGATATGATGTCAAAGGGAAAAAGTATTTTGAATACCCTTTAAAGTATTATTGCAGCGATGTCGGTCTTCGTAATGCAAGGTTAAATTTCAGACAGCAGGAAGAAACTCATATTATGGAAAACATAATTTATAATGAGCTTTTGGTGAGAGGTTATTCGGTCGATGTAGGCGTTGTGGAAATATTTGAAACGGTAGGCGGAAAAAAAGTCAGAAAGCAGTGCGAAATAGATTTTGTAGTCAATTTCGGAGCAAAAAAATATTATATCCGGTCCGCTTTAAGTGTTGAAGATAAAAGTAAATTGGAAACCGAAATCAGACCGTTTATGTATACGAAAGATTTCTTCAAAAAAATACTGATTACCAAGTCGGCCATGAAAGCGTGGACGGATGAAAACGGGATTCTGCATTTGGGACTTTATGAATTTTTGCTGAATGAAAATTCTCTTGAATTATAATTTTTTTATTTTGACATCGAATTTAGAATAGATTTTTGCACCTGTATGCAAAAATCTATTCTAAACCGGTCACTACACTTGAAATTCGGTGCGAAAGTCACACAAATTTCAAGCGAAACATAAATTGTTGAAATTAATATGCTATTGTGGACATAAGCGTCATTTCCGCCTGCGAAACGTCCATTCTGCTGTGCTGCACCACTATTTCCGTATCGCTTTCCACGAGAACGGAATACGGCACTTCTTTCGGGATTTTTTCTCCCTTGTCATTTACGATTCTGTCGAGCCTGATGTGATTTGTACGTCTGGATTTGCATACTGCCGTAAATCCCTCAAGCGGTTCTTTGTCCTCGAAGAATATCGTAAGCTTTATGTTTGCGTCTTTTTCGCCGATATTCAGTACGCATACGGCTTCGTGGCTCACATAGTTTCCCTTTTGAGTATCGCTCATGAATCCGTCCGGAATCACCCATATTTTTTTACCTGTCATAATTTTTCATTTCCTCTCTTAATTTATTTTGACTTGTATTTTTTCCTGAACTGCATAGGCGTTATATGCACCTGACGTTTGAACTTGTCGATAAAGTAGCTCGTCGTGGAAAAGCCTATGTCAAGCGCTATATCCGTTATGCTTTTGTCCGTAGAAGCCAGCATTCGCTGCGCTTCCGTTATCCGCACATAATTCACATATTCCGTGAAGCTTTTTTTCATTACGCGTTTAAAAAGTCTTGAAAAATAGCTGTAACTCAAATTGCATACCTGCGCCGCTTCGAGCGACGTTGCGGTCGAGAAATTTTTTTGCGCAAACTCAATGGATTTTTGTATGAATCGGATTGCATCGTCCGTTTCTCCGGATATATCTATGCTTGCCGACGGGTTTTCTTCATGCCAGCGCCGAATCAGCCAAAGTGCTATTTTTATTACATAAATCCGCAGGGCAACCTCATATCCGTATTCCATACCGTGCCACTCTTTTATGGTATCGTCCAGTATTTGCGGAATTTCGGTTTTCTCAATATCGGATTTAAAAAATATCTTGCTGTATTTCTCATCATTTGTTATGAACGGCAGTATGTATTTAAATTCAAGTACGGATTGCTCCGCCGCATACAATATCTGCGGCATAAATTTTACCACAATATATTTGCTGACTTTCCCGATTGTCGTTACCGTATGGGGCTGTTTTGAATTTACGACAATGAAATCCCCCTCACGCATACGGTAATTTCTGTTGTAGCACATCACCTTTGCGTCGCAGCCGTCCAATCCGTAAAGCAGCTCCACATAATCATGATAGTGCAAATCATTTATATTGCCCGTAGACGTAAGCTCGCACTGAATACACTGCACGGGTATCTCAAATCCGTCTATCTTCGCCTTATCTTCCTCACTTATTTTATACTCCATGAAAACACCGCCTGCCGTCTAAACAAAAATTTGATATTTTTATGATAATTATATTATAGCACATTTTTTTCAAAAATGCTATACTTAATTTAAAGATTTTGAAAAAAATTTATATCAGGGAGGTATAATCATGATAAGAGTTCTTGTATGGAACGAGTATGCACACGAAAAAACAGACAAAAATGTAGCGGAGATTTATCCGAACGGTATTCACAGCGCAATTGCGGATTTTCTGAAATGCGACGATATTTCGGTTAAAACCGCAACACTGGACGACCCGGACTGCGGAATCACGGACGAGGTGTTGAAAAATACCGATGTTATTATCTGGTGGGGCCATATGAAACACCACGAAGTCCCCGACGAAATTGCGATGAAAGTACGTGATGCGGTTTTGGAGGGCATGGGCGCAATTTTCCTACATTCCGCACACCACTCAAAGCCTTTCAGATTTCTCATGGGAACAAGCTGCAACCTGAGCTGGCGTGAGGACGGAGATATGGAAAGAGTATGGGTATGTAAACCGTCGCACCCGATAGTACAGGGAATCGACAGATATATAAAGCTTCCGCACGAAGAAACATACGCCGAGCCGTTCGATATTCCCGAACCGGATCAGCTGATTATGATGGGTTGGTACGAAGGCGGCGAAGTATTCCGTTCCGGCTGCTGCTACAACAGAGGAAACGGCAAAATTTTCTACTTTCAGCCCGGTCATGAAAGCTTCCCGACATTCTACAACAGCGATGTTCAAACAGTAATTAAAAATGCGGTTCGCTGGGTAGCTCCCACATACAGAGCCGCACTTGACTGCCCGAACATAAAGAAGCTTGACGATTAAAATAACAGGGGCTTTATAAAAATGCATAGCCCCAAAATAGGGTACGGCAAAACGATTTTGTTTTGCCGCACCCTATTTGCATCTTCCGAATGTTAATTTTTGCGGAAATTTAGCGCTTACTTGCTTGACAAACCTCAAAAAAAATGCTAATATTATATGTAAGATGTGGGACATTCCACAAGGTTGCATTTGAAACCGATATAGATTGGACGGATGAGGAAAATGAGCGGAAAACAAACAGTAATGATTGTAGAGGACGAAACGAGTATCGGTAAATTCGTTTCAACAATATTAAAATCAAATAATTATCTTGTTATCACGGCATCAAACGGAACAGATGCAAGGACGATGGCGTCGAGCCATATGCCCGACTTGATTCTTCTTGACTTGGGTCTGCCCGATATAGACGGAATAGAAGTTATAAAGGATATAAGGAAATGGTCGAATATCCCGATAATAGTTGTTTCCGCAAGGGACAGAGAAAACGACAAGGTGACGGCACTGGACGTAGGTGCGGACGATTATATAACGAAGCCTTTCGGAACAAGCGAGCTTTTGGCAAGAATACGCACGGCACTGCGCCATAAGCGTACAACCTTTGACGACGAGATTAAGCGTACAAAGAAGTTTGACGCAAAGGGACTCAGCATTGATTTTGATAAATACGAGGTTACGGTGAACGGAAGACCCGTTCATTTCACGAATATTGAATTTAAGATTATCGAAATGCTGTGCAAATATTCCGGCAAGGTCTTGACATACGACTATATTTTAAAAGAAATATGGGGACCGTATGCGAAAGAGGATAATAAAATACTCAGAGTAAATATGGCGAATATCCGCCGAAAAATCGAGGAAAATCCTGCCGAACCGCAATATGTGTTCACGGAAGCCGGCGTCGGCTACCGAATGATTGAGGCAGACTGAAAACAATTTAAGTAAACAGTGAATATTGTTGACGGTGTTGCAAAACGAAATTGTTTTGCAACACCGTCTCTTTCTATGGACTTTATAAAAATAGTGCACCCCGTTCTCATACTTTGGGATGATGACAAAATAAAAAATGTGTGATATAATAATATTATCGTGCGCTGTATGAAGAAAACAGCGGCGTAAAATCAGAGTTTTGGAGAGAATGTATATGAAAAAAATAATTTTTATTTTACTTAGTACATTGTTGATTTTAGGCTCCGTTCCCGCTTGGGCGGCGGAAAACAGGGTTGAGCTGACCGGTGAGTGGATTTATATTGATGAAAACACGGAAAGCACGGTATGGGTTGACCAAAAGGGCGGCACACTTGTGTGGGATAAAGAGGCAAACACGCTGACATTTAACAGCTTTAATTATGACATTGCGACGAAAAGGGAGGGTTATGGAACAGGTCTTTGGATAGGAGTTGAATGCAGCGTTATTTTAAACGAAACAAACGTGCTTACAAGCTCCGCTAAGGTTATACGGACAATGGGGTTTAATGACGTGGTGATAAGCGGTGACGGAAAGCTGACCGTTTACGGCCCGCATCTTGAACCGGAAGATACCAAAAGGCTTTTTGAAACATATTCTCTTCCGTACAGCTCAGCGATTGAAGGTTCATTCACGTTAAACAGCGGAATACTTGAAGGCATAGGCGGAACAATGAAGTGCGACAACAGTACGGGCATATTAGACTGGGCAAACAGCTCGTCTTCATACGGTGTATATTGTAACGGATTGGATACAATTCGGATAAACGGCGGAGAACTGATTGCAAAAGGCGGAACAACTACGGGCAGAAAATACTACAATAAATGTATCGGCGTGTGTGCAGGCTGGGGCGAAAATAACGAGGGGTTAGTCATTGAGGGCGGCAGAGTGACCGCAAGCGGAAAGGACTACGGAACGTCCGGCAAGCTGACATTTCCGCAATACAGCGAGGGAATTTTATATGCTGTCGGTGAAAAGAGCGGAATTGACTGTGAAACCATTGATGAGGAAGTTATTGCATATGGCTCACCGGAGCTTAACGCAGACGAGAATAGTGTTACCGGAACGCTTTCGAGAGTCTGTACCTCTGTAAGACTGTCTGACGATGAGAGCAGTACGAATTTTAAGAATTTCTATGAATATACAACAGACAATGTACCGGCAAAAACGATTGTTGTACGGCGCAACAATGAACGTAAAGTTGCAATTACCGACTCCGGTGCGGAGCTTGCGGTTGAGGCGGACAGCACGGCTGCATTCGGACTCAATACAAAGAACATTAAAGCAGAGGAAATTCCGCAGATTGAATGGACAAAAGATGCGCCGAGCGGCATATCGGCATCGTTTGCGGACGAAAAATTAATTTTTACATCGGACGGAACTGCAAAAAGAGGCGTTTATACGTTCAGACTGGCTTTCGGCGAGGGTGAAAAGAGAGTCGTATCGGAGGAGGCGGCGCTGTCGGTGGGCAGCTATGCTGCAAAGATTATATGCAAAAACAAGCCTGACGCATACTTTGATACATTTGGCGAGGCGCTTGAAAATGCGTCGCTTTCCGAAAACGCAGGGGGCAGATTATTGCTGTTCGCTCCGGTTTCGACCGAGGAAGATATAACTCTTGACGGTGATTTCATATTGGATTTAAACGGATTTGACGTTACATGCGGCGTACTTACTATTCAAAACGGCGCAAGCGTGTGGGGCAAAGGAAATATCCCTGTCGGCAAAATCGGCGCAGGGGGCAGAGTCGGCGGCGGAACATACAGACTTCTTTCGACAAGCGACGGCAAGAACATTTGTGACCACTTGACGGAGGATACGTTTTGTATTCAAAAAGAGGACAGAAATGACGAAGGAAAGTACTGGTATGAGGTATCGGCGGTGACAAGCATGGAAAATGCCGTTGTGCACCCGATTTCATTTAAGACAGATCCGGTTGCCGATGTGGAGGCAAAAGCAGGATATAGTGAAATTAAAGTGCCGATCAATTTTCACGAAACGCCTTATTATGAAGCGTCGGAGTTTTGTATTGAAGGCTTTATTTTAATAAATGAAGACGGCAGTGAAACAAAGCTTGATTATGGTTGGCAGTCCGACAATTTTATCGAGTTTGACAAGACGACGGAGCCTTGGGTACGTTACCACGTTAAAGATAAGACTACAACCGTTACGCTTAAATACAGTATGTTTACGGGAATAGGAGTCTATAAGGTGTATGCGGTTTTGTCTGCATACCTCGATAAAAAGGATGTTGACTACGCCGGAGGGACCGGCACTCTCCCTGTCGAAAAATATGTTACAAAGACAGAGCCGTTTGAAATTCGCATAGGAATATCAAAGCCTACGTGCGTAATACCGGAAGATACGGTTGATGCAGAGGGCAATACGGTCATGGGGTGGAACATCTATTCGTATTATACATACACGGGTAAGCCGCAGCAGCTGGTGTATTCGACTCCACAGGTGCTTGGCGGTGTTATGATGTATCGGTTTAACGAGAACGAAGAATGGACGGAGGAAATTCCGACTGCGACCGAGCCGGGGGTATATACGTTCCAAAACTATATCAAGGGCAATGACGGATATATGGATATTCCGATGAGGGACGGCCGTGCGGTTATTAATTCCGCTGTGCTTACCGATGACTTGGCGGCTTCGGACGGTAAGTATTATGTTCATTTTTCTGACGCTTTGAATGAAGCGCAAAATGAGGAAAATGCGGGCAAACTGCTGAAACTGTATTATGCGGATAAATACGGTTTTGCATTAAGCGGCGATACAAAAATGAAGCTCGGGCTTGAATATGCGGCAACAGTCGGCGATATTGCGCTTGGCGGCACAGCACAGCTTACAGCCAAGTATGGCAAATTCAGCAAGAAGATTACAGTTGCCGAAGATGCACATCTTCAAATCGATGACGGCGAATATTCAAATGTTATTGATTTAATAGGCGGCAGCGCTTCCGTTTCGGGCGGCACGATAAATCAAATCAGCCTTTCGGGTTCGGCAGAATTAAATGTGTCGGGCGGAACGGTAAAAAATCTTGACGCAAACGGCAAAAATGCACGGATTAGCGGCGGAGTATTTGAAAATATTACGGTTTCGGGCGGCGGCTTAGTTTCCGATTTGCTGTCGGACGGCTATGCATTGCAAGGTTCGGACGGCAAGCTTGTAAATATGTATACCGATAAAATTTCGCAGACTGTCAGCGTGGTTTCGCATACTCATAATTTGGGCGATACCGGCACTTGCGCCTGCGGATATGAGTCAAAGGCAGTCGATTCGGATAACGACGGATTTGTTGAAATCTCAACAGCCGAGCAAATGCAATGGTTTGCAGGTCAGATTAACAGCGGAAAAGATATTAATGCTGTTTTGACAAATGACATTGATTTAAACGGAAAAAAGATTGTAATCGGTACCGAGAAAAATCCGTTTAAAGGTAAATTTGACGGAAAAGGGAAGAAAATCACAAATTATACATTAGCCGTTTCGGGCAACAAACAGGGACTGTTCGGTGTGGTAAAAGGCGGAAATGTCGGTAATTTTAAAATTTCCGGTACAATTACCATAGACGGCGTATATATGCATATCGGCGGTGCAATCGGCAATGCAAAGGGTAACGCAGTAATATCCGGTATTACGTCCGACGTGAATATATCCGGCAACGGTGCGGCAAAGCACGTAGGCGGCGTTGTGGGCAGTTCCGAGAGTTTGCCCGACTCGCTGACGGTTGAAAAATGTTTGTACGGCGGCACTATCAATCTGCCGAATGTATCAAACTGCCTGGGTGGCATTTTGGGCTATGCAAATGAAAATGTTACTGTTTTATATTGTGGATTCACCGGCAGCGTGACAGGTGCGAAAAATGGAATGGTCGGCGGTGTCTTGGGATATATCAATAACGTAAGCTTCGGCGGTCTTAAAAATTCATTTTCGGCAGGATATTCGAGCGGCGCAGCACTAATCGGAACTGTCAGAAATTGCAGCGATACCGTAAGAGGTTGCGTATACAGCGAGGATGCTAACCCCTTTGGCGGTTCGGGTGCGGTAAATCATACGGCAACGCCTGTGAAAGAATGGAACACCGGACTTGTGGCATATCTTATGAACGGCGGTTTTAATAATACGTACGTTTGGCGGCAGACGATAGGCAAGGACGCTTTCCCGAACTTTACGAGCGATAAAGTATACCGTATCGGCAAGGACAGCTTTGCCTCCGGAGAACCGGCGGCAGCGGTGTTCTTTGACGGCGATACGATTACGGCAGAACAGATTAAAAAGCCGGGTGTTTTGATTGCGGCAAGCTACAGCGGCGAAAAGCTGATTGACGTGCAAACGAAAGATATTTCCGAAAACACGATGATAACGCTTGATGAAATGAATTTAAATCGGCAGAATGCAGACCGCATAACGACAATGCTGTGGACAAATCATGAAACTCCGATTCCGCTATGCGAAGCGGCGAAAAGAATTTCCGAATAAAATAAAAATCCCCTTAATGCAGACACATGAAATTTCGGTCTGCTTTAAAGGGGATTGATTCGTTTTGTTTTATTATTGTATTATATGCTGTATACCTGTATTCCGTTTTTGTATACGGAATATACGTTGAAATCTTTGTCGCATACAACGAAATCCGCATTTTTCCCTTTTTCTATGCTGCCCAAAATGCTGTCTATCTTTACAGCCTTTGCGGGATTTATTGTTGCCGCTTTGAGAGCGGATTCCGCCGGTATTCCGAAGCTCACGGCATACCTCAGCATCTGCATGAGGTTGTGTGTGCTTCCGGCAAGTGCTCCGTCCGCAGTCCTCGCAATGTTGTCTTTTACGGTGACGTCAAGTCCGCTCAGCGTATAGTGTCCGTCTTCAAGTCCCGTTGCGGACATACTGTCCGATACGAGAATCAGCCTGTCCTCTCCGACAAGCTTGTATAATATCTTTACCATAGCTTTATCAACATGGATTCCGTCGCTTATAATCTCGCAGTTCACATTTTCGTCAAGCACTGCTGCACCTATCAGTCCGGGACTTCTGTGAAGCAGCTGATTCATAGCGTTGAAAGTGTGCGTAAGCTGGCGTGCGCCGTATTCAAAGGCACGCTTGCCGGTTTCGAAATCGGAGGTAGAATGTCCGAGAGAAACCGTAATGCCGTATTTTTCGGTTACGCTTTTTATAAATTCCGTGTTGCCCTCAATTTCGGGAGCTATTGTCGTGAGCTTTATTTTCCCTTTTGAAATCTCAAACAGCTCATCAAATTCTTCCATGCTTGCCGGGCGCAGCGTTGCAATGTCGTGCGCACCTCTTTTTTCCGCATTTATATACGGACCTTCGAGATTTATTCCTATTATTTCTCCGTTTTCGCCGAGCGATTTGTAAACACGGCGCAAATCCTTCATATGCATACTCGCCGTTGTGGGAAAAAACGTTGTTACACCGTATGAATATAAATATTTCTGCCATTTTCCAAAATCAAAATCGTCTGCACCGGTATCTGTTCCGACAGCACCGTGCGTATGTATGTCTATAAGTCCGGGAATTATGTATTTCCCCTGCAAATCAACGGTTTCGCCAGAAGCTGTATCCGCAAATTTGCCGTCGGATACGTAGACGTCCGTTTTTTCAAATTTATCTGTAAATACCGTAGCGTTGACAAAGTTCATGCCGAAGCATCTCCTTTTTTGTAATATATGTAAAATAGGCAAGATTAATTAAAATCTTGCCTATTTTGGAGCTGGAGATGGGACTTGAACCCACGACCTGCTGATTACGAATCAGCTGCGCTACCAACTGTGCCACTCCAGCGAACTACCTATACATTATAGCATAATTTATTCCAAATGTCAAGTATTTTTATTAAATATTCTGAAATTTTTAGATTTATTTTTTCCCGACAAGCAAGGCTGAACCCGAAAGCATCATAAAGAGAGATTCGCATTTCGTCATGAATTTTCCGTCCGTTGTGTCTATCAGGCGAACTTCCTCAAATCCCAGTTCTTTCAGCTTGTCGGCAAATTTTTGCATATCGCCGTATCGGCTTTTCGACATAATGTCGTGAATGGCAAATGTGCCGCCCTTTTTCAGCACCCGCAAGGTTTCGAGCAGCAGTTCCTGTTTGTTTTTGCCGATAATATTATGGTATACATAGTTGCTTGTGACGGTGTCGAAAGTTTCGTCCGGGAAAGAAAGATGTACCGCATCGTCCTGCTTAAAGCTTACGTTTGATACATTTTCCGCTTTTGCATTTTTCTCGCACAGTTTTTCGCTGAAAGATACATATTCTTTGCCCCAGCGGTCGATTCCGAGTATTTTCGCATTCGGATTTTTCTTGGCGGCGGCAATCGTCAAAGCTCCGCTTCCGCAGCCCACATCAAGACATATTCCTCCGTCCGGAAGTTTGATATATTCGGCGATACCATTGATAATCTGTTTTGAAAGCTTTCTTTTTCCGTTATAGGAAAACATGATGTACGCATAGACGCACCATATCGCAAACAGTGCGCATACAAAAGCTGCCAAGCTCAAAATTACTGCCGGGACGGTCAGACCGTGCATAAACGCAGCGGCAGCGGCGGCAATAAGTATAATCAAGCCGATAAGCGTACCGGCAACAAGCTCTTTCGGAACCCAGTTTTTGTAGTTAGCTTTCATGATTTACCCTCTTTTCATTTTTTATTGAAAAACAAAAGTCGAATTTTGTGCCGCCTGTGCCTATGGTTTCGCAAAGCGGCGGCATAATTTCCGGGAAACCGAAAAAATATAATCCCGGTTAGCTTTTGCTAACTTAAATTATATCACCAATTTTCCCGAATGGCAATATTTTTTGAAAATTTCGTCATTTTTCACATAAAAAAACGCAATGGATTGCAGATATGCAACTGCCCCGTTATTTTTATATACGGTGCAGTCATATGTACACTTATTTAATGACTGCTGAACAATTACAAAATGCACTCATATACTAATTTTTTCGGCATTTTGTAATTGTTCAAGT